>NZ_JBEZGX010000015.1:0-147653 GCF_040650235.1 Kitasatospora sp. NPDC048722
AAACGCTCGGCTGGGAAACCCCAGCCGAGCGCCTGCATAAACTCATCGCGGCCTAACCAACCGACCACGTGTTGCGACGACCGCTAGAAACCGCCACACAGCCGGCGGGCCCTTCGCCCGGAAAGTCAGAGGTTCAGCGCCGCCCAGCGCCCCGCAGCCGGGCCACCCGGTCCGCGATGCCCCACGAGGTCACCCGCCAGAGCGCCTCGATCACGATGTTGCGGCTCATCTTGGACGCGCCCAGCTCGCGCTCGACGAAGGTGATGGGCACCTCGGCGACCTTGAACCCGGCCTTCACCGTGCGCCAGGCCAGGTCGACCTGGAAGCAGTAGCCGGCCGAGGCGACCTCGTCCATGCCCAGGCCGAGCAGCGTCTCCTTGCGGAAGGCGCGGTAGCCGCCGGTGACGTCCCGGATCGGCACGCCCAGCATCAGGCGCGAGTAGGTGGACCCGCCGCGGGAGAGCAGCAGGCGCGACTTCGGCCAGTTCACCACCCGGCCGCCGGGCACCCAGCGGGAGCCGAGCACCAGGTCGGCGCCGCGCAGCGCGGCGAGCAGCCGGTCGAGCTCCTCGGGCTGGTGCGAGCCGTCCGCGTCCATCTCGACCAGGACGTCGTAGCCGTTGTCGATGCCCCAGCGGAAGCCCGCGAGGTAGGCGGCGCCCAGGCCCTCCTTGCCCTTGCGGTGCAGGACGTGCACGTGCCCGTCCTCGGCGGCCAGCTTGTCGGCGAGCTCGCCGGTGCCGTCGGGGCTGTTGTCGTCGGCCACCAGGACGTGCGCCTCGGGCACCGAGGCGCGGACCCGTCCGACGATCCGCTCGACGTTCTCCGCCTCGTTGAACGTCGGAATGATCACCAGCACCTTGCCGAGATCAGCAAAACGCGGCTGGTTCACGGTCACGTACAAACCTCTCGGCCAATGGCGGGAGTGCCGGTCACCGTCGCGCCCGCACTCCGGAACGCCGCTCCCGTCGGCGGCCCGCCGAGGGGTTCCGCGGCGGAAACTGCTGCGCACGGTGGAAACAATGGGTCCTGGCATCCTACTACCGCGCCTGCCGGACACCGGCCCGATCGCCGCCGCGACCACGGCACTCGCACCGGACGCCCGCCGTTTCCCCTCACGTGACGCGCGTCGGCTAGGGTCGATGCCTCGCCCCGGCCCGGACCGCCCGCCCGGCCCGTTTCCCGACGATCCGGCACACCCCGCCACCGCAGCGAAGGAGTAGGACCGCGCGCATGGACAGGCTCGTCAACACCATCCGCCCGTACGCCTGGGGATCGGTCACCGCCCTCCCCGAACTCCTCGGGCAGGACCCCACCGGCGAGCCGCAGGCCGAACTGTGGATGGGCGCCCACCCCGGCGACCCCTCCCGCACCGACCGGGGCGCGGGGCCGCGCCCGCTGGACGAACTGATCGCCGCGGACCCCGAGGGCGAGCTCGGCACCGCGACCGTCGCACGCTTCGGACCCACCCTGCCGTTCCTGCTCAAGATCCTCGCGGCCGGCATCCCGATCTCCATCCAGGCCCACCCCACGCTCGACCAGGCCCGGGCCGGCTTCGCCGCCGAGAACGCCGTCGGCATCCCGCTGGACGCCCCCCGGCGGAACTACCGCGACGCCAACCACAAGCCCGAACTCATCTGCGCGCTGGACGAGTTCGAGGGCCTGTGCGGCTTCCGCCCGGCCGCCGAGGCGGCCGCGCTGCTGACCGGCCTGGCGGTGCCCGCGCTCGCCCCGGTCGTCGAGCTGCTGAGCACCGGGGACGAGCCCGAGGCGCTGCGCCGCGCACTGGCCGCGATCCTCACCATGGACGACGCGACCGCCGCCGACGCGGTCCGGCAGGCCGCCGCGCAGGTGGACCTCGCCGCCAAGGAGGACCCGCGGGGCCCCTACGCGGCGTACGCCCGGATCACCCGCGACTTCCCCGGCGACCGCGGCCTGATCGCCGGCCTGCTGCTCAACCACTTCCGGCTGAACCCGGGCGAGGCCCTCTACCTGGGCGCCGGCGTGCCGCACGCCTACCTGCACGGCGTCTGCGTCGAGCTCCAGGCCAACTCCGACAACGTGCTGCGCGCGGGCCTCACGCCCAAGCACATCGACGTGCCCGAGCTCATGAAGGTGGTCGTCTTCGAGGCCGGCGCCCCCGACGTCCTCCACCCCACCCCGGTGGACGGCACCCCGGGCGAGGAGCTCTACCCCGTCCCGATCGACGAGTTCCGCCTCTCCCGCTTCCGGCTGGACGGCACCGACCGCGAGATCGACGGCCGCACCCCGCAGATCCTGCTCTGCACCACCGGCACCGCCCGCCTCACCGGCGCCGACGGCACCGTCCTCGACCTCTCCCGCGGCGAGTCCGCCTTCCTCCCCGCCGCCGGCACCCCCACCCGCCTCTCCGGTACGGCCACCACCCTCTTCCGCGCCACCGTGACGATCTGAGGGCGGCGAGCGCCGGGGGAACGCAAAGGGCCGGGGTCGGATCACGGGGTGCGCACCCGTGATCCGACCCCGGCCTTCACGTCCCTCGGATCAGCCGGAGCGTTCCGCCCCGCCGGACGAACCCGCACCCACCAGCTCCGGTTCCTGGCGCGGCGCCGGTACGGCGGCCGACGGCACCCCCGGTGCGGCCGGCTCCAGCGACTGCGGCGGCCAGCGGCGGTTCATCGCCTTGGTCAGCTTGCGGCCCAGGTTCTGGAACGGCACCTCCACCAGCCGGTACACCGCCCAGCAGACCACCAGCAGCACGGCGACGTACCCGGCCACCCACGACCACCGCTCGGCGAACGGCATCGCGGCCAGCTTGACGTAGTAGCGGTTGCTGTCCCAGCCGAGCTGCCACAGCAGGAACTTCTTCACCGGCCAGTGCAGCAGGTAGACCGAGAAGCTCACCGCGCCCAGCCAG
Source organism: Kitasatospora sp. NPDC048722 (assembly GCF_040650235.1). NCBI lineage: Bacteria > Bacillati > Actinomycetota > Actinomycetes > Kitasatosporales > Streptomycetaceae > Kitasatospora > Kitasatospora sp. NPDC048722. Next base: position 2,897 of record NZ_JBEZGX010000015.1, read on the forward strand.
GTCAGCACCCGCGGCAGCCGCCGGTTGCGCAGCAGGAAGAAGAGCCCGAACGACGCCCACGCCGCCAGGTAGGCGTTGGTCCACGCCGGCCAGGTGAAGGTCGAGGTCGCGCGCGCCATCGCGTCGCGGTTGTACATCCACCCCACCATGGCACCCGCCACCACCACGAAACCGACGGACAGCCAGGCCTCGATGCGCTCGATCTGCCCGTGCTGCGCCCGGTAGACGACCGTGCCGGCGAACATCGTCGCGAGGATGGTGAAGCTCTCGTACGCGGGGTCCCGGCCGTTGGTGAACACCAGCAGCAGGCCGAGGCCGCCCAGCAGCAGACCGCCGACCCGGGCCAGCGCCGCATTGCCGCTGAGCATGCAGAGCACGCCCATGACCACGACGACCACGGTGGCGGCGACGAGGTTGTTGGTCTCCGTGAGGGTGTGGTTCAGGCTGTACGACGGGATCCAGACGCCAAGCACGAGTGCGATCGCCGCCGCCGCGACCGCGACCGGCGTGCTGCGCCGGTGCCAGGCGACCGTGAAGAGGCTGCTGACGAAGAAGTAGAAGAGCATCTCGTACGCGAGCGTCCAGGAGATGCCGAGCGCGTTCACCACGCCCAGCATGTCCGACAGCAGCAGGCCGTTGGCCGCCAGCCAGAGCTTGTGGTACGGGACGCCGTCGTAGCTGACGACCTGGTAGGTGAGCGGCAGGACGAACTCGGCGAAGAGCACGGTCACGATCAGCGCCGGGTAGATCCGGAAGATCCGGCCGATCCAGAAGGCCCGGACGTCACCGCGGCGTTCCAGTGAGGCCGGGATGATGTACCCGCTGACGATGAAGAACGCGATGACCCCGTAGAACCCGAGGTCGAAGTGGGCGGCGATGACGTCGCCGTACGGGACCAGCCTCAGGATCTCGAAGTGGTGCGCCGCCACGGCCAGCGCGGCGATGCCCCGCAGGGCGTCCAGCCAGCCGAGCCTGCTCGTCGGTGCGGCCGCACGGTCCGCACGACGCTCCTTGTATGCCCCCCACCGAGGCAGCGATCTGATAATCGTCACGCGCTGGAGGGTAGCCCATTCGAACACAACCCTTTCACGACTCCTTGATCACTTCGTGTCGGAGGCCGTGTCAGAGGCCGTGTCAGGGGTGTGACAGGGGGGTGTCAGGCCCGCCCGGGATCGTTCCGGGCATGAGGAATTCGGCGATCGCGGTCTCGGGACTGCGGAAGGCATACGGCGACCGGGTCGTGCTCGACGGCATCGACTTCGAGGTCGCCGAGGGATCGGTCTTCTCGATGCTCGGCCCGAACGGGGCCGGCAAGACCACGACGGTGAACGTCCTGACGACGCTGGCGAAGGCCGACGCCGGGACGGTGCGCGTGGCCGGGCACGACGTGGTGACCGGGACGCGCAGGGTCCGCTCGGCCATCGGCGTCACCGGCCAGTTCGCGGCGGTGGACGAGATCCTGTCGGGCCGGGAGAACCTGCGGCTCATGGCGGACCTGAGGCGGGTGCGCCCCGTCGACCGGGTGGTGGCCCGGCTGCTGGAGCGGTTCGACCTGGGCGGGGCGGCGGACAAGCCGGCGGCGGAGTACTCCGGGGGCATGCGCCGCAAGCTGGACCTGGCGATGACGCTGGTCGGCGACCCGCGGATCATCTTCCTGGACGAGCCCACGACCGGGCTCGACCCGCGCAGCCGGCGCACGATGTGGGAGATCGTCCGCGAGCTGGTCGCCGACGGCACCACGATCTTCCTCACCACGCAGTACCTGGAGGAGGCCGACCAGCTCGCCGACCGGATCGCGGTGCTCCACCGGGGCCGCATCGCCGCGCACGGCACGCCCGCGGAGCTCAAGCGCCAGGTCCCCGGCACCCACGTCCGCTTCCGCTTCGCCACCCCGCAGGACCTCGACGCGGCGGCCCTGCTCCTCGCCGGCTCCACCCGGGACGACCAGGAGCTGACCCTGCGGGTGCCCGGCGACGGACGGTCCCGGTCCGTGCGGGCCCTGCTGGACCGCCTCGACGACCACGCGATCGACGCCGAGGAGTTCTCCGTGCACACGCCGGACCTCGACGACGTCTTCTTCGCCCTGACCGGACACGCAAGCACGGAGGACCCCGCGCGATGAGCACTCTCCCGACCCCGCTGGGCGACGCGGCGATCATGCTGCGCCGCAACGTCAGGCACACGCTGCGGAACCCGGTCACGGTGTTCCAGGCCGTGCTGTTCCCCATCGTGATCATGTTCATGTTCGTCTACGTGCTGGGCGGCGGCTTCGACGTCGGCGGACGGTACGTCGACTACGCCATGCCCGGCCTGATCGTGATGGCCGTCAGCTACGGCCTGGGCCCCACCGCCACGGCCGTCAACGGCGACATGACGAAGGGCATCATCAACCGGTTCAGGGCCATGGACGTCTCCCACGGCGCCGTCCTGGCCGGCCACGTCGTCGCCACGACGGTCCGCGGCCTGATCGCCGACGCGGCCATCGTCGGCGTCGGCTTCGCGATGGGCTTCCGGCCGCACGCGGGCGTCCTCGGCTGGCTCGGCGCGATCGGCCTCATGCTGCTGCTCGGCTTCGGCGCCAGCTGGCTCACCGTCGCCATGGGGCTGGCCTCGAAGACCGCGGAGTCCGCGGGCATGGCCACCGTGCCGCTGATCATGCTGCCGTTCCTGAGCAGCGCGTTCGTGCCCGCCCACACGATGGGGGCCGGCGTACGACAGTTCGCGGAGTACCAGCCCTTCACCCCGATCATCGAGACCCTGCGCGGCCTGCTGACGGGCACGGCCTCGACCGGCACCGCGCTCACGGCCGTCGCCTGGTGCGTCGGGTTCGCGGTCGTGGGCTACGCGTGGGCGGTCGCCACCTTCCGGAAGCGGGCCTGACCACGCGAGCGCGACCCCGGCACTCAGCGCACGAGCGCGACCTCGACCAGCCGGGACCAGTCGCTCCCCGCCCCCTCCCGAGCCGCCTCGGCGAATCCCGCGTCGCCGAGGCGGCTCCGCGCCCTCCCCTCGATCCGGGCCGCGTCCGGCTGGAGGAGGTCCGGCAGACCGCGCACCGCCGTGCTCGCCGCGAGCAGCCGCGCCGCCTGCCCGAACTCCTCCCGGCGCAGCGCCAGGTCCGCGACCCCGACCAGCACCTGGGCGATCAGCGGCGCGTGCCCCGCCTCGGCCGCCGCGGCACAGGCCACCGCACGGTGTTCGCGGGCCTCGTCGAGGCCGTCGGCGAGGTACCCGAGCAGGTCGTGCCGCACCGCCCGGAGGCTCGCCCGCTCCGCCCCGTCGCCCAACAGGGCGGTCGCGACGCCGAGTTGCTCGTACGCCGCCTCGACGTCACCGTCCCACCTGGCGAGTTCGGCCTTCGTGAGGGCCAACTCGGCCAGCGCGTCCGGCCAGGCGACCCGCTCCGCGCAGCGCTGCGCCTCGGCGAGCGCGGCCGCGCTCGCCGCCTCGTCGCCCAGCCGCCGGTACAGCTGCGCCTGCCGCGAGCGCATCCGGATGACGTCCTCGGTCGCGCCGAGCTCGGTGACCACCGCGACGGCCCGCTCGTAGTGCTCGCACGCGGCGGCGAACTCCCCGCGCACGGCGATCCGGTCCGCGAGCTCGGTCAGGGCGAAGGAGATCCCGAACCGCTCTCCCAGCGCCAGCAGTTCGTCGAGCGCCGCCTCCAGGTGCGCGTCCGCGTCCCGTCCCGCGTGGCCGAGCATGATCCGCATCTTGCCCAGCTGCAGCCGGGCCAGCGCCCGCGCCCACGGGTCCTCGTGCTCCAGCAGCGGCTCCCAGGCGGCCAGGACCGCGCCGGGCTCCCGCAGCATGCGCTCCAGCGGGGCGACCAGGCCCGGAGCCGGGTGGCGCGTCCGACCGCCCCGGGCGAACCGGTGGGCCTTGTGGATCCACTCCGCGGCCTGGTGCTCGTCTCCCCGTCCGGAGCTCACGAACATCACGAGGATCGCGTACACCGTGGCCCTGACCTCGTCGGTCACCTCGCCGGGCAGGGCGGCGGCCGCGGCGATCAGCTCCATGCCCTCGGCCCGGCGACCGCCCAGCCACCAGTACCAGCCGGCCCCCGCCGCCAGCCGCATCGCCGCCTGGGCGTCGCCGACCGCGAGGGCGCCGCGCATCGCGGCACCGAGGTTGTCGTGCTCGGCCTCCAGCACGGCGAGCCACTCCAGTTGCTCGGCCCGGCGCAGGTGCGGGTCGGCGGTCTCGGCGAGCTCGGTGACGTACGCGAGGTGCGCCCGGCGCAGCGCGTCCGCCTCCCCCGCCTCCGCGAGGCGGTGCGCGGCGTACTCCCGGATCGTGCCGATCATGCGGTAGCGCGGCGCGTCGCCGTCCTCACCGTCCGCCACCAGCAGCGACTTCTCGGTGAGCGAGGTGAGCAGTTCCAGCACCTGCTCCTCCCCGAGCGCGCCGTCCGCCCCGGCCGCGCCGCCCTCCCCGACCGCACAGACGCGTTCGGCCGCCTCCAGGCCCGCGCCGCCGGCGAACACCGAGAGCCGCCGCAGCACCGTCCGTTCGGCGTCGGTGAGCAGCTCCCAGCTCCAGTCGACGACCGCGCGCAGCGTCCGGTGCCGAGGCAGCGCAGTGCGGCTGCCGCCGGTCAGCAGGCGGAACCGGTCGTCGAGGCGGTGGGCGAGCTGGTCGACGGTCATCGTGCGCAGCCTGGCCGCGGCCAGTTCGATCGCCAGCGGCATCCCGTCCAGGGCGCGGCAGACGCGGACCATCGTCGCCAGCGTGTGCGGGTCGGCCGTCAGGTCCCGCCGCACCGCGCCGGCCCGGTCCCGCAGCAGCCGGACGGCGGGCGAGGACGCGATCTCCTCCGGGCCCGCCCCCCACGCCGGCAGGGACAGCGGTTCGACCGACCACAGCGCCTCGCCGGTGATGCCGAGCGGCTCCCGGCTCGTCGCCAGGATCCGCAGCTTCCGGCACTCGCCGAGCACGCGGTGGGCGAAGAGCGCCGCCGCCTCGATCACGTGCTCGCAGTTGTCCAGGACGAGCAGCACCTCGCGCTCGCGGATCGCGGCGACGAGGCGGTCCACCGGGTCGGCACCGGAGGTCTCCCCGAGCAGGGCGTCGCGCAGGCCGAGGGCGGCGAGCGCCGACTGCGCCGGGTCGCCGTCGGCGCCGAGCGGGGCGAGCTCCACGAGCCAGGCCCCGTCGGGCAGTTCGGCGAGCAGGGCGCGCGCGGTCTCGGTGGCGAGCCTGGTCTTGCCGGAGCCGCCCGGTCCGATGAGGGTGGTGAGGCGGTGCTCGGCGACGAGTCCGCGGACGGCGGCGACGTCGGCGTCCTTGCCGACGAACGTGGTGAGTTCGGCTCGCAGGTTGGTCGTGCGGGCTTCCTCCCGGCGTCCCAACTCTCCGCGGAGCAACGCGACATGGAGAGCGGACAGCTCCGGCGACGGGTCGACGCCCAGTTCACCGGCCAGGGCCTCCCGCGCGGCCTGGAAGGCCTGCAGGGCCTCGCTGTCCCGGCCGGCCGCGGCCAGGGCCCGCATCAGCGCGGCGACGAGCCGCTCCCGCACGGGGTGCGCGGCCACCAGATCGGTCAGTTCGGTGACGAGCTCCGCCCCGCGCCCGTGGGCGACCTCGGCCTCGAAGCGCTCCTCCACGGCGGTCAGGCGCAGCCCCTCCAGCCGGACGACGGCGGCGTCGAACGGGCCGCTGCCCTGGAGCCCGACGTCCTGCAGGGCCGCCCCGCGCCAGAGTTCGAGGGCCTCGCGCAGCAGCCGCAGGCGACCCGCGCCGTCCTCGGAGCGGGCCCGTGCGGCGCCGACGAGGCGTTCGAACCGCACGGCGTCGACGGTGTCGGGCTCCACCGCCAGCAGGTAGCCGTCCGTCCGCCCTTCGAGCACCCCGGCCGGCAGCACCTTCCGCAGCCGGGAGACCAGGCGCTGCAGGGCGTTCGTCGCGTCGGCGGGCGGGTACTCGCCCCAGATCCAGTCGACCAGCGAGGCCCTGGGAACGACGCGCCCCGGCCGCAGCGCGAGGGCGACCAGCAGGCCGCGCAACCGCGCCCCGGGCACGTCGACCGCGTCGCCGGCATCCGTGCGAACCTGCAATGTCCCCAGCATCCCGATCTGCACCCGCCGATTTTGTCACGGGCGCCCTGGAGCCATCCCCCGCAAAGCCAGGGCCTCGTGCGCCGGGAGCTGTAGGATCTCGCGGCTCGTGTCACAGGCCGTCGCTGTGACCTGCGGCTCCCGGATCCGTCTCACCACCTGTTGCGGTTGATCAGTCTCACCACGGTGGCAGATCCCCGGAGCTGATCTCGTCACCCGTCGAAGTCGTAGGGCGGGCTGCTGCATCGCACCACCATCTCGCCCGCCGCAGCGGGTATCGCCCTTCGACTACCACCCGCCCCGGCGACGCCACCCTTCATGGTGGAGCCGACGGCCTCTCCACCACGCCCGAGTCGTACGGGATGTTCGGCGGCGCCCTGGCCGCCTTGGCCGGGTGGGCCTGACTATCGCACTGTGTCCACCCCGTCCCATTTGAGCACTTTCACCAAGAACCAAATAATCCAAGCGAGTTGTCAGCATTTCTGCTTACCATCCTGATGGTTGGCTCGCGCCCTGCGGGCTACCGCACACACCTCCGACATCACCGAGAAAGAAGGCCCCTGGATGGCGAAGAAGCGCCTCCCCACACAGGACGAGGCAGCCATCGGCCTCAAGATCGCCGCGGCGAACGCCCGCGAGATGCTGGACAGCGCGGACCTCGTGGCCGCCGGCCAGCTCTTCGGGCAGGCCGCTGCTCTTGCAGTGCTCGCGTTCGAGGAGTCGGTGAAGTCCCGGACGCTCGCCGCCGTCGCGGTGGGCGGCCAGCACATCGCCTTCACCGAGGACGCCCTGAGCAAGATCATCTACAGCGGTCACAAGGAGCGCCACACCGCAGGGTTCTACCAGCACCTCTTCACCGAGCACCCGGGCATCTTCTCGAAGGCTCTGACGGGTCACCAGCTCAAGGCCGACGAGGGCACGCTGGTGACCGAACTGCTGGAGCTGCTCGACTCCGCGAACCGGAAGAAGCAGGCCGGTTTCTACACGGACTTCGACCCGGACTCCTCGTCCTGGGGGAGGCCCGCGGACATCACCAAGGCCGAGTTCGACAATATCCGTGCTCTGGCTGAGGCATACCAGGCCGAGACCGAGCGACAGGTCCAGAACTTCCCGGCGGGGCAGTAGGCCCGGGGTCGGACTCCGACAGCCCGGAGTCCGACCCACCAGCGGCTGTCGCGCACCCAGCCGAGCGGCGGCAACGTGAACTCGGCTCAGGAGAGAGCATCAGAAATCGCACGCAGTCCGGACCGAGGGCCTGGGGGTCCATCTGCTTGTGGCGGCGGATTCCTAACGGGAGACTCTAAATGGTCCAACCACAGATCCGTCCCACTCAGCAAAGACTCACCGATGCCGCAAGCCCAACCGCGCGCGCATCCTGGCAAACCGGCCTCCCATGATCTCGCCAGCTTGCTGCGCGAGCTCGTGCCGATCGCGTTCACGGTTCTCGGCAACCTCGTCGGGCGAGTACCGGCGGCTCCACTGCACCGCGCCCTTGCGGATCCAGTAGTGCGATCGGCACGGCAAAGCCCAGTTGCCGACCGAAGGGGTCAGGGAGACGTTCTCGCCGTCGTAGGTGAACGACCACTGTGCGGGCGACAGCGGCGTGATCACCTCCTGCCCGCAGCCGCAGCAACAGAGGTGGCCGCAGGTGCTGTACGTAATCGAGATGTACAGCACCCCCTGCTCCATCGTCGCTGGGAAGCTCTCGGCAAACTCCGGCCGAAGAAACCCGACTGCGGTCACGACAGGTCCTCGTTGGAGATCTCGTTCGTGATCAACGAATAGGTGGCGAAGCCCTCACCTGTGGCGTCCGCGTAGGTGCCGACGTAGCGCTTCCAACGGATGATCGCGAGCATCGCGTTGAGCGCGTTCAGGTCGGCGGTCTGGATGTTGCGCCCGTAGTCGTCTCGTTCGGGTGCCGGGATCGGAACCCTCCGGCGCGCCTGCTCGCGCCGCCCCGGCAGACTTGTCGTGACCCGCAGCAGACCGCCGAGCCGACCATCGGTTTCGTCGATGCCCAATCCAACATCGATGAACGGCACGTCCTGGGCCTCCAACCAGTCCATGATGACGGGCTTGCCCGCGGCGTCGTCGGACGCGAGAAACACGAAGGTCGCCCCTTCGAGAATTTCGAGGTTGTCCTCGTCCAGGTACTGCTCGTACGCGGTTATACCGCGGTGCATGTTCGAGTAGACCGTCGCGAAGTACGCGGCCTTGTTCGGGCGGTCGCGCAACGTGTCGAGCGTGGCCGCACCCGGAGCTCGGAAGGCGTTGTGATTGTCGAAGGTGTCGCCGTCGACGAGGACGATCGTGTCAACCTCCGTCTTGGCAACCTGGTCGAGGATGTAGGTCCCGGTCCCGCCGAGGCCGACGATCACGATTCGGTGGCCCCGGTATCGCCGGTTGACGGCGGCGAGGCCGGCACGCGACGTCGCCGTGTCCCGGTACACGAACGGCGTGTCATCGTCGATCATCTGCCAGGCCGCGCCAGGGGTGGGCGTCACCGCGCGGTCAATCGCCTGCGCTTGGTCAGCGATCATTCGCGCGTACGCCGTGACCTTGGAGTACTGGTCGGGGTACCCATTCGGCGTCGGCTTGCTGGAGAGCATGAAGCTCGCCTGCAGCCCGTCGGCAATGGCTCGGGCTTCGGGATTGGCCAGCGGGAGCTTCCGGCCGTGCTCGTCGCAAGGGGCCGAGCCTCCGAACCAGATGCGATGGTCGGTGTCGGATACGACGCGGTCTCCGCTGACAGTCACCGGATAGGCGAGGAAGCCGTACTCGATGGTCCGCACCTCGGTCACATAAGGAATATGCCGAACGAGCAGGTGCCCTGCCTGCACGACGACATCGAAACCGTCGTCGAGCAGGCGCGACAGATCGGGATCACGAACGAGAGGTGCGGTAGACATCGAAGACCATCCCCTCCTTCGCCCGCACGCTGTGGCCGGCCGTCAAGCTCCCCGACCCGTGACCGTCATGGCCACGGCTGTACCGGACCGTGAAGGTGTCCTCGCCGGTCCCCGGCTGGCCGGGGTAGGCCAGCTCGACGACCTGCTCGAAGGAAATCTCCTTCGAGTCCCAGTGGTGCGGTCGGGTGTTAACGATGATCGTGACGGGGCCGGGCCCGTGGCTCTCCTGCGACATCGGTACTCCTACGGCGTGTGAACAGGCCGACAGACACCCACGCCGAATGTCAATCGATGCTCGAAGTTTCGAGCAGGTACACTGTAGCAGAAGTGATCGACATGTCGAGCACCATGAGAAGTCAGGGGCAGTGATGAGTGACGGCCCAAGCGTGGACGTGAAGGCCTTGCATGCGGCCTTGGAGGCGGCCCGCCTGGAAAAGGATCTATCCGGTCGACAGCTGGCGAAGGAGATCGGGGTAAGCGCCTCGACCATCTCGCGCATGGCCAACGGACTGAAGCCTGATGTCGTGGCGTTCGCGGCGATGACGACGTGGCTGCGTATGCCGGCGGAGGCCTTCTACGTGGTCCCAGGTCGGGAGGCCCACGCGGAGGAGCCAGAGCTCGTGGCCTCCCTCGTCCCGCTACTCCGGGCTCGTAGCGATCTCTCCGAAGGCGACGTGGCCTACCTCCAAGAGGTAATCGGCGCGGCTGCGCGGCGCTTCCGCACGGAACGTGGCACTCGGAGCCACTGAGATGCGCTGGACGCAGGCCTTGATGCGAGAGGTCGCACAGGAGGAGCGAGCCGCGCTCGACCTGAGGCCCAACGACCCGTTCGACCCGTATGTGCTCGCCGAAGAGCACGGCATCGACGTGTACACACTCAGCAGTCTGGTCGAGTTCGGAATCGGAACCGAAGTCCTCAACCACTTCACCGCGCTCGACTCGTCAGCCTGGTCGGCCGCGCTGGTGCCCTTGGGCACAGCGCGGGTCATTGTCGAGAACGAGTCGCATGCTGTGGTCCGGCGCCGGTCGAACATTGCTCACGAACTCGGCCATCACCTGCTGGAACATCCCTTTGACAACGTGATCTTCGGCGAGGACCACAAGCGGCAGTTCAATGAGGAGCAGGAGAAGCAGGCAACCTTCATGGCAGGCGAGCTGCTGATCCCGCTCGCCGCGGCGGAGCGCATGGCGTTCGACGGTTGGGACAACGCACGCGTCGCCACCGCGTACAGAGTGAGTGAGCAGTTTGCGCAGATGCAGATGAAGGGCCAGCGAGTGCGCGCACAGCGGGCCGCGCAGAAGTATGGATTCCGGAGTTCGGCTAGTCGATCCTGAGATCGTTCAGCAAGTCCTGAGACCCTACCGTCGGCGTAGGATCTCTTCGCTCTCGCCGCCTGGATAAGCTGCGACCAGGCTATCCTCATAGGATCTGAACGTCGACTAGCCCACCGGCCTCGCCACCCCTCAGTTTGATGAGCCAGCATTCCTATGGTAATTCACTAGCCAGCCGTTACTGGTGACTGAAATCGTCTTCCTTCGCTGATCATCTTCGTCAATCGCACTATCGATGAGGTTCGCTTCCTCCAGTCGCTGCAGATGGAATCGCATGGCCTGGGCACTATTGAAGCCAAATGCTTCATAGTCCCCCGGAGCCATCACCCCGCCGGCGGCAATGATTTTGTCAAACAAGGTCCACTGCATTGGCTGGAGCGGCGAGGCAACAGCATACTCCGATGCAGTGATTTCGATCCAGCGCTCCAGCAATTCCTTTTTCTCCCCTGGGGGAGCCGCAAGATTATCTTCTTCATCCAGCCATACTGCAAAGTCCTGAGCATGCTTGAATGAGTTGCGGAGGTTCATATTTGAGATCTTGTAGAGATGGGCAAATTCTTCAGGACCGACTGGAGCATCCGGGTCGGGCCTTGTCGCAAAATGAGATAGCCGACGCCGCACAAGCTCGGGGACATCCGCATCCAGAACAGGCTGAAGGTCGATCGGCCTTCCGATCCTTCCCGATAGCCGCGGGGAGGAGACAACACTCCGAACGATCCCCTTGGCCCCACAGAGGACCCACCTGATACCGGGCAGAGACAAAACGCCATCGCGAACGGATTCGAGGACCCTGCGGGCCTCGGCAGACGTCCGCAGTAGTTCGATATTATCGATGACGCCAACAAATGCGCCGTGCTCTCGGGTTGGGAAGGTTGTCTCCAGGCAGATCTTCACCAACTGCCGAAACCCTGCCTCAGTGAATCCTTGGCTGGTATTGGCCGCAACGCTGCGAGTGAAATTCCCCCCGAAGCCAGCCGCAGAAACCCCTCCACCACCTCCGTAAATAAACGGGGCTTCTAGCCACTTCTTCAACTCCGAGGCGTCGACGACTTCAAACCCAAGGTCATCCAGCTTTTGGGCGTTGGAGACATACGCCTTCGCAATTGCAAAGTATGCCGACCGCTCGAACTCGGCCACGTCGGACGTCATCTGAACGAGGTCAGGGATCGCGAGGAGGAGCTGCTTCTGCACCCCATTGCGGTACTCTTTCTCCGCCCGGTACGCGGCCACTGCAACCAGGCTTGTCTTGCCAGAGCCATTTTCCCCTTCGATAGTGGGGTGCGTATCCGTCGACCTCAGCTGGATCGTCAACTTGCGCAACTCTTTGTCGCGGCCGACGATTAGCTCGGAACCTTCCTCATTAGACCCCAGGGGACTAACCGCATACGGGTTCGCCGAGTAGCCGATCTGGTTCCACAAAGACACGGGGGTCCCCCTCGGAGTGTGGGCATCGCGCAAGACTGAGCTCAGACGCTCATAGCGTAGACGTTTCGAGGTTGGTCGGGGCGTGCAACGCCCAGTCCCAGAAACCGCCAGCGTCTTCGATGACGGCCCAGCCGGTCAACGGGCAGTGCCCGAGTGGTCGTCCATCATGGTCTTCGGAACGGCTGCGGCGACCGCCCGTCCGAGCTCGGTTAGTTTCATGGAGTTACTGCGTTTGGCACGTTCCAGCAGTGCTCCTCCGAGGTCCTGTTCGAGACGCCGGATCTGGGAGGAGAGCGTCGACTGGGAGATACCCAGGCCGTCGGCTGCCTCTCTGATCGTGGAGTAGCCGGTCGCTCGGGCGAAGCGTCTCAGACGCTGTCTGGCGTAGGCACTGGTCAGCACGGGTTGGAGGATGGCCGGAGCTCGTTCCACCGACTCTGCGTTGCGGAGTGCGTCTGCGTGGCTCGCGCCGCCGCTGGGGCGCATCGGGAGCTTGTGGATCCGGGCCCACCTCCGCATGTTGGCCTTGCTCATGCCCTTCTCCTGAGCAAGGTCAGACAACGGCCGCTGACGGAGTACGTACTGCTCAAACAACCAGTCGCGGTCGACAGGTTCGTGGTGCGCATAGCCGTGCGCTGGGCGGAGAGGGGCTTCGTACTCTCCCGCGAGAGCAGTGAGGGTTCCTCGGGAGAAGCCTGTTAGCTGTGAGATGCGGTCGAGGGACAGGTGCTCGTCCACGTACAGGCGGCGGAACTCCTCAGCGGGGATGCTCTCCCTGGCCGCTGCGCGGAGGAGGCGGAGGCTGTCCATGGGGAGGCCAGGTGCCGGATGCTCGTCGAGAGTGTGCCGAACAGCGTCAAGGCTGGTACTGAGCGCTTCGGCAGCCCGTTGCAGCGAGTGCTTCTCGCCCCGAATCAACTCGTGCAGGCGGACGAGATCGATCCGGGCTGGATCAGGCCCAGGAAGATCGAGACCGTCGAGCAGCCTCAAGGGAGGTTGCCAGGAGACAGGTTCGTCTCGGATGCCGTGTTGCGCGAGGAACTCGTGGGCGCCCTGGCGAAGGGCCCTTGCCAGCTCAGGGTTCTGGGTGATCGGGAAGGTGGTGATCTGATGTCTGAAGTGATCGTCGGTGATGTCAGCGTTGGCGGGGTCGGCCGTGAAGGGCAGACCGCTGATGCGCTGAAAGACGATGGCGCGGACCACTCGCTGTCGGCGTCCGTTCCCTGCCATCGCTTTAGTGTGGCGGCAGATCCTCAGCCACTCGTCGTCGGGGAGAAGGCCGCTGTAGTCGAGCTGGCGACGGCGTCGGTAGTCGATCGGTGTCTCGTGGCTGTCGAGGTAGGTGACAAGGCGGTCCATCGCGCGCTGGATGTCGGGCCAGGTCGGGCCGTCGCGAAGGACCTCAAGCACGCGGGAGACGTTCACTTTGTCGGTGGCAGAGCCAAGTTCAGCTGCTGCTTCGTCGCGTTCGGTTCTGCTGCCGATCAGAAGGAGGGCGCTCGCCAGGACGGACTGGAGCACGGTGTGGCTAACACCGGCGGCTGGCGTTAGCCGGATAGTCCAGGCCGGCCAGAGCATGGTCGGAATCTTGCGGGCCCGGAGTGCGGTCTGCTCGCTGCCGGACGTGGCTCGACGCGGGAACTCGGTGATGGTCCGGTGCCGGAGCTGCAGGCTGGGCCGCATGGACGGTCCGTGGGCCGCGAGACAGACGGCGTGCAGGAATGGGCTGATGTCCTTTCCCCAGATCTGTGGAGTGCCCGGACTGGTGGCCGACTGCTGCTCGTTCTTAATCTCGTTAAAGAGGCTCCGAAGCGCGCTTCCTGCTTGCTGGATGTCGGGCTGGCGCAGGATCTGCATGGCTGCGGTGACTGCGGCCGCCGTACTGGCTGCGGAAGGGGGCGCCATGAATCCGGGCCGCTTCTTCGGTGTCGCGCGGTGGCCTGGTAGCGCGGTCAGGTGCGCCTGGGCAAGGTCATCGGGTATCAGATGGGACAGTGCGGTCGCTCCAGCGTCGGCCAGGATACAGCTGGCCAGTGCCCGGATGTCCGACAGGACGGCGGTCACCGGCTGGGGCGAGATGGCGTAGACACCGAAGGCCGGTGCTCCGGATTCGATGGCCTCCAGGATGAGTTGCTGCGCTGCGAGAGCGGGATGTCCGGTCGGCAGCGGCAGCGTGGTGGTTGCGGCGAACGGGTGATCGCAGCGCGCTCGGCGGCCACGGTCCAGCAGGGTTGTGCAGTGTCCAGGCCGTGGAACCTCATGGAGGTGATGCGGGCGCTCCCTTGGGGTACGGCGGCACCGCGGACATGAGTCGGCGAGCAGACGCTGGTGGCGGGGACAGGCGAAGGACCAGCCGAGCCGCCATGTGGTCTGCCAGCGGCCGGCGGTGTCGTCCAAGCAGCCGGGGCAATACCGCGATCCGGAGCCGCGACCCCACAGAACATGCCGGTTGACCCGAGGCCGGTGTTCTTCCATCAGCAGAGCTCGGTTGTGGAAGTGAGCGAGTGTCATTCTGCTGATCTGCTGTGGATGCAACCCACTGGCGAACGCGATGCGGGCGGCATCGTCGGGCCGAAGGACCGTGACCCAGCTCAGGGGAGCGTCCTGCGAAAGACTCGCCTGGCCTGCTTGCTTCGGCAGTCCCAACTGCGAAAGTACCTCCTCCAGCGGGGTTTTGAGGCGCTCGGCTAATGCCTCCAGCCAGGAGTCGAGGGCCTCGCCCGGAAGTGGCTGCAGCCGGATCGGCAGCGTTCTCGAGGCGCTGGTCACGCGACCTTCTTGCGTGAGGGCCGAGGGCGGCTGGTCAACCGACGGGCCTCCAGTGCGGCTTCGAGCTCCTGGCGGGCCTTCTCGGATGCCTCGTCGTTCTTCACGCGGTTCAGCAGGTCCCGATCGAGGCATTCGTCGCCGTTTCGGATGGCTCGCTGGCATCCGCGGTTGATCAGCGTCATCAGCGAGCCGATGTGCCCGGTGCTCCGGGCGAAGAGGTAGTCGGACAGGTCGTCCGCGAGCATGCCGGGGCGCTTGTTACTCAGGACCACGCGCTGTTCGAGGGCGAGGAGCATCTGCCGCCATTCTCGGCGGCCCTTCTCGTTCTCGATCGTGAAGGGCCGCATGCCCAGCCGGGTGGTGCGGCGGCCTGTCTGGGCCAGTGCTGCGTCACCGGTGGTGCCACCTTCGCTGAACAGGCCCTTGTCGGCGAGGCCGACACCGATCATCAGCAAGGTGACCGGGAACTCGTTGGCGATCCACTTCAGGTGGTTGCTGACCTCAATGCCGCTGGTGTTGCCCCACTTCAGAAAGTGCAGGTCGTCGATCGCGAGCACGCGGACCTCACAGGACAGCACACAGTCCAGCGCCCGTTGGCCGAACTGGGCGGTGGTTCCGCGGTTTCGCCCAGGGTGACCGAAGAACTCCAGCATGGCCCGGTTGAGATCCTTCATACCGGTATTGCCTGTCAGCCCGACCCGGCAGACCGGCAGCCGTTCGTGCCCTTGGGCGGTGTACTCGCCCTGCTCGGCGACCTCCCGACGATGAAACTCCCGCAGGAACGCGAGCGCCGAGGTGGTCTTCCCCAGGCCGGGAAAGGCGTCAACGGCCACGGCCCCTTTGGCCTTGTCGCCGTCCTGGAGGTTGCTGTCGACGATGTCCCACAAATCTTCGAGGAACTCGATCAGTTGGGGGGTCTTGATCGGGCCGAGGTTCGCGTGCCATTCCCGCCGCCGGCGGTTGTACTCAGCCCGCGCCTTCATACCCAGTGCTTCCAGCTGAGCCTGAGTCAGAGACTCGGGCTGGTCGCGGCGCGGTGCATCAACGAAGGCCTTGAAGTCCTCCTTCCGCGACAGCGCCAGGTTGCTCAGATTCTGCAGGCTGGTGTCGGTCACACATCCTCCAGGGCGTCCGCGTAGAAGTCGCCCTCGTTAGTGAGGCCCTCCAGGTCGGCCTCGTCGTCATCGCCAAGCTCAGTCGGCTCCGGTTGCTCGGGCTCCGCCATGTCCGAGTCCGCCCCGAGGGCCTTGCGTACGGACGAAAGCGAGATGACCGTCTCGGCCTCGGTATCCGGCAGTTCGATCGCAGCCTGTTCACGGGAGAGCCGCAATGCCATGCGCCGTTCAGCCAACGTCGTTCCCAGCCCGAGGTTCCACCGTTCCAGCAGGTCGGCAACAGCGAGCCGGTCGTCCGGGTAGCGGTACTTCGAGGCGGCCAGCTTCCGAGCGAAGGCCAGGGCGTCCTCGCTCAGCGGCATGTGCGCCGCTGGAGCATGCTCCCAGAGCAGGGTGTGCCAGCGACGGCTGTCAGGATCCCGGAAGTAGATCTTGGTGATGTCGTCGGGGTCCACCTGGAACGGCCAGCTGTTCTTGACCGGTCCGTCGTAGGGGCTCTTGAGGTTGCGGTAGGCGTTGAGCGCGGGTCCGTTGTAGCGCCGGCGGTCAATCTCGACGCCGTAGTGCTGGATCGTGCGCCACTTGGTCTGCAGGAACTCGAAGGCGAGGTTCGGATCCCGCGGGGCCTCGATGTAGCCGGCCCTCGCCATGCCGTGCTCGAACATCTTCGCCGGGGACATCCTCATCCCGGGCAAGCCCGGGTCGAGGAGACCGGAGTGAGGTCGGCAGTGATAGACCACCGCGGTCCACTCACGGATGATCGCCTCCAGCTCGTCCAGGAAGAAGAACGCGTCGTCCTCCGGTCTCTCGCCCCGGGAGTGGATATCGGGCCCCTTGTAGCCGGGCAGGGCCTGTAGGAGGTCCTCGCGGATGGTCCGGAAGAACCGCTCGACCGGGCCCTTGTCTCGGCCTGTACGCAGCCGGGCTGGCTGGATCGAGATCCCCATTCGACGGCAGACGCTGGTCAGATGTTCCGAGACGTAGACCTTGCCGTGGTCGACCACCAGCGTCTCCGGAACGAGAGCCGGCGAGGCGAGCCCTGGGCCTTCGGCCGCGTCGACGTCCACCAGCACCGTTCTGGGGATGCCGTGCTCGGGCCAGACCGCGTGCCTGGGCCAGTCTCGAACCGCCGGGCGGGGCCGGAAGGACTGGTAGAGCACCGCGCTGACGTCCACCGCCTTCGTAGAGACCGGCGTGATCCGGATCCCGGTGATGCAGCGGGTGTACCAGTCCATCCCGACCGAGAGCTCGGCCTGCACCCACCGCAGCGTGATCGGGTCGAACGCGAAGACATCCAGCCGGGTGGAGTCCATCACGAGGTACTCGCCCGGCCTGGTCGGGCGAAGCTTGCCGTAGGCACCCTCGGGCCGGTCGGCGATGTCCCGGTTCCGCTTCGTGCTCAGCCGGAACAGAGGGTGCCGCCGTTCCAACTCAGCCAGCAGCCGAAACGCCGTCGCCCGGCTCGGCTGAGGCACCACGTCCGGACCAAACCTTGCGATCACCCGTGCCCGCGTTCGATCGATGACCATCGTGCGGGACGGCTTGGACTGCCCCGTGTGCTCGACCATCACCTCCAGCGCGGTCTCCACCCACCGGTCGTCGGCTGTGACCTGCGACTTCCTCTCCAGCCCCTTCCTAGGAGCCAGTCCGGCCTCGCCGTGCTCGCGGAACGCAGTGACCCAACGCCTTACCGAGCGTGCGGCAACCCCGAGCTCCGCACCCTTCGCGGCGTACTTGGCCTCCAAAGGCTTCTCCGGCGCGTACTCGGGACGAGGCTCGCCTTCACGCGCCAGTTCCGGGCTTCCGGACCGATATCCCGTCAGGACCTCACGAACGTGCTCGGCTTGGTCGAGGATCTTCCGCCTCTCAGCCTCGTGGAGCTGGCCCAGCACTACCGAGGCAATCTCGTCGACATCGTCGGTCGCCGGTCCGGGCTGGTCCGCAACGACGGTGGCGTGGTCGGAGAACAGCAGTTGCCTCAATGACAGCCGAAGCAGTCGGCCCCGGCCGTCCTTGAGGACCACTTCGTTCCCTGCGGTGGTCGCGACCATCTCCACAACCTCGACGGTCTCCCCGTCGTAGCGGAAGCGAGTGCCAACTCCTACCCGGGTGCCGGCCCGGGTCACGCGCCCCTCCTCAAGGTCTGGGAAGGAACGAGGGGTTGGTCGAGGTCGGTGACGAGATCGTGCGTCCAGAGCAGGTGATGGATCGCGGACCGCACTTGAGGCGCCGGATGGCAGGGCAGGAGACTTTCGGCTTGGCCAATAGAGACTCCGTCAAGCTCGGCCTCGCGGAGTTCGTCCAGGAGATCGGAACTGAAGAGCCAGTCCCGACGGTAGCCCGCCAGGAAACGGATGTTCTCCAACTTCGGGGTCGGCGGCTCGCTCCAGACCTCGTACTGCCATCCCTGTGACTCCACCGCCCACCGAGTCCAGTCGAAGGTGAACGCCACCTCGGGCCTGGACAGCCGGCTGAGCGGCTTGACGTCCACGACCATTGGTCCTTGCCCAGTCACCAGCAAGTAGTCCGGGACGTGCCTACGGAGTTGCCCTTCCACCTGAGCCTTCAACAGGAAAGGCTGGGCCGTGATGCGCTGCACGGAGGGATCGAAGTCGGCAAACAGCAGTCGAGCCAGCTCAAGGCGCGACTCGTAAATCACGTGGTCCTGCATCGTCGCCGACCAGTAGACACCGGAGTAGTGCCTCTGCCCCTTGTACCAGCGGAAGGTTCGCCACGGCACGGCCGTCTTCAGCAGCCCGACCGACACTTCAGCCCACGCTCGGTCTTCGACGACCTCGCCACCTCGATGACGAACGCTGACAGTCGCAGCGGCACCGTCCATCGTGCACCCCCAGCCTCGGGCAACTGCCCGTACGGCCACGGTGCCAGCACGCTGTTCACGGACGGTCCGCGTCGCGATCAGAATCACTCAAACGGATGAACGGCCTGACCGGCCGGTCTCAGATCCGCGTCCTATCGGCCATCACTTGGCCATTGATCCTGAGATTAGGACACGAAATCTGAGACCCTACAGGAGCGCGGGATCAGTCCCGGGTCATGTCCACGAAGCGCGAGTAGTGGCCCTGGAAGGCGACGGTGATCGTCGCCGTCGGGCCGTTACGGTGCTTGGCGACGATCAGGTCGGCCTCGCCCGCGCGCGGGGACTCCTTCTCGTAGGCGTCCTCGCGGTGCAGCAGGATGACCATGTCGGCGTCCTGCTCGATCGAGCCGGACTCGCGCAGGTCGGAGACCATCGGCCGCTTGTCGGTGCGCTGTTCGGGACCACGGTTCAGCTGGGACAGCGCGATCACCGGCACCTCAAGCTCCTTGGCCAGCAGCTTCAGGTTTCGCGACATGTCCGAGACCTCCTGCTGGCGGTTCTCGGCCCGGCGGGAGCCGCCGGACTGCATCAGCTGGAGGTAGTCGATGACGATCAGCTTGATGTCGTTGCGCTGCTTGAGCCGGCGGCACTTGGCCCGGATCTCCATCATCGACAGGTTCGGCGAGTCGTCGATGAACAGCGGCGCCTCGCTGACGTCCGGCATGCGGCGGGCGACCCGCGTCCAGTCGTCGTCCGTCATGTTCCCGGAGCGCATGTGGTGCAGTGCCACCCGGGCCTCGGCGGAGAGCAGGCGCATCGCGATCTCGTTGCGCCCCATTTCGAGCGAGAAGATGACGCTCGGCAGCTTGTTGTGGATCGAGCAGGCCCGGGCGAAGTCCAGCGCGAGCGTGGACTTGCCCATGGCGGGACGGGCCGCGATGACGATCATCTGGCCCGGGTGCAGGCCGTTGGTGAGCTGGTCGAAGTCGGCGAAGCCGGTCGGTACGCCGGACATCTGGCCGTTGCGCGAGCCGATGGCCTCGATCTCGTCGAGGGCGCCCTCCATGATGTCGGCGAGCGGGGCGTAGTCCTCGTTGGTGCGCTGCTCGGTGACGGCGTAGATCTCCGCCTGCGCCGCGTTGACGATCTCGTCGACGTCGCCCTCGGCCGCGTAGCCCATGCCCGCGATCCGGGTGCCGGCCTCGACCAGGCGGCGCAGGACGGCGCGCTCGTGGACGATCTGGGCGTAGTACTCGGCGTTGGCCGCGGTCGGGACGGAGTTGACCAGGGTGTGCAGGTAGGGGGCGCCGCCGACGCGCTGGAGCTCGCCGCGCTTGGTGAGCTCACCGGCCACGGTGATGGGGTCGGCCGGCTCGCCGCGGGCGTAGAGGTCGAGGATCGCGCCGTGGATCATCTCGTGCGCGGGCCGGTAGTAGTCGGCCGGCTTGAGCACCTCGACGACGTCGGCGATCGCGTCCTTGGAGAGCAGCATGCCGCCGAGCACGGACTGCTCGGCCGCGAGGTCCTGCGGCGGGACGCGCTCGAAGCCGTCGGCGCCGCCCCGGCCCTCGTCGTCACGGCGGTCGCGGCGCTCGCCCTGGCCGTTCTGGGAGCCCTTCTGGAAGCCCCCGCCCTTCTGGGAGCCCTTCTGGAAACCGCCGCCCTTCTGGAAGCCGTCGCCCTGGCCCCCGCCGCGACCCCGCGAGACCGGGAGCCGGTCGCCGGGCCCGTCCGGGAACGGCGCGTCGTCGAACGCACCGGCCGGGAAGGGGTCCTCGGCGGTCTGCCAGTCGTCCTCCGGCGGCGGGGCGTCGTGGTCGTCGTACTGGGGGCCGGTCACGCGTGTTCCCCGATCAGCGAGTGGTGCGAGTTGGAGCGGAGCCGCTCCTCTTTGTACGCCACGGGGCCGACAAAACGGACGCCGGGGCGGGTGGGAGTGTCGGGCGGAGAGCCCACGCTAAGGGGCCGGACGCCCTTCAGCCAACACGGTTATCCACAGGGGGTGTGGACGAGCGGGCCCGGGCTGTGGAGAACTGCCGCAAAGCTGTGGACGCCCCTGTGGAAGGTCCTGTGGATAACCGGACCATCGACCCCACGTCAACTCTCTGACCTGGAATTACCTCTTCCGGGGTCTGTGCATGAGAAATTCTTCACACACCACCGGACGGCTGTGGGCGCGGAGCCCGCCGGGCTCGCCACTCATCCGTTCGAGTAATAGCCAATTAGTCCTAGCAGTCATTACCTGTGGATGAGTAACCTGGAGCGCATGACCGCCGCCACCACCGGACCCTCCAGACGCCGGCACGACCGCGAGATCCTCGCCCTCGCCGTCCCCGCCTTCGGCGCGCTCGTCGCCGAGCCGCTCTTCCTGATGGCCGACTCGGCGATCGTCGGCCACCTCGGCACCCCCCAGCTGGCCGGCGTCGGCGTCGCCGCGGCCGCGCTCTCCACCGCCACCGGCATCTTCGTCTTCCTCGCCTACGCCACGACCGCCGCCGTGGCGCGCCGGATCGGCGCCGGGGACCGCCGGGCCGCCGTCCAGCAGGGCGTCGACGGCATCTGGCTCGCCCTGGGCCTGTCCGTCGCGGTGGTCGCGCTCACCCTCCTGCTGGCCCCCTGGGCCGCGGACGTCCTCGGCGCCTCGGACACGGCCGCGCCCTACGCCGTGACGTACCTGCGGATCAGTTCCCTCGGCATCCCCGCGATGCTCATGGTCATGGCCGCCACCGGCGTGCTGCGCGGCCTCCAGGACACCCGCACGCCGCTCGTGGTCGCCGTCGCGGGCTTCACCGCCAACATCGGCCTGAACGCCGGCCTGGTGTACGGCGCCGGGCTCGGTGTGGCCGGCTCGGCGTGGGGAACCGTGCTGGCGCAGACCGGGATGGCCGCCGTCTACGTGGTCGTGGTGGTCCGCGGCGCCCGCCGGGAACGGGCCTCACTGCGGCCGGACCCCGCCGGCATCCGGGCGAGCGCCAGGGCGGGCGGGCCGCTGCTGGTGCGGACGGCGAGCCTGCGGGCCGTACTGATGATCGCCACCGCGGTGGCCGCCCGGCTCGGCGACACCCAGGTCGCCGCGCACCAGATCGCCATGACGCTGTTCAGCTTCCTGGCCTTCGCGCTGGACGCGATCGCGATCGCCGGCCAGGCGATCATCGGCCGCTACCTGGGCGCCTCGGACGTCCCGGGGGTGAAGGCGGCCACCCGGCGGATGGTCGAGTGGGGCATCGGGTCCGGCGTCGTGCTGGGCCTGCTGGTCGTCGTGGCCCGCCCGCTGTACGTCCCGCTGTTCACGCCCGATCCGGCGGTGCAGGCTCAGCTGCACACCGCGCTGCTGCTGCTCGCGCTCACCCAGCCGCTGAGCGGCCTGGTGTTCGTGCTGGACGGGGTCCTGATGGGAGCCGGGGACGGCCCGTACCTGGCGTGGGCGATGCTCGCGACCCTGGCCGTGTTCGCGCCGGCGGCCCTCGCGGTCCCGGCGACGGGCACCGGGCTGGCCGGGCTGTGGTGGGCGATGAACCTGTTCATGCTGGTCCGCGCGGGGTTCATGGTCCTGCGCGCCCGCAGCGGCAGGTGGCTGGTCACCGGCGCGGTCCGGGGCTGAGTCCCGTCCCGGGAGAGCGCAGAGGGCCGGACTCCGTGGAGGAGTCCGGCCCTCGGGCCACTGCTATGCGGTTCAGGCAGCCACGACGGCGACGTCGAGGTTGGCCACGACGTCCGAGTGCAGCTTGACCGAGACCTTGTGGGTGCCCACGGTCTTGATCGGCGAGGCGATCGCGACGGCGCGCTTGTCCACGGCCGGGCCGCCGGCGGCCTTGATGGCCTCGACGACGTCGGACTGGGTCACCGAGCCGAACAGACGGCCGGCGTCGCCCGAGCGGACGGCCAGCTTGACCTGGACGCCCTCGAGCTTGCCCTTGACCTCGTTGGCGGCCTCGAGCGTCTGGATGGCGTGGATCTTGCGGGCGCGACGGATGGCGTCGACGTCCTTCTGGCCACCCTTGGTCCAGCGGATGGCGTAGCCGCGCGGGACCAGGTAGTTGCGGGCGTAGCCGTCCTTGACCTCGACGACCTCGCCGGCGGAGCCGAGACCCGGCACCTCGTGCGTGAGGATGATCTTCATTACTCGGTCACCCTCTCTTAGCGCGCGGTGCTGGTGTAGGGCAGCAGCGCCATCTCACGGCTGTTCTTCACGGCCGTGGCGACGTCACGCTGGTGCTGGGTGCAGTTGCCGGTGACCCGGCGGGCACGGATCTTGCCGCGGTCGGAGATGAACTTCCGCAGCAGGTTCGTGTCCTTGTAGTCAACGTAGTTGACCTTGTCCTTGCAGAAGACGCAAACCTTCTTCTTCGGCTTGCGAGCAGGCGGCTTCGCCATTGTGTGCTCCATTTGGGGTTCACGACCCGGCGGGCGTCCGGGGACGCCTGCGGCCGGGCCGCACGAAATCTGTCAGCTCTTTAGAACGGGGGCTCTTCCGAGAAGCCGCCACCGGACGGGGCACCCCAGCCGCCGCCGCCCTGGTTGCCGCCGGACGGGGCGCTGGAAGCCCACGGGTCGTCGGAGGGACCGGACTGGCCGCCGGAGTTTCCACCCCAGCCGCCGCCCTGCTGGCCGCCACCGCCGCCCCAGTTGCCACCGCCGCCCTGGCCGCCCTGCTGGCCGCCGAAGCCGCCACCGGGGCCGCCGGGGCCACCGGAGCGGTTGGCCCGGGTGACCTTGGCAGTCGCCGAGCGCAGGCTCGGGCCGACCTCGTCGACCTCGACCTCGAAGACCGTCCGCTTCTCGCCTTCCTTGGTCTCGTAAGACCGCTGGCGCAGTCGGCCCTGCACGATGACGCGCATGCCGCGCTGGAGCGACTCGGCCACGTTCTCCGCCGGCTGCCGCCAGACGTTGCACGTGAGGAAGAGGCTCTCGCCGTCCTTCCACTCGTTCGTCTGGCGGTCGAAGGTGCGGGGGGTGGACGCGATGCGGAACTTCGCGACCGCCGCACCCGACGGGGTGAAGCGCAGCTCGGGGTCGTCGACGAGATTGCCGACGAGGGTGATGACGGTCTCGCCTGCCATGGTGGTGATGACCTCTCGGGAAGATGTCCGTTCACCGCTGTTTCACGTGAAACAGCGGTCGCGAGCTACCCGAGACCCGAAGGCCTCAGAGGTGGCTCAGTGGGTGTCCGGGCGCAGGACCTTGGTCCGCAGAACCGACTCGCTCAGGCCCATCTGGCGGTCGAGCTCCTTGACGACCTCAGGCGTGGCCTTCAGGTCGATGACCGAGTAGATGCCCTCGGACTGCTTGTTGATCTCGTAAGCCAGACGGCGACGACCCCAGGTGTCGACCTTCTCCACCTTGCCGCCGGCGTTGCGGACGACGGTGAGGAAGTTCTCGATCAGGGGGGAGACAGCGCGCTCCTCGACCGAGGGGTCGAGGATGACCATCACCTCGTAGTGACGCATGGGTAACCCACCTCCTTTGGACTCAACGGCCACGGTCTCTCCGTGGCAGGAGGGTTGTGCAGCGTCGGCACCGGAGCTCGTGACGACACCGGCCACCGTAGCGGCCGGGTCCGACAGTCGGGCCCCGCTCACCCGATCGGGCGGCCGCCCGCAAGAGGGCGCAAGGGGGCACAACTACACCAGTGCAGACGGCACAGCCTACCCGCACCCGTACGGCCGAACAAAACGCATAGGGGTTGTGAGACCAGTCCAACCGCCGCAATCTGGACGGAACGGGATCCTGCCCGTTCGTCTCCACGCCAGGAGGTGGGACACATGGCACAGTCCGTCCACCGCATGCCCGCCCTCACCCTCAACACCGACGGCCACCCGCACCCGCGGGAGAACACCCTGGTGGCGCTGACCGCGCTGCTGGGCGTCATCTCCTTCACCACGTCGTTCTTCCACAACCTGCACCTGTTGACCTCGTGGACGGGCCTGCTCGGCATCGTCGCGGGGCTCTGGGGCGTGTTCGTCTCGGTCACCACCGCCGAGCGCTTCGTCCTGATGATCACGCTCGGCGCATCCGCCGTCGGTTTCTACCTCGGCGTCGCCCGGGGCGGCCTCTGGGGCTGATCCCGGGCCTCCGGGACCGGTTCCGGCCCCCCGCGCCAGGAACCCTCGGCGCCCCCGTCGCGTATCTGCAGGAGACAGGTACGCACGGGGGCGCCGTCACGCCCGCGCCCACGGGCGCCGGTGCCGCTGGACGATAAGGTCACCCCGAGAACCCGGGGCCGCCACAGCCCGACCGACGAGGAGCACCGAGCATGAGCCTGCGCCTGAGGACGATCACCCGCGAGGAGCACCTCGCCTTCATCAGGAGCCGCGCCTCGGCCAGCCACATGCAGGTGCCGTCCTGGGGCGACGTGAAGGCCGAGTGGCGCTCGGAGTCGATCGGCTGGTTCGACGAGGGCAACCAGCTCGTCGGCGCCGGCCTGGTGCTCTACCGGCAGCTGCCCAAGGTCAAGCGCTACCTGGCCTACCTGCCCGAGGGTCCGGTCATCGACTGGTTCGACCGCGACCTCGACCGCTGGCTCTCCCCGATGCTCGCCCACCTCAAGTCGCAGGGCGCGTTCTCGGTGAAGATGGGCCCGCCGATCGTCATCCGCCGCTGGAACGCCCCCACCATCAAGGAGGCCATCGCCGCCAAGCAGGCCAAGCGCCTGCGCGACGTCGAGGCCGACTGGTACGAGGCGCGCGCCTTCGAGGTGGCCGACCGGCTGCGCAAGGCCGGCTGGCTGCAGGGCGAGGACGGCGGCGCCGGCTTCGGCGACGTCCAGCCGCGCTACGTCTTCCAGGTGCCGCTGGCCAACCGCTCGCTGGACGACATCCACAAGAACTTCAACCAGCTCTGGCGCCGCAACATCAAGAAGGCCGAGAAGAGCGGCGTCGAGGTGTACCAGGGCGGCTACGACGAGCTGCCGATCTTCCACCAGCTCTACCTGGTGACGGCCGAGCGCGACAAGTTCACCCCGCGCCCGCTGTCCTACTTCCAGCGCATGTGGAAGGCCCTCACCGCCGAGGACCAGAACCGGATGCGCCTCTACATCGCCTACCACGAGGGCGAGCCGCTGGCCGCGACCACGATGCTCGTGGTCGGCGAGCACGTCTGGTACTCCTACGGCGCCTCGGCCAACCACAAGCGCGAGGTCAAGCCGTCCAACGCCATCCAGTGGCGGATGATGCGCGACGCCTACGCGCTGGGCGGCGGCGTGTACGACCTGCGCGGCATCAGCGACACCCTGGACGAGAACGACCACCTGTTCGGCCTGATCCAGTTCAAGGTCGGCACCGGCGGGCAGGCGGCCGAGTACCTCGGCGAGTGGGACTTCCCGCTCAACAAGCTGCTGCACAAGGCCCTCGACCTCTACATGTCCCGCCGCTGAGGAGGCTGACCCGATGACGCTGTCGCTCTACCTCGAAACCGAACGCTGGCGCGCCCACCAGCGCTCCGTCCTCGCCGAGTTCCCCGGCCTGGTGCCGGTCGCCAAGGGGAACGGCTACGGCCTGGGCAACCACCGGCTGGCCGAGGAGGCGACGCTGCTCGGCACCGGGGTGCTGGCCGTCGGCACCGCGTACGAGGCAGCCGACGCCGCCGAGTGGTACGGCGGCGAGCTGCTGGTGCTCACCCCCTACCGGGTCGGCGAGGAGGTGCTCCCGCTGCCGCACGCCCGGGTGATCCGGACGGTGGCGAGCGTGGACGCGCTGCGCGCGCTGCACGGCGCCCGGGTGGTCGTGGAGTGCATGACCACCATGCGCCGGCACGGCGTGAGCGCGGCCGACCTGCCGGCGGTGGCCGCCGAGCTGGAGGGCGTCTCCTTCGAGGGCCTCGCACTGCACCTGCCGATGGACCGGCCGGACGGCTCCAGCCCGGTCGAGGAGGTCGCGTACTGGGTGGACACCGCCCGGGCGGCCGGGATCCCGGTGCACACCGTGTTCGTGAGCCACCTCGGCTCGGCCGGCATGGACCAGCTGGCCCAGCGCTACCCGGGCACCGTCTTCCGCGCCCGGATCGGCACCCGGCTCTGGCTGGGCGACCACGGCGCGCTGGAGGTCCGGGCCACGGTCCTGGACGTCACCCCGGTGAAGAAGGGCGACCGCTACGGCTACCGCCAGCACCCGGCGCCCTCCGACGGCCACATCGTCGTGGTCGCCGGCGGCACCGCGCACGGCATCGGTCTGGAGGCCCCCAAGTACGTGGCGAGCATGGGCGCGCGGGCCAAGGGCATCGCGCGGGCCGGTCTGGCGACCGTCAACAAGACCAAGTCGCCGTTCCACTGGGCCGGCAAGCAGCTCTGGTTCGCCGAGCCGCCGCACATGCAGGTCTCGCTGCTGTTCCTGGACGGCGAGACCAAGCCGCCGGTGATCGGCGACGAGCTCGGCCTCCAGGTCCGGCACACCACGACGCACTTCGACCGCGTCGTGGACCGCTGAGGCCCCCCCGGAGGCCCCTCCCACCAGCCCTCCGCTAGCCCTTCTCGGCCGGCTCCGGCAGTTCCGGCTCGTCCAGCCACTGCCCGGGGCCGGCCGCCGCGTACTCCGCGTAGCTCTCGTCCTCCCGCAGGCGGCGGGCGGCCCCGATCACGACCGCGTCGGGGGCCCGGTCGAGCACCCCGCCGGACGGGTCGTCACTCCCGTCCCAGCGCACCGGGTCGCGGTCCGGCAGCAGGACGTCGCGGACCACCAGCGCGACCAGGTAGAGCGTGCCCAGCAGGTGCAGCACGATCGCGAAGTGGTACCAGGCCTCGCCGATGCCGTGCTGCTTGGTCCCGGTGACGAAGCCCAGGTGAGACCAGATGCCCAGGGTGTAGAGCACCTCGCAGGCCTGCCAGACCAGGAAGTCCCGCCAGCGCGGCCGGGCCAGCACCGCGAGCGGCAGCAGCCAGAGCGAGTACTGCGGCGAGTAGACCTTGTTGGCCACGATGAACAGGGCGACGACCAGGAAGGCCAGCTGCGCGAAGCGCGGGCGGCGGGGCGCCGAGAGGCCCAGCCACGCTATGGCCGCGCAGCCCAGCACCATGAGCACCGCGATGTAGGAGTTGAGGTGCTCCAGCCCGGTCCCGCGGTTCTGCATGACGATCAGCCAGAACGAGCCGTAGTCCTCGGCGCGGTGGTTGCTGAAGACGTAGAAGGTCGACCAGCCCTGCCAGTTGGCGATCATGATCGGCAGGTTGACCAGCAGCCAGGCGCCGAGCGCGCCGCCCAGCGCCGCGCGGAACTCGCGCCACTTGCCGGCCCGCCAGCACAGCACCAGCAGCGGGCCGAGGAGCAGCAGCGGGTAGAGCTTGGCGGCGGTGGCGAGGCCGATGAACACGCCGGCCCAGAACGGCCGGGAGCCCGCCCACCAGGCCATCGCGACGGCGGCCAGCGCGACGGCGAGCAGGTCCCAGTTGACGGTGCCGTTGAGCAGCAGGACGGGCGCGAGCGCGAACAGCATCGCGTCCCACGGGCGGCGCCGGTGGGTGCGCGAGAGCGCCACCGCGGCGACCACCGCGCAGGCCATCAGCAGGCCCGCGTTGATCGCCCAGAACCACTGCTCCTGGTCCTGCTGGGTGCCGCCGCCCGGCGTCAGCCAGGCCGCGATCTGCATGAACAGACCGGTCAGCACCGGGTACTCCAGGTACTGGAGGTCCCCCGAGGAGCCCGGGATGCGGTCGACGTACGGGTGCAGCCCGGCGGCGAAGCCGCGTCCGGCGAACAGGTGCGGGATGTCGCTGTAGCAGGCGTGGATGTACTGCGGCGAGCCCGCCTGGAACCACGCGTGGCTGTAGCAGGGCGCCTTCTGCACCATGCCGAGCACCGAGATGACGATGACGGCGAGCGCCAGGACGCGCACCGGGATCCACCACGAGACGCCCAGCAGCGCCCGGCGGCCGGGCGGGCCGCCGAAGAACTCGCTGCCGGCCGCCGCCACCGGGTCCTCGTCGGCCGGGACCACCACCGTGTTGGCCGGCGGCCCGGCGACGGCGGCGGGCGCCGGGGCAGGCCCGACGGCGTCGCTGGGCCCGGTCAGGCCGGCGGATTCGTCAGGTGCGCTCGACGTCATGCCGGACATCCTGCCGCACCGGCCCCGCCGGGACGAGGAGGCCCCCACGGCGGGGCCGCCCGGGCCGTGGCGAATCATGACGAAACGGCGGTGGCGGCCCTCCGTGGAGGGCCGCCACCGCCGTTTCACCGCTTGTCCGCCTGTCCGGCCGTCCGGCCGTCCGGCCGGTTCCGGCTAACCGCCTGCGGGCGGCGCCGACGGGGTGATCTTGCCCGGCTTGGTCGGCGGCGGGGTGCTGTCCGTCGGCGTCGGCGAGGGCTGCTGCGTCGGGCACAGGCCCAGCAGGCAGGAGCTCGACGGACCGGGGTGGGTCTTGGGCGGCTGGGTCGGCTGCGGACCGGGACAGTCGACGCCCGGGACGCAGGCGCCGCCCTGGGTGGGCTGCGGGGGCTGCGGCTGGCCGCCGTTCGACGGGGGCTGGTTGCCGGTCGGCGGCTGGGTGGCCGGCGCCGACGGGGTGTCGGTCACGGTCGGCGTGGGCGTGGCGGTCGGCGAGACCGGAGCGCCCGAGGAGTCGACCTCGCTGCCGATCGCGGTCGGCGCCGGGAAGTCCAGCTTCTTCTCGTTCGCCAGCGCGACCTTCATGTACCGGGTGAAGATGTCGGTCGGGATGTCACCACCGTGGATCGACTCCTTGCCGCCGGTGCCGTTGAGCGAGAGCCGCACGTGGTTGTTCGGGTCCTCGCGCCACATCGCGACGCTGGTGACCAGCTGCGGGGTGTAGCCGACCCACCAGGCCGACTTGTTCTGGTCGGTGGTACCGGTCTTGCCCGCGACGGGGCGGCCCAGGTCCTTGCTCTTCGTACCGGTACCGTTCTTCGCCACGTTCACCAGCACGTCGGTGACGTTGTCGGCGACGGGCGCCTCCAGCGCCTGCTTGAGCTGGGGCTTGGTGAAGCCGGTCCGCTCCACGCCGTTCACCTCGACCTTGGTGACCGAGTAGGGCTCGGCCTCCTTGCCGCTGGCGGCGAGCGTCCCGTAGGCGGTGGCCATCCGGATCGGGCTGATGGTCGAGGTGCCGAGCGGGAAGGTCGGGGTCTTCGGGTCGGCCAGGCTCTCCTTCTTGATGCCCATCTGCACGGCCATGTCGGCCACGTTCTGGCCGCCGACATCCTGGTTCAGCTGGACGAACGGCACGTTGTACGAGAACTGCATGGCCTGCCGCAGCGAGACGTAGCCGTGCTTGCTGGAGTCCTCGTTCTTCTGCCGGTAGGGCTTGCCGTCGTCGCCGATCACCAGCGAGCCGTCCGGCTTGCGGATCTCGGACAGGTCGTCGGCGAGGTAGCGGCTGTCGGCGTTGATCCGCTTCGGCTTGCCGCTGTCGTCCTTCGCGGTCTGGACGCCGACCTGCATCGCGGTGGCCAGCACGAAGGGCTTGAAGGTCGAGCCGACCTGGACGCCGGTGGCCTCGGCGTTGTTGTCGAAGTGACCGTTCTCCACGCCGTCACCGCCGTAGATCGCGACGAGCGCGCCGTCACCGGGCCGGATGCTGGCGGAGCCGAACTGGATGAACTTGTCGTTGTCGGGACGCTTCTGCGGGTCGAGCGTCGCGGCCTTGACGTCGTCGACGGCCTTCTTCAGGGCGTCGACCTTGTCCTTCTCGAAGGTCGTGTAGATCTTCAGACCGCCCTTGTCGATCACCTGCTGGGTGATCGAGGGGTCCTTGCTGGTGACGTACCGGTTGGCGGTGTCGACCAGGTAGCTGATCTCGCCGTTCATGTTCGAGGAGGTCTTGCGCTGGATCGGGACCGGGAACGCCGTGCACTTGGCACGCTCCTCCGGGGTGACGGCCTTGATCTTCACCATGTTGTCGAGGATCCACGACCACCGCCCCTCGGCCCGATCCTTGTTGGCCGGGACGGTGGGGTCGTAGTACGCCGCGCCCTTGAGCAGGCCCGCCAGCATGGCGCTCTGGCAGAGGTTGAGGTCCTTGGCGTCCACTCCGTAGTACGCCTGGGCGGCGGCCTGGGCGCCGTTCGCGCCGCGACCGAACCAGCTGGTGTTCAGGTAGCCCGTGAGGATCTCATCCTTCCCGATCTGCTGGTTGAGCTTCAGCGTGATGAAGAACTCCTTCAGCTTGCGGCTGAGGGTCTGCTCCTGGCTCAGGTAGGCGTTCTTCACGTACTGCTGGGTGATCGTCGAGGCGCCCTGGGTCTCGCCTCCCCTCGCCATGTTGTAGACGGCGCGGAGCATGCCCTTCGGGTCGATGCCGTTGTCGTTGCGGAAGTCCTGGTTCTCCGCGGCGATGACGGCGTTCTGCAGGTTGGGGCTGATGTCCTTGAGCTCGACGATCTGACGGTTCGTCTCGCCCTTGCGCACCATCTCCGAGCCGTCGGCCCAGTAGTAGATGGTGTTCTGGTCCTTCACCAGGTCGTTGAGTTTCGGGACCTCGGTGGTCTGGTACAGGTAGAACACCAGGCCCACGAAGCAACCGAAGACGAGCAGGAAGCCGCTCAGCCACTGCTTCCACGACGGCAGCCAGCGCCGGACGCCGGTCTTGCCGAAGCGCGGGTAGTCGATGAACCGCTTCTTGCCGGGCCCGGCCGCCGCGGCGGAGGCCGCGGCAGCGGCGCCCTGGCCGCCCTTGCCCTTCTTCTGCCCGGCCTTGCGCATCTCAGCTCTGGTCATCCGAGGCTGCTGAGCGGTGTCCCGAACGCCCGGGGGGCGACGCCGGCCCAGCCCCTGCGAGCTCAGTTCGTCCGGTCCGGGCCCGCCCCGGCGGGCTCCGTCACCCGGGGGCCGTTGGCCCTCGTCACCCGGGCCCGGCGTCCTCCGCCGTCGTTCGCTCATGTTCCAGCCACTCCTCGCCAGGCGGTTCCAGCCTGAAGGCAGGGTTCACGTTCGATGCCCGCCAACCGCCCTAACCCCGGAGGTGGTCCTCGTGCACACGCGACAGCGTACGCAGACCTGAAATGCACCTAATCGGGCATCAGCCGCCAAATACCGCAAAAGGGCAGCAGATCATTACACGCCCGTTGCCAACCATCCCCGCGCGTCGGCTTGTGATCACATTCACGCGTGCCCCCCTTGCCCGTTCGGAGGGCCAGGTTTACTGTTCTCGATATATCGAGCCGATACATCGAAGCGGCATACCGCCGGAGACGGCGGCCGGACACCGGTCGAAGGGAAGGAGGACGACGGCATGGGCAGGCGCTCAGGAGTGCTGGAGTTCGCCGTTCTCGGCCTGCTCCACGACGCCCCGATGCACGGCTACGAGCTGCGCAAGCGGCTCAACATCCTGCTCGGAACGTTCCGGGCCCTCTCCTACGGAACGCTCTACCCCTGCCTGAAGAGCCTGGTCGCCCAGGGTTTCCTGGTCGAGGACAACCCGGACGTCGAGTACGTCCCGGCCACGGCGCTCAACGGCAAGCGGTCCAAGATCGTCTACCGGCTCTCCCCCGAGGGCAAGCAGCGCTTCGAGGAGCTGCTCGCCGACTCCGGCCCCGACGCCTGGGAGGACGAGCACTTCGGCGTCCACTTCGCGTTCTTCGGCCAGACCGACCGGGCCGTGCGGATGCGCGTCCTGGAAGGCCGGCGCAGCCGGCTGGAGGAGCGCCTGGAGCGGATGCGCAACTCGCTGGCCCGGGCCCGCGAGCGGTTCGACGACTACACCATCGAGCTGCAGCGGCACGGACTGGAGTCGGTGGAGCGCGAGGTCCGGTGGCTCAACGAGCTGATCGAGACCGAGCGGGCCAACCGCACCGGCCGGACCGGACCCGCCACCGGCGGCAACCCCGCCGCCGGACACCCCAAGACTTCGGACGGCCGTGGCCAGGAGACCGGGTCCCCCGACCCGTCCGGGCCACCGTACGACCGCCCGGGGCGCTCCGCCCAGGAGCGCTGAGCCCGCGTCAGCCACGCGGCAGGAGTGGGCGCCTCGCGCCCGTACAAGCAGTCATTCGAAGAAGCAGGACGAGTGCCGCCGACCTCGGCGGCCCTCATGAGATCACAGGGAGCAACCGGAATGGGTTCGGTTCGCGTAGCCATCGTGGGCGTGGGCAACTGCGCCGCGTCGCTGGTGCAGGGTGTCGAGTACTACAAGGACGCCGACCCGGCCGGCAAGGTCCCCGGGCTGATGCACGTCCAGTTCGGTGACTACCACGTCCGTGACGTGGAGTTCGTCGCCGCGTTCGACGTCGACGCCAAGAAGGTCGGCTTCGACCTGGCCGACGCCATCGGCAACAGCGAGAACAACACCATCAAGATCTGCGACGTGCCGCCGACCGGCGTCACCGTGCAGCGCGGCCACACCCTCGACGGCCTGGGCAAGTACTACCTGGAGACCATCGAGGAGTCCGACGAGGCGCCGGTCGACGTCGTCCAGGTCCTCAAGGACCAGCAGGTCGACGTCCTGGTCTGCTACC
Organism: Kitasatospora sp. NPDC048722; assembly: GCF_040650235.1. Classification (NCBI taxonomy): domain Bacteria; kingdom Bacillati; phylum Actinomycetota; class Actinomycetes; order Kitasatosporales; family Streptomycetaceae; genus Kitasatospora; species Kitasatospora sp. NPDC048722. The sequence continues at coordinate 35,720 of NZ_JBEZGX010000015.1, forward strand.
TGCCCGTCGGTTCCGAGCAGGCGGCGAAGTTCTACGCCCAGTGCGCCATCGACGCCAAGGTCGCCTTCGTGAACGCCCTGCCGGTGTTCATCGCGGGCACCAAGGAGTGGGCGGACAAGTTCACCGAGGCCGGCGTGCCGATCGTCGGTGACGACATCAAGTCCCAGGTCGGCGCCACCATCACGCACCGCGTGATGGCGAAGCTGTTCGAGGACCGCGGTGTCATCCTCGAGCGCACCATGCAGCTGAACGTCGGCGGCAACATGGACTTCAAGAACATGCTGGAGCGCGAGCGCCTGGAGTCGAAGAAGATCTCCAAGACCCAGGCCGTCACCTCGCAGATCCGCGACCGCGAGCTGGGCGCCAAGAACGTCCACATCGGTCCCTCGGACTACGTGGCCTGGCTGGACGACCGCAAGTGGGCGTACGTCCGCCTCGAGGGCCGCGCGTTCGGCGACGTCCCGCTGAACCTGGAGTACAAGCTCGAGGTCTGGGACTCCCCGAACTCCGCCGGCGTCATCATCGACGCCGTGCGCGCCGCCAAGATCGCCAAGGACCGCGGCATCGGCGGCCCGATCCTGTCCGCGTCCTCGTACTTCATGAAGTCGCCGCCGGTGCAGTACTTCGACGACGAGGCCAAGGAGAACGTCGAGAAGTTCATCCGCGGCGAGGTCGAGCGCTGAGCGCAGCGAGGTTCGCGACTGTCGAACGCTGAGCGCTGGGCACTGAGCTCTCGGCTCGCTCGGGTGTGACGGCTCATAACCGCTCATAGCTCCTCGGAAGGGCCCACGATCGCGAGATCGTGGGCCCTTCACCGTTTTCCGGCGAATGTTTCACGTGAAACGGCGACCGGTTCCGTGGCACCCTGGGCGGGTGGCGATCACCGAGAACGGCAGCACCCACCAGTCCGCGCAGCGCGCCACGCTCCTCCAGCTGCTCCGGGGCCGGGACTTCCGCAGACTGCTGACCGCCCGGGTGCTCTCCCAGCTCTCGGACGGCGTCTTCCAGGTCTCGCTGGCCGCCTACGTCGTGTTCTCCCCGGAGAAGCAGTCGTCCCCCGCCGACATCGCCTCGGTGCTGGCCGTGATGCTGCTGCCGTTCTCGGTGATCGGCCCGTTCGCCGGCGTCCTGCTGGACCGCTGGCGCCGCCGCCAGGTGCTCTACGTCGGCAACCTGGCCCGCTTCGGGCTCGGCCTGGTGACCGGGGCGCTGCTCCTGGCCAAGGCGCCGACCTGGCTCTTCTTCGCCTCGGCCCTGCTGGTCACGGCGCTCAACCGGTTCATCCTGGCGGGGCTCTCCGCCGCGCTGCCCCGGGTGGTGCGGCAGGACCAGCTGGTCACCGCCAACGCGCTCTCCCCCACCCTCGGCACCGTCGCCGCCGCCCTCGGCGGGGGCATCGGCTTCCTGCTGCACCAGGTGATGACGCCCGGGCCGAAGGCCGACGCCGCGCTGGTCACGGTGGCCGCACTGCTGTACCTGTCGGCCGCGCTGGCCGCCCGCCGGATGGACCGCGACCTGCTCGGCCCCGAGCGCCACGGCGAGCGCCCGGCGCTCGGCCAGGCCCTCGTCCGGGCCGCGGTCGACCTCGGCGCCGCCGTCCGCCACCTGGTGCGCGACTGCCGGCCCGCCGTGCACGCGCTGGCCGCCGTCACCGCCGCCCGGTTCTGCTACGGCGTGCTGATCGTCGTCGTGGTGATGCTCGCCCGGTACACCTTCAACGACCCGGCTGACAGCGCGGCCGGGCTGGTCACCCTCGGCCAGGCGGTCGGCCTGTCCGCCGCCGGGTTCTTCATCGCCGCGGTGGTCAGCCCGTGGTGCTCCCGCCGGCTCGGCCTGGCCGGCTGGATGACGGCCTGCCTGGTCGCGCCGGTGCTGTTCGTCCCGGCGCTCGGACTGAGCTTCTCGCTGGTGCCGTGCCTGGTGGCCGCGCTGCTGCTCGGGGTGGTCACCCAGGGCACCAAGATCTGCGCGGACACCGTGGTCCAGGAGTCCGTCGAGGACGACTACCGAGGCCGGGTGTTCGCCATCTACGACGTGCTGTTCAACGTCGCGTTCGTGGCCGCCGCTGCCGTCACCGCGCTGGTGCTGCCACTGTCCGGGCGGTCGGTGGCGGTCGTCGTCGGGGTGGCTGCGGTGTACGCGCTGTCTGCGCTCCTGTACTTCCGCGCGGCCCGGCGCCACGGGCCGCTGCCCGGTGACCGGGCCTCCTGAGGTTTCGCGGGGGGCTCGAAACCGGGAGCGTCGGAGAGGGTCGCTAAGGTACGTCAGACCTGTCGGAGCGACAGCACTCGGTCACGGGGGACTACCTGATGAGCACACCACCCGGCCCCTACGGGCCTCCACCTCAGTACGGGCCGCCCCCGCAGGCCCCCCAGTACGGTCCGCCGCCGGGGTACGGGGCGCAGCCGTACGGTCCGCCGCCCCCGCAGGTGCCCGCCCAGCCCGGCCCGCCGGGGTACGGGCCGCCGCCGCCCGCGTACGGGGCTCCGCAGCAGCCGTTCGGCGGGCCCCCGCAGCCGGCGCAGCCGTACCCGCCCGCCGGGCCGTACGGCCACCCACAGCCCGCCCCGGCCGCCGGTGCGCCGGGCGGCAAGCGCACCGCCCGCTCGAAGCTGAAGGCCGTCGGCGTGCTGATCGCCGCCGCCGTGGTGGGCGGCGGCTACCTCTTCAGCGGCCCGAGCGTCAGCAGCGCCAAGCCGGGCGACTGCGTCCGGGTGAGCGGCACCCGCGACGTCGAGATCGTCAAGTGCACTGACAGCAAGGCGAATTACCGAGTCCTGTCGAAGTTCGAGGACACCACCGACACCAACCGCTGTCGGCAGACGCCGCAGTCCACCAGCGCCGTCTCCGGCAAGAGCGGCCGCCGCTGGAACAAGAAGCGGTACGTGCTCTGCCTCGGCCCGCTGAAGCCCGCCGGCACCGCGCCGGTCGGCGCCTCCTGACCTCCGGCCGGGTTTCCCGTCCGGCCGTCCGACTTGTCCGTCACCGTTTCCCCGGGGGACCCCTTGTCCGTTCCGCCTCCCCAGATGCCCTACGGCGCCCCGCCGCCGAACGACGCCAACCCGTACGCCGGCGGCAACCCGTACGGCCAGCCCGCCCCGCCCCCGCCGCCGATGAACTACGGCTACCCGCCCGCCGCGCCCGCGCCCGACCCGTCGGCGTACGGCTACGGCTACCCGGGCGGCGCCGTCCCGCAGGGCCCGGTCTGCCGCTTCTGCGGCGGCTTCCCCGCCGTGGAGGCCACCGTCCGCGGCCACCAGGGCATCATCGTGATCATGCGGTTCCTGAAGCTGCGGGGGCCGTTCTGCCGCGTCTGCGGCGACGCCACCGTGCGCGACATGTCCGCGAAGACCCTGGTCCAGGGCTGGTGGAGCTACCTCGGCGCGCCGATGACGATCATCACGCTGCTGCTCAACCTGGGCCCGCACAACAAGCTCAAGCAGCTGCCGCCGCCCGCCCCGGGCACCCACGGTCCGCAGCTCGACCCGGGCGTCCCGCTGTCCAAGCGCCCGCACGTGTTCATGCTGCTGCTGCCGGTCGGCTGGATCATCACGGTGATCGCGCTGATCGCCACGGGCGCGTTCGTCCCCAAGAACGACCCGTACGTGCCCCACCCGATCGTCATGCCCACCGTGTCGGTGCCGCCGATGCCGAGCTTCAGCCTCCCGCCGGTCCCCACGCCGACCTTCTCGCTGCCGCCGGACACCTCCGGCAAGCCGCAGGCCCCGGTCCCGGCGCCGGCGAGCATCGACTCCGCCAAGGTCGGCGACTGCCTGCGCAACGAGAACGGCACCGGGGCGACGTACGATCCGACCCCCCGGATCACCATGCTGCCGTGCACCGACCAGCGTGCCCAGTACAAGGTGCTCTGGAAGTACCTGGCCACCTCGGACGAGAAGGTCTGCGAGGCGCAGCCGAAGTCCGACAGCAACTACGTCCGCACGAACACCGGGATGCCAGCGCTGAGCTACGTCCTGTGCCTGCAGTCGATCCACACCTGATCGGGCACGCGTGAGGGGCGGTCCCGGCACCCCGGGACCGCCCCTCACGCGTTCGCTCAGCCCTGCGGCTGCTCCGCCCACCAGGCGCGGAGGGCCGCCACCGCCTCGTCGTGCTCCATCGGACCGTGCTCCAGCCGGAGTTCGAGCATGTGCTTGTAGGCCTTGCCGACCTGCGGTCCCGGCCGGAGGCCGAGCAGCTCCATGATCTGGTTGCCGTCCAGCGCCGGGCGGATGGCGTCCAGCTCCTCCTGGGCCTTCAGCTCGCCGATCCGCTGCTCCAGGCCGTCGTAGGTGCGCGACAGCGTCGCCGCCTTCTTGCGGTTGCGGGTGGTGCAGTCGGAGCGGGTCAGCTTGTGCAGGCGCTCCAGCAGCGGCCCGGCGTCGGCGACGTAGCGGCGCACCGCGGAGTCGGTCCACTCGCCGCCGCCGTAGCCGTGGAAGCGCAGGTGCAGCTCGACCAGGCGCGAGACGTCCTCGGTGAGCTCCTTGGAGTACTTGAGCTCGCGCATCCGCTTGCGGGTCATCTTGGCGCCGACCACCTCGTGGTGGTGGAAGGAGACCCGGCCGTCGGACTCGAAGCGACGGGTGCGCGGCTTGCCGATGTCGTGCAGCAGCGCGGCCAGCCGCAGGGTCAGGTCGGGGCCGTCCTGCTCCAGGTCGATGGCCTGTTCCAGGACGGTCAGCGAGTGCTCGTAGACGTCCTTGTGCCGGTGGTGCTCGTCGCGCTCCAGGCGCAGCGCGGGCAGCTCGGGCAGGACGTGCCCGGCCAGGCCGGTGTCGACCAGCAGGCGCAGGCCCTTCACCGGGTGGGCGGCCAGCAGCAGCTTGTTGAGCTCGGCCTGGACCCGCTCGGCCGAGACGATGGTGATCCGCTCGGCCATCGCCGTCATCGCGGCGACGACCTCGGGGGCCGGGTCGAAGTCGAGCTGGGCGGCGAAGCGGGCGGCGCGCATCATCCGCAGCGGGTCGTCGGAGAAGGACTCCTCGGGGGTGGCGGGGGTGCGCAGCACCCGGGCCTCCAGGTCGTCCAGGCCGTGGTGCGGGTCGACGAAGCCGCGCCCGGGCAGGTCGACGGCCATCGCGTTGACGGTGAAGTCGCGGCGGACCAGGTCCTGCTCGATGGTGTCGCCGTAGGTGACCTCGGGCTTGCGGGAGGTGCGGTCGTAGGCCTCGGACCGGTAGGTGGTGATCTCGATCAGGAACGAGCCCTGCGGGGTGTCCTTGCGGGCGCCGACCGTGCCGAAGGCGATGCCGACGTCCCAGACCGCGTCCGCCCAGCCCTTCACGAGCTTGAGGACCTGCTGGGGTCGGGCGTCGGTGGTGAAGTCCAGGTCGTTGCCGAGCCGGCCGAGGAGCGCGTCCCGCACGGAGCCGCCGACCAGCGCCAGCCGGTGCCCGGCCGCCTGGAAGCGGCGGGCGATCTCGTCGGCGACCGGCGACACCCGCAGCAGCTCTTGGAGGCCCAGGGTCTGGGCCTCGCTCAGGCCTGGTACGACCTGGGTGGCGGTGCTGGAAGGATGGGTGAGGGCGGTGGGCTCATTGGCAGTGGACACGGCTCACAAGGGTACGTGCCCGCGCAGGTCAACCGCCCGCGCGTTTTCGGCGTCTCACCCCAAGACCCGCAACACCGCACCCGGTGCCGCATCGTTACCATGCCGGTGAACGAGTTCTCGGGCACCGGACAGGGGATTGCGGTGCCGCGTGCCACCACGGCCGGCCGGGCGACCGGAGGCCGCACTCTTCACGGCCGCCCCACCCGGCTGCTTCGCACGGCTGATCCTCTCGGCCCGCGGCGGCGGTCGCGGCACCGAGCGGCGAACAGCGTCAAGCGAACAGCAACAGCAGCAGCGAGCGAGCGAGAACGGCGAGGGCGAAACGAGTGAGTGAGCCGGCACGGCACTCGGGCCTGGGGGCGTACGGACGGCCTGGACGGCCCGGGGATCCCGCCGACGGGCGGCGCCCCGGCCGCCGCACGGCCCGGCGGCTCGCGGCCGCCCTGGGAGCCGCGCTGGCGGTGGTCGCGGCCGCCCCGGCCGGCGCACTGCCGGCCGGCGGCAACGTACCGGCCACGGACGGGGCGGTCTCGGCCGAGTCACCGGTGATCATGACGATCGACACGGTGGCCCCGCAGGTGGCCAGCCCCAACGGCACGGTGACGATCACCGGGCACGTGACCAACGGCGGCAAGTCGGTGCTCAAGGGCGCCCACGCGGCCGTCCGCAAGCCGTCGCTGGGCAAGCCGCTGCAGCGGCGCAGCGAGCTGCAGAACGTGGTCGCCCGCACCGCACCGCTCGGCGCGGACGGCATAGAGCTGGACAGCCCGCAGTACGCGCTGCCCGAGCTCGCCCCCGGCCAGAGCCAGGCGTACACCCTCGGTGTCGCGGTCAACGACCTCTCGCTGAACGGCGACGGCGTCTACGAGCTCGCGGTGGACGCCTGGGGCTCGACCGCGGACAACCAGCACGAGCGGGCGCTGGGCATCGCCCGCACCTTCCTGACGTACAGCTCGAACGCCGACGCCCAGCCGACCAGGGTCGCCACGGTCTGGCCGCTGGTGCACGGGCCGGAGCTGGCCGCACAGACCGTCACCGAGGGCGAGCAGACGCTCTCGGTGCTGCGCGACGACAGCCTGGCGACCGAGTTCGCCCCCGGCGGCCGGCTGTACGAGCTGGTGGACACCGGCTCGAAGCTGACCGGCCTGACCTGGACGATCGACCCGGACCTGCTGGACACCGCGTTCGCGATGACCAAGGGGTACAAGGTCCAGAAGCCGGGCACCGAGAAGAACGGCAAGCCGGCCAAGGACGACAACGTCGTCAACGGCACCGGACAGGCGGCCGCGACGGCCTGGCTGGAGAAGCTGCGGGCCGCCGTCGCCAAGCCCGGCAACCAGGTCGTGGCGCTGCCGTACGCCGATCCGGACGTCGCCTCGATCGCCCACAACGGCGCCGACCTGGGCGGCATGGGCACCGCCCTGAACAAGGCCGCCACCGCAGGCCGGCTGACCGTCGAGGGCCGGCTGTCCGTGGACACCCGCTCCGACGTCGCCTGGCCCTACCAGGGCTACCTGGACCAGCAGATCGCCGGCGTCGCCAAGCAGGCGGGCAGCGACCTCCTGCTGGTGAACGGCGCGAGCATGCCGGAGCCGGACGCGCTCAACCACACGCCGACCGCGGTGCGCCCGGTCGGCAACGGCCAGAACGCCGTCGTGGCGGACGAGACCGTCTCCTCCCTGTTCGACGGCGACCTCGGCACTCCGCAGGCGCAGACCCTGGCGGCCCAGCGCTTCCTCGCCGAGACCTACGCGATCACCCACGAGCAGCCGCAGAACCAGCGCGGCCTGCTGGTCCTGCCGCCGCGCGACCTGACCGTGAGCACCGCCAAGGTGCTGGCGAGCGCCCTCCAGACGGCGGCGAGCGGCAAGTGGGTCGAGCCGGTCAAGCTGGACGCCGTGGCGCAGGCCGCGCCCGACTCCGGCGCCGCCACCGCCGTCCCGGCCGCCGCCGACTACCCGGCCAAGGCCCGCTCCTCCGAGCTGTCGGCCGCCGACCTCAGCAACACCGACAGCGTCCAGTACGACCTCGACACCCTGATGCAGGTGCTCACCCTGCCGCAGCGCGTGCGCGGCCCGTTCAGCGCGGCCATGGTCCGTTCGCTGTCCACCGAGTGGCGCTCCGACGCGCCCGGGGGAGGCGCGTACCGCGACGGTGTGAAGAGGTACCTCGGCGAGCTGACCGGCGCGGTGCAGGTGCCCAAGAAGACGGTCGTCACCCTCGCCGGGAACACCGGCCAGCTCCAGGTCAGCGTCCGCAACGACCTCACCCAGACGGTCACCAACCTGAGCCTGCACCTCGTCTCGCACCAGCAGAACCGGCTGTGGGTCGCCCCGCAGGAGGACCTGGTCATCCCGGCCGCGCAGGGCGTCACCGTGCGGTTCCAGGCCCAGGCCCGCAACAACGGCCCGGTCCAGATGACCGCCCAGCTCTTCACCACCGGACCCAACCCGCGCCCGTACGGCCTGCCGCAGAACTTCCAGGTGGAAGTCACCTCGGTGACCAACGGGGTGCTGTACGTCTTCGCGGGCGGGGTGCTGCTGCTCCTGCTGGCCGCCCTGCGGTTCTTCCGCCAGCGCAAGCGGCGGGCCGGGCAGCCGCACGAGGACGGCGACCAGCCGATCGGCGAGGCCGGGGCGGACGGCCCGACCGGGGAACCCGAGGACGCCGACGACGCCGACGACGCGGACGACGCCGACGAGCGGGGCCGCGGGGACCGTACCGACGAGGACCACGCCGACGGGGACGGCCCCGCCGGTGACGATCCCGCGCAGACACCGCGCGGCAGCAGCGCCGATGGCCGGGATCGGACCTCCAGTGATGAGAAGGTTGGTCCTTGATACCGCCGACCCCGCACCCGACCGGGCCGGCCTCCCCCACGAACGCGAAGAGGTGACATGACCGGGCGCAGCGAGGAGCGGCCGCCGGGCCGCGGTGAGAACCGGCCGGGTGCCGAGTCGCCGTCCGGCGACTGGTACGTGGCCGACACCTACGCCCAGGACCCGTACGCGGCCGACGCGTACGGGGGGCCGCAGGACGGCCAGGACCCGTACGGCCTCCGGGCCGCCGGGCCCGCAGCACCACAGCCGCAGGCCGCCGCGTACGACGTGCCGCCGCAGCTGCCGCCGCAGGCCGGCGGCTACCCCGCGCCGGTCCCGGCGACGCCGTTCGTGCCGCCGGTCCCGCCCGTGCAGCCCGGGTGGGACACCCCGGTCGGCTGGCGGGAGCCCCGCGAGGAGGCCCCGGCGGCCGACGGTCAGTGGGGTGCCGCGGAGCAGCCGCAGCAGCAGTGGGAGCCCGGCCCCGCGCACTCCCGGTGGGACTCCGAGACCACCGAGTACGTCGGCGTGGACGCGCTGTTCGGCGGTGGCCGGGCGGAGACCGCGCCCCCGCCGCAGGCGCCCCGGCCCGCGCCCGTGCCGCCGGTCGCCCCCGTGCCGTCCGGCCCCGGGCCGTTCCCGCCCGCAGGCGGGTACCCGGCGCAGGATGGCCGCGGCGACGGGCCGCGCCCGTTCGTGCCCCCGATCGAGTTCGACCCGCCGCTCTCGGAGGAGGAGGCCACCATGCAGGTGGCCGCGGTGGCGCTGCCGCCCGCGGTCGAGCCGCTGGAGGACCTCACCGCCGAGGAGCACGCCGTGCAGGCGCCGCCCGCGGAGTCCGCCCCGGCGGCCGGCGGCGGCAAGGTCGCGAGCCTGCTGAACTCCAGCGCGATCATGGCGGCCGGCACGCTGGTCTCCCGCGGCACCGGCTTCCTGCGCACGATGGTGATCGCGGGCGCGATCGGCATCGCCGTCATGGGTGACTCCTACAACGCGGCGAACACCCTGCCGACCCTGCTGTACATCCTGATCGGCGGCGGCGCGCTGAACGCCGTCTTCGTGCCGCAGCTGGTCCGCAGCATGAAGAACGACGAGGACGGCGGCACCGCCTACGCCAGCCGGCTGCTCACCCTGGTGATGGTCGGCCTCGGCGGTGTGGTGTTCCTGGCCGTGCTCGGGGCGCCGATCCTGGTCCAGCTGATCGCGCACCCGATGATGGAGAACGCGGCCCGCGCCGAGACCACCGTCGCACTGGCCCGGTACTGCCTGCCCACCATCTTCTTCATGGGCATCCACGTGGTGATGGGCCAGATCCTCAACGCACGCGGCCGGTTCGGCGCGATGATGTGGACCCCGGTCCTCAACAACATCGTGGTGATCTTCACCTTCGCCGCCTACATCTGGGTCTACGGGGGCTTCAACTCCACCCAGGTGACGCCGGAGAACATCACCCCCGAGGGCGTGCGGCTGCTCGGCCTCGGCACACTGATCGGCCTGGTCGTCCAGTCGCTGGCGATGATCCCGTACCTGCGGGCGGCCGACTTCCACTTCCGTCCGCGCTTCGACTGGCGCGGCCACGGCCTCGGCAAGGCCGCCCGCCTCGCCAAGTGGACGTTCTTCTTCGTCCTCGCCAACCAGGCCGGCTACCTCGTCATCACCCAGCTGGCCACCGCGGCCGGCAGCGCCGCCGAGCACGGCGGCCACGGCGGCGTCGGCCTCGCCGCGTTCTCCAACGCGCTGCTGATCTGGCAGCTGCCGCAGGCCGTCATCACCGTCTCGATGATGAGCGCGGTGCTCCCCCGGCTCTCCCGGGCGGCGGCCGACGACGACGCCGGTGCCGTCCGCGACGACCTCTCGTACGGGCTGCGCACCACCGCGGTGGCGGTCGTCCCGGCCGCGTTCCTGTTCCTGGCCCTCGGCCCGGCGATCGGCCGCTCGATCTACGCGGTCGGCGGCGGCACCGCCTCCCTGAACAACGCGACCAACGTCGGCCTGATGCTGTCCGCGTTCGCGCTCGGCCTGATCCCGTACTCGGCGCAGTACGTCATGCTGCGCGGCTTCTACGCCTACGAGGACACCCGGACGCCGTTCTCCAACACCGTCTGGGTGGCGGCCTGCCAGGCCGGCTTCTCGCTGATCTGCTGGTTCGCCCTGCCGCCGCAGTGGACGGTGACCGGCATGGCCTTCGGCTACGGCCTCGCCTACGCCGTCGGGGTGACGGTCGCGGTGCCGAAGCTGAAGAAGAAGATCGGCGGGCTGGACACCAAGAGCATCGGCCGGACCTACAGCCGCCTGGCCGCCGCGTGCGTCCCGGCCGCCCTGGTCGGGCTCGGCGTCAGCCTGGCGGTCCAGCGCGCGCTCGGCGGCTGGCCGGGCAGCGTCGCCTCCGTCGTCGTGGCGGGCGGCCTCCAGCTGGCCGTTTTCGTGCTCATCGCGAAAAGGCTCCGGATCGAGGAGCTCAACGCCATGCTCGGCATGGTGCGCGGCCGGCTCGGCCGCTGACCCGACGCACCAACCGGCCGGACCGGCCGACTCCCTGAGCGGGCGTCAACCGTGAGGATCGGCTCACGAACCGGTCCGGCCCGGCACCGGGCCGTCACCGCACCGGGCCCGCCCGGCCCCGCAGGTGGCGGCCCGGTGTCGGTTCTGCACCACATCTCTCCACCTCCGGGCAACCGAGCGGCCCCCTCAGCGGTCGTACCCGGTGGAGAAGAGTGGGCACAATTGTCCTGGAGCACAGGGCCGCCAACCCGCGGGCTCCAGCGACTCTCTCAGCCGGGGCGACACAAGGGGAGGCAGGACCACGGTGGCTGATGGCACCAAGGCGGTCGTCGACACGTCAGCAGCTGACGCGGCGGCGGACGACGCCGCACTGGCTGCGGCGATCGACGAGCTCGCGGGCGCGAAGACCGCCACGGGCGACGACGCCCCCTCATCCGGCACCTCCGCCCCGGACGGCCCGGCGGCCACCACCGGCTCCGGCTCTCCCGCCGACGGCACCTCGGTCGACGAGGAGACCTCGGCCGGTGAGGAGACCTCGGTCGGTGAGGAGACCTCGGAGATCACCGCGCCGCTCTCGGTCGACGAGATCGCCGCCGAACTCGCCGCCGGGGGCAAGGCGAAGAAACCGGCCGGGGCTCCGCAGCCGGCCAACGGCGCCCCCCGCCGCGCGCCCACCGATCCGCAGCCCACCCTCGACCCGCGCGACACCTCCACCCTCCCCCGCACCCTCCCCGCCCCGCTGCGGCACAGCGGCGACAAGATCGGCCACCGGTACCGGCTGGAGGAGTGCATCTCCCACACCGAGACCTTCAGCAGCTGGCGCGCCGTCGACGAGAAGCTGCGCCGGGCCGTCGGCGTCCACCTGATGGCCTCCGGCCACCAGCGGGCCCGCAAGGTGCTCGCCGCCGCCAAGTCCGCCGCCCTGCTCGGCGACCCTCGCTTCGTCCAGGTCCTGGACGCCGTCCAGGAGGGCGAGCTGGTCTACGTCGTGCGGGAGTGGCTGCCGCACGCCTCCGACCTCGCCAAGCTGCTCGCCGACGGCCCGATGGAACCGCACGAGGCGTACCAGATGGTCCGCCAGGTGACCGACGCGGTCGCCGCCGCGCACCGACGCGGCCAGGCGCACCTGCGGCTCACCCCGCGCTGCGTGCTGCGCACCGACAGCGGCCAGTACCGGATCAACGGCATCGCGGTGGACGCCGCCCTGCGCGGGCTGCCCGCCGAGGGCGACACCGACGACGCCGAGCGCGCCGACACCCGCGCCATCGGCGCCCTGCTCTTCGCGGCGCTCACCCACCGCTGGCCCTACCCGGAGGACCGCTACGACCTCCAGGGACTGCCGAAGGGCATCCAGAACGCCGCCCCCGACCAGGTCAGGGCCGGCGTCCACAAGGGCCTGTCCGAGCTCGCCGCGCGCGCCCTGTTCGACCACCCGCCGCACCACGCCGAGCCGATCACCACGCCGGAGGAGCTGGCCAAGGCGATCGCGCTGATGCCCCGCATCCGCCAGCCCGAGCCCGAGCTGCCCGTCTTCACCCCTCCGCCCCGGCACAACACGCACTCCCTGCCGACCGCGCCCAACCCGACCCGGGTCATCGACGGTCCCGTCGTGCCGCCGCTGCCGCCCCAGGCCCGTCCCCGTCCGTCCGCCGTCCGGCGCACCCGGCGGCGGCTGCGCCGGGTGGTCAAGGCGACGGCCTGGACGGTCGCCCTGGGCGCCATCGGCGTCGCCTCCTGGCAGGCCGTCGACCATCTGCGCAACAACGGCTCGGCCGTCGCGGCCCCCCAGCCGTCGATCAGCACCGCCGCACCGAGCGCGCACGCGGCCACGCACCCGCCCGTGCCGATCCAGATCAGGGAAGCCCAGTCGTACAACCCCCTCGGGCGCACCCCCGGGGAGCCCGAGGGCAAGGACACCCTCGCCAACGCCTACGACGGCGATCCGCGCACCTCCTGGGACACCGGCTGGTACGTCGACCAGTTCGGCCCCGCGAAGCCCGCCCTCAAGGCGGGCACCGGGCTGATGATCGACCTCGGCTCCGTGCAGACGGTCTCCTCCGTGACCGTCCAGTTCTCGGGCGGCGAGCAGACCGCGGAACTCCGCGTGCCCCCGGCCGGCGCCACCAACCCCATGGACGCGAAGCCGGACGCCTTCACCGTCCTCGACAAGCAGAGCGGCACCAACGTCTCCTACAACCTCGGCACACCGGTCACCACGCGTTACCTCTTGCTCTGGCTGACCGCCCTGACGAAGGATGTCAGCGACGGCAGGTACCACGGCCACGTCGCCGAGGTGAAGGTCTTCGGCTGACCGGCGTCCGGTCTCCGGAACGACGGCAAGGGGTCAAGGGGTGACGGTGGCGGACGACGACGCGACGCTGCTGGCCCGGCACGTCGCCGGCGACCCGGACGCCTTCGGGCAGCTGGTGAACCGCCACCGCGACCGGCTGTGGGCGGTCGCCCTGCGCACCCTGGGCGACCGGGAGGAGGCCGCCGACGCGCTCCAGGACGCCCTGGTCTCCGCCTTCCGCGCCGCACCCGGCTTCCAGGGCCGCTCCGCCGTCACCACCTGGCTGCACCGGATCGTGGTCAACGCCTGTCTGGACCGCGCCCGCCGCAGCGCCACCCGCCGCACCAGCCCGCTGGACGACGACCCGCAACGGCTGGACACCCTCGTCGGCGCCGCCGAGCCCGCCGACTCCCCGGTCGTCCGGGCCGAGGTGCACCGCGAGGTGACGGCGGCGCTCGCGGAACTGCCCGCCGACCAGCGGGCCGCCCTGGTCCTGGTCGACATGCAGGGCTACCCGGTCGCCGAGGCCGCCGAGCTGCTGGGCGTGCCGGTCGGCACGGTGAAGAGCCGCTGCGCCCGCGGTCGGGCCCGCCTGCTGCCACTGGTCCGCCACCTCCGCGAGGGCGGCGGAGGCGATGTTCCACGTGGAACGGCGTCCGCCCCGGGCGCCGCACCACCACGGCGGAAAGCGCCGGGGAACGCGCCGGGGAACCCAAGTGGCGCCCGCACCGTCACAGGAACAGGCCCGGACAACGGCCGGACGATTCTGGAAGGAGACGCGAGCACGCGATGACGGTCCCCTTCTCCTCCCCCGACCCGTCCGACCCCACCGCCTCTCCCGGGTCCCACCCCTCCGTCGACGAGCTCGCCGACCTCGCCGAGGAGCTGATCGGGGACGCCGCCGCCGAGGCCCTGCACCGGCACCTGGCCGGCTGCGCCGAGTGCCGCGAGACCGCGGACGCGCTCGGCGAGGTCCGGGCGCTGCTCGGCGGGGTCGAGGCCCCGCCCATGCCGGCCGACGTCGCCGCCCGGCTGGACGCCGCCGTCGCCGAGGAGGCCGCCCGGCGCGAGGCCGCCGAAGGGCCGCAGGAGGCCCCCGGGAGTACGCGCGGACCCGCCGCCCCGACGCCGCCGTCCCGTCCCGCCACGGCCCCCGTGGCGCCGCCCGCGCGCGCCGCCGGTGCCACCGGTCCCGGCCGCCCCCGCTCCCGGCGGCGGCGCTTCGCTCTCCTGCTCGGTGCCGCCGCCGCACTCGCCGCGATCGGGCTGGGCGGCGCGCTGCTGTACCCGGCGGACTCCGGCTCCCACGAGGCGGCCTCCTCGGCCGCCGCGCCGTCCACCGCCGACGCCGGGCACAGTTCCAAGGGCGAACACGCCCTGGGCGGGGGCACCGAGTACCGCGACGACCAGCTCGCCGCCCAGGTCCAGAAGCTCCTGGCCGGCTCGGGGGCCGTCGTGGGCTCGCCCCCGAACGGCGTCGCCAGGCCCTCCGCCGCGGCACCGGCCGAAGGGCGGCAGCCGCTCACCTCGGAGCCGGCACCCGGAGCCGGCCGGACCTGCCCGGCTCCCGCCACGGGCACGCCGCTGGCCACCGACCGCGGCACCTACGCCGGGTCCCCGGTCGACGTCCTGGTCTACGCCGTGCCCGGCAAGCCCGGCGAGGTCGACGTCTACCTGCAGTCCCCCGCCTGCGCGGTCGTGCTGCACCGCCAGGTCCCCGCCCCCTGATCGACCCGGGCCGGTCGTGCTTCCGGAACCCGTCCGGAACCCGTCCCGTTCCCGTGCGATCGACGCCCGGGCCGCCACGCCGCTTCCGGAGTGCGGGCACCTGGTACTGATCCGCCTGGGAATGCGAGACACTGGTCAGTCGTTGTCCCGGGCGGCGGAGCAGGACCGCCCTCCCCGCAGCAAACGCGGGTCGCGATGCTAACCAGGAGATGCAGTGAGCGACGTCCGTAACGTGATCATCATCGGTTCCGGCCCGGCCGGCTACACCGCCGCGCTCTACACGGCCCGTGCCTCCCTGAAGCCGCTGGTCTTCGAGGGAGCCGTCACCGCCGGTGGCGCGCTGATGAACACCACCGAGGTCGAGAACTTCCCGGGCTTCCGGGACGGCATCATGGGCCCGGAGCTGATGGACAACATGCGGGCCCAGGCCGAGCGCTTCGGTGCCGAGCTGGTCCCGGACGACATCGTCGCGGTCGACCTCACCGGTGACATCAAGACCGTCACCGACTCCGAGGGCAACGTGCACCGGGCCCGCGCCGTGATCGTCACCACCGGCTCCCAGCACCGCAAGCTGGACCTGCCGAACGAGGACAAGCTGTCCGGCCGCGGCGTCTCCTGGTGCGCGACCTGCGACGGCTTCTTCTTCCGCGACCAGGACATCGCGGTCGTCGGCGGCGGTGACACCGCCCTGGAGGAGGCCACCTTCCTGTCCCGCTTCGCCCGCAGCGTCACGATCATCCACCGACGGAACACCCTGCGCGCCTCCAAGGCGATGCAGGAGCGCGCCTTCGCCGACGAGAAGATCCGCTTCGAGTGGGACAGCGCGGTCGAGGCCATCCACGGCGACCCGAAGCTGAGCGGCGTGACCCTGCGCGACACCACCACCGGCGAGACCCGCGAGCTGGACGTCACCGGTCTGTTCATCGCGATCGGCCACGACCCGCGCACCGACCTGTTCAAGGGGCAGCTGGACCTCGACGCCGAGGGCTACCTCAAGGTCGAGGCCCCCTCCACGCGGACCAACATCCCGGGTGTGTTCGGCGCCGGCGACGTCGTCGACCACACCTACCGCCAGGCCATCACCGCGGCCGGCACCGGCTGCTCGGCCGCCCTGGACGCCGAGCGCTACCTCGCCGCGCTGGACGACCTGGAGGCCAAGGCCGCCGCCGTCGCGGTCTGAGTCCGGCCGCACCGACCGATCCCCCCGCGGGGGTGCCACACGGTGTTCCACGTGGAACACCCCCGCTCCGACCAGGCAGAAACAGAACGGGTCCGCCCGTTGTTCTCCTGGCAGCAGCCCTCTCCGTCCGAACCCGAGGAGTCCCCGTGGCCGGCGCCACCACCACCGTCACCGACGCGACGTTCCAGGCCGACGTCCTGGACAGCGACAAGCCCGTCCTGGTCGACTTCTGGGCCACCTGGTGCGGCCCGTGCCGCCAGGTCGCCCCGATCCTGGAGGAGATCGCGGCCGAGCACGGCGACAAGCTGACCGTCGCCAAGCTCGACGTGGATGCCAACCAGGTGACGGCCGCCCAGTACAACGTCATCTCGATCCCGACCCTGATCGTGTACAAGGGCGGCGAGCCGGTGAAGTCCATCACCGGTGCCCGTCCGAAGGCCGCGCTGCTGCGCGAGCTGGCCGAGTACATCTAGGTCCTCGACCGCCCGCGGAGGCGGGGCTCCCCAGCACCGGGGAGCCCCGCCTCGGTCGTTCCGGCACGGCCCCGGCGCGCGGCGGCACGGATCAGAACGGCCGCAGGGCCGGCTCCTTGCGGGCGCCGCCGAGCAGCCGCTCCAACGCCACCTCCACATCGCCGCGCCAGGACAGCGTGGTCCGCGCCTCCAGCCGCAGCCGCGGGTAGCGGGCATGCGGCCGGACCGTCTTGAAGCCCACCGCGAGCAGGTGGTCGGCGGGGAGCACGCAGCTCGTCGGCACCCGTCCCGTCGCGCCGAAGGCCTCGACCGCACGCACGCCGCGCCCCACCAGGTCCTTGGCCACCGTCTGCACGAGCACCCGGCCCAGCCCCTGCCGCTGGTAACCCGGCAGCACCCGGCTGACCATCAGCTGGACCGCGTCCGGCGACACCGGACTGGTCGGGAAGGACTGCGAGCGCGGCACGTAGGCCGGCGGCGCGTAGAGCACGAACCCGGCGGGCTGGTCGTCGACGTAGACGATCCGGCCGCAGGAGCCCCACTCCAGCAGCACCGCGGAGATCCACCCCTCCTTCTCCAGTTCGGGCTTGCCGGACTCCACCGCCGCTTTCCCGCTCACCGGGTCCAGCTCCCAGAACACGCAGGAGCGGCAGGTCGTCGGCAGATCCGCGAGGTTGTCCAGTGTCAGCGGAGCGATCCGGCGTCCCATGCCCCGCACCTCCTCGTCCACTCCACAGTCGAGCATTCCCCCCGAACGCCGATGGGTGCATGTTTCACGTGAAACAGCGCTCACGCGGAACATGCACCCATCGGGTCACGCCACTTCGACCGGCCTCAGCCCTGCGACAGCCGCAGTCCGTCCTCGCCCGGGGCCAGGCTGCCCAGGATCCGGTTCAGGTCCTCGACCGAGCCGAACTCCAGCACCACCTTGCCCTTGCCGAGCTTGCCCCCGCGCTGTGTCACCTCGACCTTGACCCGGGTGTCGAAGCGGTCCGACAGCCGGCTCGCGAGGTCGTTGAAGGCCGGGGAGTTCAGCTTGCCCGCCTTCGGCGCCTGGCGCTTCGGCTTCTCCTCCAGCCCCATCAGCTTGACGATCTCCTCGGTGGTCCGCACCGAGAGGCCCTCAGCGATGATCCGCTTGGCCAGCTCCTCCTGCCGGTCCGCATCCGGCATGCCGACCAGCGCCTTGGCGTGGCCGGCGGACAGCACCCCGGCGGCGACCCGGCGCTGGACGGACGGCGGGAGCCTCAACAGCCGCAGCGTGTTGGTGACGTGCGGGCGCGAGCGGCCGATCCGGTCCGCGAGCTCGTCATGGGTGCAGGAGAAGTCCCGCAGCAGCTGGTCGTAGGCGGCCGCCTCCTCCAGCGGGTTGAGCTCCGCCCGGTGCAGGTTCTCCAGCAGGGCGTCCAGCAGCAGCTTGTCGTCCTCGGTGGCCCGGACGATCGCCGGGATCCGGTCCAGCCCGGCCTCCCGGGAGGCGCGCCAACGGCGCTCGCCCATGATCAGCTCGTAGCGCTCCGGCCCGACCTGGCGCACCACGACCGGCTGGAGCAGACCCACCTCCTTGATGGAGGCGACCAGCTCGGCCAGCTTGTCCGGGTCGAAGACATCACGCGGCTGGCGCGGGTTGGGCGTGATCCCGTCGATCGGCAGCTCGGCGAAGGAGGCCCCGGGCACCGGTGCCGGCTGCTCCCGCAGGCTCTCCACAGCCACCCGGGCGGCCACCGTTCCGCGACCGCCCGGCAGCACCGGCACGGCGGTCGGCGAGACGACTCCGGTCGCCACCACCGAGGCCGGCGCGGGCACGGCCGTGGCGGGCTGCGCCGCAGCCCCGCCGTCCGTCGGCGCCGCGGGGCCGATCAGCGCCCCGAGCCCCTTACCCAGACCCCTGCGACCACCACTCACTGCTGCCCCTCCGTCGTACCGTGCTGTGCCACCGGGGCGCCGTGCCCCGTACCGCTGCCGTTGCGCTGCTGGCCCACCAGCGAGCCCCCGGCCTGGCCCACCGCACGCAGTGCGAGCTCCCGGGCCGCCTCCAGGTAGGAGAGCGCTCCGGTCGAACCCGGGTCGTAGGTGAGCACCGTCTGACCGTAGCTGGGCGCCTCCGAGATGCGCACCGAGCGCGGGATGGCCGTGCTCAGCACCTCCTGCGGGAAGTGGGTCCGGACCTCCTCGGCCACCTGGGCGGCCAGCCTGGTCCGGGCGTCGTACATGGTCAGCAGGATGGTCGAGACGTGCAGCGAGGGGTTGAGGTGCGCGCGCACCAGCTCGACGTTGCGCAGCAGCTGGCCGAGGCCCTCCAGCGCGTAGTACTCGCACTGGATCGGGATCAGCACCTCCTGGCCGGCCACCAGGGCGTTGACCGTCAGCAGGCCCAGCGAGGGCGGACAGTCGATCAGGATGTAGTCCAGCGGCTGCTCGTAGGCGGCGATGGCGCGCTGGAGGCGGCTCTCCCGGGCCACCAGCGACACCAGCTCGATCTCCGCGCCGGCCAGGTCGATGGTGGCGGGGACACAGAAGAGCCCCTCGACGTCCAGCACCGGCTGCACCACGTCGGCGAGCGGCTTGCCCTCCACGAGGACGTCGTAGATCGACGGCACCTCGGCGTGGTGGTCGATGCCGAGGGCGGTGGAGGCGTTCCCCTGCGGGTCGAGGTCGACGACCAGGACGCGCAGTCCGTGCATCGCGAGCGAGGCGGCCATGTTGACGGTGGTCGTCGTCTTGCCGACCCCGCCCTTCTGGTTGGCGACCACGATCACCCGGGTCGCGGCGGGCCGGGGAAGGCCCTCACCCGCCCGGCCGATCGCCTGGACCGCAGCCTGAGCAGCACGCGCGATGGGCGTGTCATCGATCTGGTCGATGGTCTCCGAGTCCTGCATGGGGGTCAGTGTTTCACGTGAAACCGGAGCGGCAACAGTCGCAGCCCGGCCGCGACTCAGGATTCCGGAGAGCAAGGAGCGACGTTTCACGTGAAACACCATGCCCGCTTTGTCGGAAATCTGACGTTGCGACACTCCGGTGACCGTACAGTGGACCGCTCTTCACCTCAATGACGACGGGCGGGTGGCCCTCCGAAGGGGGAGGGCCACCCGCCCGTCGTGGCGAGTGTCGAGCGTCACCCGGGGTCAGCGGCCCCGGCGCCGCCCGCCCCGGCCGCGCTCACCGGTACGGGGGGCCGCGGTCCGGCCGGCCCGGGCCGCCTTGGCCCGCCGGGTCGCCGCCTTCACCCCGCCGGGGCTCTCCCCCGCCTTGACCTGGACCACCCGGGTCGAGGTCTCCAGGGTGCCCTCGCCGACCGAGATGACGCTCCACTCGACCGCGCCGAGCTTGGTCAGCCCGGCC
Organism: Kitasatospora sp. NPDC048722; assembly: GCF_040650235.1. NCBI lineage: Bacteria > Bacillati > Actinomycetota > Actinomycetes > Kitasatosporales > Streptomycetaceae > Kitasatospora > Kitasatospora sp. NPDC048722. The sequence goes on from NZ_JBEZGX010000015.1 coordinate 55,608, forward strand.
CGCGAGTCGGCCAGCTCCTGCTCGGCACTGTCGCCCTTGAGCGCCAGCATCTGCCCGTGCGGGCGGAGCAGCGGCATGCCCCAGCCGGCCAGCCGGTCCAGCGGGGCCACCGCCCGGGCGGTCACCACGTCCACCGAGAGCTTGCCGACCATCTCCTCGGCCCGGCCGCGCAGCACGGTGACGTTCTCCAGGGCCAGCTCGCGGACGACCTCCTCCAGGAAGGTGGTCCGCCGCAGCAGCGGCTCCAGCAGCGTCACCGAGACGTCCGGACGGGCCAGCGCCACCGGGATGCCCGGCAGACCGGCGCCGGAGCCGACGTCGCACAGGGTGGCGCCGGCCGGCAGCAGCTCGGCGAGCACCGCGCAGTTCAGCACGTGCCGGTCCCAGAGCCGGGGCACCTCGCGCGGCCCGATCAGCCCGCGCTGGACGCCCGCGGTGGCCAGCAGCTCGGTGTAGCGGACCGCGGCGTCGAAGCGCTCACCGAAGACCTTCCGGGCGACGGCCGGCGCCTCGCCAGGCTCGCCCGCGGCGGGCGACGGGGCACCCTCGCCCGCCGCGGCCGGATTGACGGCACCCGCCCCCGGCTGGCCGTCAGCCGTGCTCTCCGTGTCCATCTCGACCTCTCCGATCCCCGGATCCACCGACCCGCTCTCCCGCACAGTTCCACGTGAAACATCTGTCGCCGGGCCACCGCCCCGCGAAGGGACGACGACCCCGCCCGCACGAGGCGGACGGGGTCGCGTCCTGTGAAGCGCACCGGTCGCCGGGGCGACCGGTCGTCGACCTGCCGGCCTCAGGCCGGCAGCACGACCACGCACCGCTGGGGCTCCTCGCCCTCGGACTCGCTGCGCAGACCCGCCGCGGCGACCGCGTCGTGGACCACCTTGCGCTCGAAGGGCGTCATCGGCCGCAGCTTGACCTGCTCACCCGTGCGCTTGGCCTGCTCGGCCGCCTTGGCACCGAGCGCCGCCAGCTCCTCACGCTTGCGGGCCCGGAAGCCGGCAATGTCCAGCATGAGGCGGCTGCGCTCACCGGTCTCCCGGTGGACGGCCAACCGGGTCAGCTCCTGCAGGGCCTCCAGCACCTCGCCGTCCTGGCCGACCAGGCGCTGGATCGCCCGGTCGTTGCCGTCGCTGACGATGGAGACCAGGGCGCGGTCGCCCTCGACGTCCATGTCGATGTCACCGTCGAGGTCGGCGATGTCGAGCAGACCCTCCAGGTAGTCCGCCGCGATGTCGCCCTCCTGCTCCAGACGGGAGATGAGGCTCTCGTCGGCGCTGGCGGCGGCCTCGGCCTCGACGGCGGAGGTGGTGCCTTCCGTCACTGATGGACTCCTTCGGAGATGAGGCCCAGGTTGGATGGGCCGGGAACGAAGCTCTGGACGAAGCCGGTCAGGACTTCTTCTTCGGCCGCTGGCCGCCGCGCTTCGGCTGCTGACGGGCGGTGCCGGGCTTGGCGCCGCCGGGGCGGGAGGCGCCGGGCTTGGCGGCGGCCGGCTTGGCGCTGCCGGCGTCGGCCGGAACGGCGTCCGCGGGCTCCTCCTCCGCCGGGGCGTCCTTGGTCAGGCTCGCGGTCTGGCCACCGGTGTGCTGGCGCTGGGCCTTGGTCTGCTTGCGCGGCTGCTGGCGACGCGCCTGCACCGACTCCTCGACCGCCGCGGAGGCCTCGGCGGCCGCGGTGAGGGCCGCCTTCGACGGGGGCAGCATGCCCCACAGGGCGCCCTTGATCTCCGAGCCGTCCGGGTTCAGGCGACCGGCCTTCTTGAGGCGCACCTGCCGCTCGTCCCAGGCCTTGCTGCCCGGAGTCGGGTTGTTGTGGATGACGATCAGCTGCTGGCCCATCGACCAGACGTTGGTGGTCAGCCAGTAGACCAGGACACCGACGGGGAAGTTGATGCCCATGACGGCGAACATGATCGGGAAGACGTACATCAGCATCTTCTGCTGCTGCATGAACGGCGTCTTCACCGTGAGGTCGACGTTCTTGGTCATCAGCTGGCGCTGGGTGATGAACTGCGACGCCGACATCATGATGATCATCACCGCGGTGACGATCTTGACGCTGGTCTCACTGCTGCTGACGAAGGTCGCGGAGAGCGGGGCACCGAAGATGTGCGCCTTGCCGGCGCTCAGCAGCAGGTCACCGTGGATGACGCCGATGTCGTGGCCCTTGGCCACGTTGGCGAGCACACCGTAGAGAGCGGTGAAGAACGGCGCCTGGACGATGATGGGAAGGCAGCTGGAGAACGGGTTGGTACCCGCATCCTTGTACAGCTTCATCATCTCTTCGGACTGGCGCTGCCGGTCGTTCTTGTAGCGCTCCTGGATGGCCTTCATCTTCGGCTGGATCGCCTGCATGGCCCGGGTCGCCTTGATCTGCTTCACGAAGAGCGGGATCAGGCAGATCCGGATGACGACCACCATCGAGGCGATGGACAGACCCCAGGCCCAGCCACCGTCCGGGTCGAAGACGTTGCTGTACAGCGTGTGGAACTGGACGATGATCCAGGACACCGCTGTGTACAAGGGGTTCAGGAAGGAGAAGGTCACCGGTCAGGCTCCTTGGACATGAGGATCGGCCGCTCGGGGCCAATGGTCGCCGGGCCCTCGGGGGCCGGACCGGCGGGGGTGGTGGCCACCGGCGCCCCGGTGGCGGACCGGCTGCTCAGCCGGTCTCGCAACCGGCGGTGCCACACCGGGTGCTTGCGCGGCGGGACGTGATCGACCCCGCCGGGGCTCCACGGATTGCAGCGCAGGATGCGCCAGACGGTCAGCCCGCCGCCCTTGACCGCCCCGTGCACCTTCACGGCCTCGAAGCCGTAGTGCGAACAGGAGGGGTAGTAGCGGCAGACCGGACCGAGCAGTGGGCTGATCGTCCACTGGTAGACCCTGATCAGACCCATCAGCAGGTACTTCATCGCCCTGCTCCCGTCGGCGCCGTCGTGGCGGGCTCCGCCTTCAGCAACCGCTTGAGCGCCGCGTCCAGGTCGCGTTCGAGGTCCTGGTACGAGGCGGACGCGGCCTGGGGCAGCGCACGCACCACTATCAGGCTACCGGCGGGCAGCCTGGACAGACGATCACGTACGAGGTGGCGCAACCGGCGCTTGACCAGGTTGCGAACGACCGCCGGGCCAACGGCCTTGCTCACGACGAAACCCGCACGCGCCGAAGGAGTCCCCTCGGCGACGTGCGGGCGGGAGTCGCTGGTCCGGTCGGCCTGGCCCTTGGGGTCACCGTCTCTGCTGAGATGGACGACCAACAGGGGCCGGCCGGCCCGACGACCGCGTTTCACCGCGGTCGCGAAGTCCTGGCGCCGCCGCAGCCGATTCTCGGAGGGCAGCACAACAGACTCTGTCGTGGATCAGGCGGACAGACTGGCGCGGCCCTTGCCACGGCGGGCGGCCAGGATGGCGCGGCCGGCGCGGGTACGCATACGCAGCCGGAAGCCGTGGGTCTTCGCGCGACGACGGTTGTTCGGCTGGAAGGTGCGCTTGCTCACTCGGGGGCTCCTGAGGTGAATCGTAGGATGACGGGGAGTCGCTTGGCCGTCACCGTGCGTCCGCGTGATCTCCCCTGATTCGGAAATCCGGCCCGTTTCCCCAGTTCGGCTGGGGTTTGAGGCAATCCACGGCGCCCGTGCTGCGCGCCTTATGGAGCGGGTGGACCCGCGGACATGCGGCAGCGGCCATCGACAACTCGACCTGGTTACGGTACGCGGGACGGGGCACGAGGGTCAAACCAGCCGTCCCGGACGGCCCGGCTCGTCCGGTTTGCCCACAGCCTGTGGACAACGACTTGATCCGGCTCTGTTCGCTGACTACCGTTGCAGGACTTGTCTGGTTTGTTCTTGGAAAGCGTGCACCAGTGGCTGATGTCAACAGCGACCTCGTCCCGGTCTGGGCGAGGGTCGTCGAGCGGCTGGTCAACGACCCGGACGTCGGGGAGATGGACAAGCAGTGGGTGCAGCGCACCCAGCCGATGTGGATGATGCACGACACCGCCCTGCTGGCGACCCCGAACGAGCGGGCCAAGCAGGTGCTGGAGGGCCGGCTGCTGCCGCAGCTGACCGAGGCCCTCAGCCGTGAACTCAGCCGCCCGGTGCGCATCGCCGTGATGGTCGATGCCAACGCCGTCCCCACGCCCCCCGCGCCGGCCCCCCACGCCCCCGCGGAGCCCTACCCGGGCCCCGTCCAGGACGACGGCTACGGCGGCCAGGGCTACCAGCAGCCGTACGAGCAGGACTACGACCGCCCCCGGTACGACACCGGCGGCTACGAGCATCGCCCCGCGCCCTACGGCGGTCCGGCGCCCCGCTCGTGGTCCGGCTACCAGGACCACGACGGCCAGTACCACGACGTCGAGGACGAGCCCGCGCCCCGTGCGGCGCCGCGCCCGATGCCCGGCCCGCCCGCGACCACCCAGGGCGACCTCTTCGGCGGCGCCTACGGCCCCGGCCCGAACGAGCAGCCCCGCACCACCGGTGGCCGCCGCTCCCCCGGCGCACGCCCCGGTGGCGGGCGCCCGTCCGACAAGCCCACACCGGAGCGCGCCACCGAGCGCCCCGCGGTGCCCGGCGTGCCCGCGCCCCCCGGGGCTCCCCCGGCCGGCGGCTCGCGCAAGGACGAGCCGGCCGCCCGGCTGAACCCCAAGTACCTGTTCGACACCTTCGTCATCGGCGCGAGCAACCGCTTCGCGCACGCGGCGGCGGTCGCGGTCGCCGAGGCCCCGGCCAAGGCGTACAACCCGCTCTTCATCTACGGCGAGTCCGGGCTGGGCAAGACCCACCTGCTGCACGCCATCGGGCACTACTCGCGCAGCCTCTTCCCGGGCACCCGCGTGCGGTACGTGTCCTCGGAGGAGTTCACCAACGAGTTCATCAACTCGATCCGGGACGGCAAGGCGGACACCTTCCGCAAGCGCTACCGGGACATGGACATCCTGCTCGTGGACGACGTGCAGTTCCTCGCACAGAAGGAGTCCACGCAGGAGGAGTTCTTCCACACCTTCAACACCCTGCACAACGCGAACAAGCAGATCGTCCTCTCGTCGGACCGGCCGCCCAAGCTGCTGACCACGCTGGAGGACCGGCTGCGCAACCGCTTCGAGTGGGGCCTGATCACCGACGTCACACCACCGGAGCTGGAGACCCGGATCGCGATCCTCCGCAAGAAGGCGATCCAGGAGCAACTCAACGCCCCGGCCGACGTGTTGGAGTTCATCGCGTCCCGGATCACCCGCAACATCCGGGAGTTGGAGGGCGCCCTCATCCGGGTCACCGCCTTCGCCAACCTCAACCGGGCGCCGGTGGACCTGGAGTTGGCCGGCATCGTCCTCAAGGACCTGATCCCGGGCGGGGACGAGGACGCGGGCCCCGAGATCACCGCGCAGGTCATCATGCAGCAGACCGCCGCCTACTTCGGGCTGGGCGTGGACGACCTCTGCGGATCCTCGCGCAGCCGTGTGCTGGTGACCGCGCGTCAGATCGCGATGTACCTGTGCCGGGAGCTCACCGACCTGTCCCTGCCGAAGATCGGCGCGCAGTTCGGCGGTCGCGACCACACCACGGTGATGCACGCGGACCGCAAGATCCGCTCGCTGATGGCGGAGCGGCGCTCGATCTACAACCAGGTCACCGAGCTCACCAACCGCATCAAGAGCTAGTCCTTCCGCGGCCGTTGGGGCCGCCGCCGGCACTGCCGCGGAAGGCCGGCCGCGGCACGACCCGCCGAGGGCGTCAGGAGCGATCCTGACGCCCTCTTGGCATATCCACAGGTGTGCGTCACCCGAATGCGGGGCAGAGATGCCTCGACGGATGCTCCGCCAGTCCACAGCCGGCGTCGAACATCTGACCGGCGATTCGAAAACCGGCTGCGTACGGGGCGCTCGTCCACAGGTGACGGGCTTTCTCCACCGTCCACAGGGTGCGACGCCCGGAGTTATCCAGAATTCCTCCACAGGCGGGCCGCCGCTACGCTCTTCCGCGCAGGTCAGGTGCCTGTGGACTTGTGCACAAGCGTTATCCACAGGGTGTGGACAATTGACGGGCCGCCAGTGGGCCGTTCGGGTTATCCACCGCTCGTCCCCAGGGGTTGGGCGGTTATCCCCAGGTTGTCCACAGCCGCGTCCACAGTTCGACAACTTTGGGGTACCGTTCATGCCCTGGTGTGAAAGGCGTCACGAAAAGTTGACCGGGCCCCGTGGATAAGCGGGTCCGGATCTGGGGACGGCGCTGGGGAAAACCTGTGGATACGTTCGGTGCCCTGTGGGTAACGCTCCGCCGTCCACAGCGGGCCCTGTCCGTCCACAGTCGCCATCCACACCCACTGTGGACAAAATTCTGGGGCTGACCTGCGGAAACGGGGTTATCCACGGTTTCCACAGGCCCTACTACTACCACTACACAGTTAGACCCATCGATGCGTTTCCAAGCAGGTGGGCCCGAAATCTGTGGACAACCGTCGCCCGACATCTGTTCGGGCTGCTTCCGCCCGTCTGCCCCGTCTGTCGGCGGAGTACGTCAGACTGTCCTCGGCAACTGGAAGCGGAGTGGCAGAGCTCGGCGGACAGCCAGACCGACGATCAAGATCAGACGAACCAGAGTGCGAGCGGGAGCGCTCGATCCAGGAGGCGGTTACCGGTGAAGTTCCGGGTGGAGCGTGACGTCCTCGCGGAGGCGGTGGCCTGGGCTGCCCGCAGCCTCCCGGCACGGCCGCCGGTGCCGGTGCTGGCCGGCCTGCTGCTGACGGCACAGGACGGCAGCCTGGCCCTGTCCGGCTTCGACTACGAGGTCTCGGCCCGGGTCGAACTGGAGGCCGACATCGAGGAGGCCGGCACCGTCCTGGTCTCCGGTCGCCTGCTGAACGACATCTCGCGCAACCTCCCCAACAGGCCTGTGGAGATCTCCACCGACGGCCAGCGGGTCAGCGTGGTCTGCGGCAGCTCCCGGTTCACCCTCCCCACCCTCCCGGTGGACGAGTACCCGGCGCTGCCCCAGATGCCCACCGCCACCGGCACCGTCTCGGGCGACGTCTTCGCCTCCGCGGTCAGCCAGGCCGCCGTGGCCGCCGGCCGCGACGACACCCTCCCGGTGCTGACCGGCGTCCGGGTCGAGATCGAGGGCGACCGGATCACCCTGGCCGCCACCGACCGCTACCGCTTCGCCGTGCGCGAGCTGCTGTGGAAGCCCGAGCAGTCGGACATCTCCGCCGTCGCCCTGGTCCCGGCCAAGACCCTGCAGGACATCGCGAAGTCCCTGGGCAGCGGCGACAACGTCTCGATCGCGCTGTCCTCGGGCGGCGCGGGCGAGGGCCTGATCGGTTTCGAGGGCGCCGGCCGCCGCACCACCACGCGGCTGCTGGAGGGCGAGTTCCCCAAGTTCCGCAGCCTCTTCCCGACCGAGTTCAGCGCCGTCGCCGCGATCCAGACCCAGCCGTTCCTGGAGGCGCTCAAGCGCGTCTCGCTGGTCGCCGAGCGCAACACCCCGGTCCGGCTCAGCTTCGAGCAGGGCGTGCTGACCCTGGAGGCCGGTTCGGGTGACGACGCCCAGGCCACCGAGCGGGTCGACGCCGACCTCGAGGGCGACGACATCTCGATCGCCTTCAACCCGGGCTACCTGGAGGAGGGCCTCAAGGCCATCGACTCCGCCTACGCCCAGCTGAGCTTCACCACCCCGACCAAGCCCGCCCTCCTGAGCGGCAAGGCCTCGGTGGACGCCGAGGAGGACAAGGCGTACCAGTACCTGATCATGCCGGTCCGCCTCTCCGGCTGACCCGCACGAGCGATACCCACAGGCCGTACCCACAGCCTGTGGACGGCCTCCCCCGGTCGGCCCGGACCGGGGGAGGCCCTGTGCGTTCAGCGCGTAGGCTCAGGGGGTGTGCGGCAACGGCGCCGCCGGCAGGCACGTCACCACAGGTAAGGACTTGGTCATGGAGCTCGGCCTCATCGGTCTCGGCAAGATGGGCGGCAACATGCGCGAGCGGATCCGCCGCGCCGGCCACACCGTCATCGGCTACGACCGCAACCCGGACGTCTCCGACGTCGAGAGCCTGCAGGAACTCGTCACCAAGCTCCAGGGCCCGCGCGTGGTCTGGGTGATGGTCCCGGCCGGCGCCGCCACCCAGGCGACCGTCGACGAGCTCGGCGAGCTGCTGTCCCCGGGGGACGTCGTGGTCGACGGCGGCAACTCCCGCTGGACGGACGACATCAAGCACGCCGAGGCGCTGGCGGCCAAGGGCATCGGCTTCGTCGACTGCGGCGTCTCCGGCGGCGTGTGGGGCCTGGAGAACGGCTACGCCCTGATGTACGGCGGCGACGCCGAGCACGTCGCGCGGGTCCAGCCGGTCTTCGACGCACTCAAGCCCGAGGGGGACTTCGGCTCGGTCCACGCGGGCGCCGTGGGCGCCGGCCACTTCGCCAAGATGGTCCACAACGGCATCGAGTACGCGATGATGCAGGCCTTCGCCGAGGGCTGGGAGCTGCTGGAGGCCGCCCCCGAGGTCACCGACGTGCGCGAGGTCTTCCGCAGCTGGCAGGAGGGCACCGTCATCCGCTCCTGGCTGCTGGACCTGGCCGTCCGCGCCCTGGACGACGACGAGCACCTGGAGAAGCTGCGCGGCTGGGCCGCCGACTCCGGCGAGGGCCGCTGGACCGTCGAGGCCGCGATCGACCACGCCGTGCCGCTGCCGGCGATCACCGCCTCGCTGTTCGCCCGCTTCGCCTCGCGCCAGGACGACTCGCCGCAGATGAAGATGATCGCCGCGCTGCGCAACCAGTTCGGCGGCCACGCGGTCGAGTCCAAGTAGCCCCCTCCCCACCAGAAGGCGAGCGCAGTCCACAGCCATGCACGTCGCGCACCTGTCGCTCGCCGACTTCCGGTCGTACGCCCGGGCCGAGGTGCCCCTCGACCCGGGCGTGACGGCCTTCGTCGGTCCCAACGGCCAGGGCAAGACCAACCTGGTCGAGGCGATCGGCTACGTCGCCACCCTGGGCAGCCACCGGGTGGCGACCGACGCGCCGCTGATCCGGCTGGGCGCCGAGCGCGCGGTGATCCGCACCTCCGTGGTGGACCGCGGCCGCTCCACCCTGGTCGAACTGGAGCTCACCCCCGGCAAGGCGAACCGGGCCAGGATCAACCGCTCCGACAACGTCCGCCCGCGCGACGTGCTGGGCCTGCTGCGCACCGTGCTGTTCGCCCCCGAGGACCTCAGCCTGGTCAAGGGCGACCCCGGTGAGCGCCGCCGCTTCCTCGACGAGCTGTTGACCGCCCGCGCCCCCCGCCTGGCCGGCGTCCGGCAGGACTACGAACGGGTGCTCAAGCAGCGCAACGCGCTGCTGAAGACCGCCGCGATGGCCCGCCGGGCCGGTGGCGGCAAGGGCGCCGACCTCTCCACCCTGGAGGTGTGGGACGGTCACCTCGCCCGGGCCGGAGCCGAGTTGACGGCCTTCCGGATCCAGCTGGTGGCCGCCCTGCAGCCGTTGGTGACGGCCGCGTACGGGCAGCTGGCGCCCGGGGGAGGCGACACCGCGCTGGAGTACCGCAGTTCCTTCGAGGGCGAGCTGCCGACCAGCCGCGAGCAGGCCGAGGAACAGCTCCTCCAGGCCCTGCAGGCGGTGCGCAGGCAGGAGGTCGAACGCGGGATCACCCTGGTCGGCCCGCACCGCGACGAGCTCGGGCTCAAGCTGGGCCCGCTGCCCGCCAAGGGCTACGCGAGCCACGGCGAGTCCTGGTCGTTCGCGCTCGCGCTGAGGCTGGCCTCGTACGAGCTGCTGCGAGGCGACGGCGGCGAGCCGGTGCTGATCCTGGACGACGTCTTCGCGGAGCTCGACGCGGCCCGCCGGGACCGGCTGGCCGAGCTGGTGGCCGGCGGCGAGCAGGTCCTGGTGACCGCCGCGGTCGCCGAGGACGTGCCGAAGGCGCTGGCCGGCGCCCGCTTCGCCGTGGCCGACGGCGCCGTGCGTCGCGTCGACGCCTGATCCCCGGGCGATCTCCCCCCACGAGATTCCCGCGCCCGCACACGGCCACGCAGTGCGCCTGACCTTCACGATTCCTCCGTAGAGCCCCCCGGTCGCCCCGCCGGTGGGCGGATCCCGACCGTCCCACCGCTCCCGTACGCTGGACCGCTCGACCGTTGTCCACAGGCTGGGGAAAGGAGATCGCCGTGAGCGAGTCCGCGGAGACCTCCCCGCAGCCCGGCGCCGCCCAGCCGACCGGTGCCGACCTCGCCCGTTCGGCGCTGCGGGCGGCCCGGGCGCAGGCGCGCCAGCGCGGCGAGCAGGTCCAGCAGAAGCGCGAGGCGAAGCGGCACGGCCTGCGCAGCGGGGCCCGTTCGGACGGCCGCGACCCGGTGCCGCTGGGCGCGGCGCTGAACCGGCTGCTGACCGAGCGGGGCTGGGAGTCCTCGGCCGCGGTCGGCGGGGTGATGGGCCGGTGGCCGCAGATCGTCGGCCCGGACATCGCCGCGCACTGCCACCCGTCCTCCTACGACGACCAGGCCGCGGTGCTCACCGTGCAGTGCGACTCGACCGCCTGGGCCACCCAACTTCGCTGGCTGGCGCGGCAGTTGGTGGCCCGTCTGAACCACGAGCTGGGCCACGGCACGGTCCGCACCATCAAGGTGCTCGGCCCGGCCGCACCGGCCCGGGGCTACGGCCGGCTGCGCGCCCCGGGCAGCAAGGGGCCGGGCGACACCTGGGGCTGATCGCGGGTGCGGGCCCGTCCTCGGAAGGGGACGACCGGACCACGATCTTCCGGAACCCCTGACGGCCCTTCCAGGCGCTCTGGGCCCCCGGGTCGAGTATCGGGACATGTGCAGAGGGGATTCAGGGCGGCATATCTGCCCTCAAGGGCTGCCAAACGCCCATCTCTGTCAGTCGTACCGGTAGACTGAGAGCCAAACACTGTTGCTAGTGGCAACCGAGTCGAAACGCCGTGGTCGCACGCCCGCCCACACGGGGTGGGGGATGCGGCCCGCGCTGTGCCAGAGAGGGCGCTTCGTGGCCGATTCCGGCAACCCCAGCCAGACCCCAGACCAGACCGACCAGGCTTCCTACACCGGTAGCAACATCCAGGTGCTGGAAGGCCTCGACGCCGTCCGCAAGCGCCCCGGCATGTACATCGGTTCGACCGGTGAGCGCGGCCTGCACCACCTGGTGCAGGAGGTCGTGGACAACTCCGTCGACGAGGCGATGGCCGGGTACGCCGACACCATCGATGTCACGATCATGGCCGACGGCGCGATCCGCTGCGTCGACAACGGCCGCGGCATCCCGGTCGACATCGTCCCGGGCCAGGACAAGCCGGCCGTCGAGGTCGTGCTCACCGTCCTGCACGCGGGCGGCAAGTTCGGTGGCGGCGGCTACGCGGTCTCCGGCGGTCTGCACGGCGTCGGCGTCTCCGTGGTCAACGCGCTGTCCACCCGGCTCTCGGTGGAGATCCACAAGGACGGCCACCGCTGGACCCAGGACTACAAGATGGGCGCGCCGACCGCCCCCCTGGTCAAGGGCGAGACCACCGACAAGACCGGTACGACCGTCACCTTCTGGGCCGACCCGGACATCTTCGAGACCACCGTCTACTCCTTCGAGACGCTCTCCCGGCGCTTCCAGGAGATGGCGTTCCTCAACAAGGGCCTGTCGATCTCGCTGACCGACGAGCGCCCCGAGCACGTGGACGAGGAGGGCAAGCCGCTCACCGTCACGTACAAGTACGACGGCGGCATCGCCGACTTCGTCGCCCACCTCAACTCCCGCAAGGGCGAGGTCATCCACCCCTCGGTGATCGACTTCGAGGCGGAGGACAAGGACAAGGCGATCTCGGTGGAGATCGCGATGCAGTGGAACACCTCCTACACCGAGGGCGTCTACAGCTTCGCGAACACCATCCACACCCACGGCGGCGGCACCCACGAGGAGGGCTTCCGTTCGGCGCTGACCGGCCTGGTCAACCGCTACGCGCGCGACAAGAAGCTGCTCCGCGAGAAGGACGACAACCTCTCCGGCGAGGACATCCGCGAGGGCCTGACCGCGATCATCTCGGTCAAGCTCGGCGAGCCGCAGTTCGAGGGCCAGACCAAGGACAAGCTCGGCAACACCGAGGCCAAGACCTTCGTCCAGAAGGTGGTCCACGAGCACCTGAACGACTGGCTGGACCGCAACCCCAACGAGGCCGCGGACATCATCCGCAAGTCCATCCAGGCCGCCACGGCGCGCGTCGCCGCCCGCAAGGCCCGCGACCTCACCCGTCGCAAGGGCCTGCTGGAGTCCGCCTCGTTGCCCGGCAAGCTGTCGGACTGCCAGTCCAAGGACCCGTCCGAGTGCGAGATCTTCATCGTCGAGGGTGACTCCGCCGGCGGCTCGGCCAAGCAGGGCCGTGACCCGCGCACCCAGGCCATCCTGCCGATCCGCGGCAAGATCCTGAACGTCGAGAAGGCCCGGATCGACAAGGTGCTGCAGAACACCGAGGTCCAGGCGCTGATCTCGGCCTTCGGCTGCGGCATCCAGGAGGACTACGACGAGTCCAAGCTCCGGTACCACAAGATCGTCCTGATGGCCGACGCCGACGTCGACGGTCAGCACATCCGCACCCTGCTGCTGACCCTGCTGTTCCGCTTCATGCGGCCGCTGGTCGAGGCCGGGTACGTCTACCTGGCCATGCCCCCGCTGTACAAGATCAAGTGGGGCAAGGACGACTTCGAGTACGCCTACTCCGACCGCGAGCGCGACGCGCTGATCGCGGCCGGCGTGGAGGCCGGGCGCCGGCTCCCCAAGGACGACGCGATCCAGCGCTTCAAGGGTCTCGGCGAGATGAACGCCGAGGAGCTCCGGGTCACCACCATGGACGCCGAGCACCGGCTGCTGCTCCAGGTCACCCTGGAGGACGCCGCCCGCGCCGACGAGCTGTTCTCCGTGCTGATGGGCGAGGACGTCGAGGCCCGCCGCTCCTTCATCCAGCGCAACGCCAAGGACGTCCGCTTCCTGGACGTGTGACGCCGCCCGACCGGCAGCCGCACGTACCAGTCCGCGTGAAAGGAAACTGACCACCAGTGGTCGACGACAACCGTCCCGACGGCGAACAGCCCGAGACCCCCGCACCCGCCGAGGCCACCGCCCAGGTGACCATGCGGATCGAGCCGGTCGAGCTCGAGACCGAGATGCAGCGCTCCTACCTCGACTACGCGATGAGCGTGATCGTCAGCCGGGCGCTCCCCGAGGTCCGCGACGGCCTCAAGCCGGTGCACCGCCGCGTGCTCTACGCGATGTACGACGGCGGGTACCGGCCCGAGAAGGGCTACTACAAGTGCGCCCGCGTCGTCGGCGACGTCATGGGCAACTACCACCCCCACGGCGACACCTCCATCTACGACACCGTGGTCCGCCTGGCCCAGCCGTGGTCGCTGCGGATGCCGCTGGTGGACGGCAACGGCAACTTCGGCTCCCCGGGCAACGACCCGGCCGCGGCCATGCGCTACACCGAGTGCAAGATGATGCCGCTGGCCATGGAGATGATGCGCGACATCGACGAGGAGACCGTCGACTTCGCCGCCAACTACGACGGCCGCTCGCAGGAGCCCACCGTCCTGCCCGCGCGCATCCCCAACCTGCTGGTCAACGGTGCCACCGGCATCGCGGTCGGCATGGCCACCAACATCCCGCCGCACAACCTCCGCGAGGTCGCCTCCGGCGCGCTCTGGGCGCTGGAGCACCCGGACGCCTCCAACGAGGAGCTGCTGGAGGCCCTGATCGAGCGGATCAAGGGCCCGGACTTCCCGACCGGTGCGCTGATCGTCGGTCACCGCGGGATCGACGACGCCTACCGCACCGGTCGCGGCTCGATCACCATGCGCGCCGTCGTCGAGGTCGAGGAGATCCAGGGCCGCCAGTGCCTGGTGATCACCGAGCTGCCGTACCAGGTCAACCCGGACAACCTCGCGCTGAAGATCGCCGACCTGGTCAAGGACGGCAAGGTCGCCGGCATCGCCGACGTCCGCGACGAGTCCTCGTCGCGCACCGGCACCCGTCTGGTGGTCGTGCTCAAGCGTGACGCGGTCGCCAAGGTCGTGCTGAACAACCTGTACAAGCACACCGAGCTGCAGACCAACTTCGGCGCCAACATGCTGGCCCTGGTCGACGGAGTGCCGCGCACGCTGTCGCTCGACGCCTTCATCCGGCACTGGGTCAACCACCAGGTCGAGGTCATCGTCCGGCGCACCCGGTTCCGCCTGCGCAAGGCCGAGGAGCGCGCCCACATCCTGCGTGCGCTGCTCCGCGCGCTCGACGTGATCGACGACGTCATCGCGCTGATCCGGGCCTCGGCCAGCGCCGACGCGGCCCGCACCGGCCTGATGGAGCTGCTGTCCATCGACGAGCTCCAGGCCAACGCCATCCTGGAGATGCAGCTGCGCCGCCTGGCCGCCCTGGAGCGCCAGCGGATCACCGACGAGCACGACGAGCTCCAGCGCAAGATCGACGAGTACAACGCGATCCTGGCCTCGCCGACCCGCCAGCGGGAGATCATCTCCGAGGAGCTCACCGCGATCGTCGAGAAGTACGGCGACGAGCGGCGCTCGACCCTCATCCCGTCCGACGGCGACCTCTCCATCGAGGACCTCATCGCCGAGGAGGACATCGTCGTCACGATCACCCGTGGCGGCTACGTGAAGCGGACCCGCTCCGACCTCTACCGCTCGCAGAAGCGCGGCGGCAAGGGCGTGCGCGGTGCCCAGCTCAAGCAGGACGACATCGTCGACCACTTCTTCGTGACGACGACCCACAACTGGATCCTGTTCTTCACCAACAAGGGCCGGGTCTACCGTGCCAAGGGCTACGAGCTGCCGGACGCCGGGCGCGACGCCCGCGGCCAGCACGTGGCCAACCTGCTGGCCTTCCAGCCGGAGGAGCACATCACCCAGGTGATGGCCGTCCGCACCTACGAGGACAAGCCGTACCTGGTGCTCGCCACCCGGGCCGGCCTGGTCAAGAAGTCCGCGCTGAAGGACTACGACTCCCCGCGCTCCGGCGGCCTGATCGCGATCAACCTGCGCCAGGACGAGGCCGGCCGGGACGACGAGCTGATCGGCGCCGAGCTGGTCTCCCCCGAGGACGACCTGCTGCTCGTCTCCAAGAAGGCCCAGTCGATCCGCTTCACCGCGACCGACGACGCCCTGCGGCCCACCGGCCGCGCCACCTCGGGCGTCAAGGGCATGGCCTTCCGCGAGGACGACGAGCTGCTCTCGATGAACGTCGTCCGCCCGGGCACGTTCGTCTTCACCGCCACTGACGGCGGGTACGCCAAGCGCACGGCGGTGGACGAGTACCGTGTTCAGGGACGCGGCGGCTACGGCACCAAGGCGGCGAAGATCGTCGAGGGCCGGGGTTCGCTGGTCGGCGCGCTGGTGGTCGACGACACCGACGAGATCATGGCGATCACCCTGTCGGGTGGGGTGATCCGCACGAGGGTTTCCGAGGTTCGTGAAACCGGACGTGACACCATGGGCGTCCAACTGATCAACCTCGGGAAGCGCGATGCGGTCGTGGGCATGGCCCGCAACGCGGAGGCCGAGGACGAGGAGACGTCGGAGGACGAGGTCGAGGGCACCGAGTCCACCGAGATGGCCGAGGGTACGGAGACGGCCGCCGGCGACGAAGCCGGCGCCTGACCGAACCGTTGGCCGGTGCCGTCGCGTCCTCTGTGAGGGGATGCGGCGGCACCGGCCGCCGACCAGTTCCGGGCAATCCCGCCGGGCGCTGGATGTCGAGTGACGAGCAGGGCGGTTCCCCCGTCCTGGCGGGAAGTGCGGGAGGACCAGGTGAGTGGAGCCACGGGTGCTGCGGGAGGAGCCTCCGGCGGCCGTCCGGGCGCGCAGGGCGGGGGTGGGTACGGCGTGCCGCAGCCGCCGGCCGAACACCCGGCCGCGTCCACCTCGCTGATGCCACCGGTCGGCGCGGCGGGCCAGAGCGGTGCCACGTACGGCGGTCAGACGCCGGCGCAGGGCGCCCAGGGCGGGGCCGGCGGGTTCTCCCAGCCGACCACCTACGCCAAGGGGCAGCCGACCCCGGCCCGGGGCACCCGGACGGGCAACACCCCGCCCGGCGGCACGCCCGTCCCCGGGGCCGCGCGCCGTCCCGGCACCGGAGCCCCGGCCGCCGGCCCGGGCCTCGGCCGCACGCGCAAGGCCCGCCTGCGGGTGACCAAGGCCGACCCGTGGTCCGTGATGAAGGTCAGCTTCCTGCTGTCGCTGGCGGTCGGGATCATCGTCATCGTGGCCGCGGCCGTGCTGTGGATGACGCTGGACTCGCTCGGCGTCTTCGACTCCCTGTCCAAGACCCTGAAGGACGTCACGGGTTCGGACAGCAACGGCGGCATCAACATCATGGACTACATCGGCTTCGGCAAGGTGATGACCTTCACCTCGCTGATCGCCGTGGTGGACGTCGTGCTGCTGACCGCGCTGTCCACGCTCTCCGCGTTCATCTACAACGCCGCGGCCGGCTTCACCGGCGGCGTCGAGCTGACCCTCGCCGAGGAGGACTGACCCGGCCGGATCCTGACCCAGGGTCAGAACTCCGTCCGCGGACGGAATGGACGGGCCCCGGAGGCTGTTTCAGCCTCCGGGGCCCGTCGGCATTTCGGGTGACAGCCGGCCGCCCGCGGCGTGCCGCCCGGATTCGGGCCGGCCGCGGTGGGATTTGCTGGATGCCGCCCGTTCCGCGCCAGGGAGTGCCGCAGGCCGCCCCCGGTCCGCCCGATCGGGTCGTGCAGGACGACTGGACGGAGGCGCGCTCGATGGCACAGCTCGCAGGTCAACTGGTCGAGGCCCTGGAAGGGCTGCTGGAGGTCCCGGTCCCGCTGCGGGTCCAGGCCTGGGACGGCAGCGTCGCCGGCCCGCCCGCCGCCCCCACCATCGTCCTGCGCAACCGCCGCGCGCTGCGCCGCCTGCTCTGGGCCCCCGGCGAGCTCGGCCTGGCCCGCGCCTACGTCTCGGGGGACCTCGAGGTCGCCCCCGGCGGCGACCTCTACGAGGTGCTCGACGCCGTCGGCCGGTTCTCCGAGCTGCCGCGGATCCGCACCCTGAGACTCGGCCCGGGCGACGTCGTCGGCCCCCAGGGCCGCCGGGTGCTCGCCGCCGCCCTGCGGGCCGGCGCGGTCGGCCCCCGGCCCACGCCGCCCCCCGAGGAGGCCGGGACGGCCCGGGGAAGGCTGCACAGCCGCAGCAGGGACCGCGCCGCCATCAGCCACCACTACGACGTCGGCAACGACTTCTACGGGCTCGTCCTGGGCTCCTCGATGGTCTACTCGTGCGCCTACTGGACGCCGGACTCGAAGAGCCTGGAGGACGCCCAGGCGGCCAAGCTCGACCTGATCTGCCGCAAGCTCGGCCTGCGGCCCGGGATGCGCCTGCTGGACGTCGGCTGCGGCTGGGGCTCGCTGCTGCTGCACGCGGTCCGGCACTACGGCGTCACGGCGGTCGGCGTCTCCATCTCGAAGGAGCAGGTCGCGCTGGCCCGCCGGCGGGTCGAGGAGGCCGGGCTGACCGACCGGGTGGAGGTCAGGCTCCAGGACTACCGGGAGATCGCCGACGGCCCCTTCGACGCGATCTCCAGCGTCGGCATGGCCGAGCACGTCGGCGAGGAGCAGTACCGGGTGTACGCCGAGGGCCTGTACCGGCTGCTGGCGCCCGGCGGCCGGCTGCTCAACCACCAGATCGCGCGCCGCCCCGACCACCCCGGCGAGAAGCACCGCACCAGCCCGTTCATCGACCGCTACGTCTTCCCGGACGGCGAGCTCTCGCCGGTCGGTTCCACCGTGGCCCGGCTGGAGGAGGCCGGCTTCGAGGTCCGCGACGTCGAGTCGCTGCGCGAGCACTACGCGCTGACGCTGCGCGAATGGGTGGCCAACCTGGAGGCGCACTGGACGGAGGCGGTCCGGCTGGTCGGCGTCGGCCGGGCCAGGGTGTGGCGGCTGTACATGGCGGCCTCCGCGCTCGCCTTCGAGCAGAACCGGATCGGGATCAACCAGGTCCTCGCCGTCCGCAGCACCGAGGACGGCGCCGCCGGCCTGCCGGCGACCCGGGAGGAGTGGCTGCTGCGGCGCTCCGCCGGGGCGCCGCGGCTCGGTGCCGGGGTCCCCGCCGCGCCCCCCGCCGGAACGGATTTGGGGGATCGGCGGTCGGTCCGCTAATCTTTCAGTGCGGCGAGGGCCTATAGCTCAGACGGTTAGAGCGCTTCCCTGATAAGGAAGAGGCCACAGGTTCAAGTCCTGTTAGGCCCACCACCGCGAAGGGCCCGGAGTGGATCACTCCGGGCCCTTCGGCGTTCCCCGGTTTTCGTTCCACGGCCAGGTTCCGGTAACCTCTGCGTGTGGCGAGGGCCTATAGCTCAGACGGTTAGAGCGCTTCCCTGATAAGGAAGAGGCCACAGGTTCAAGTCCTGTTAGGCCCACCTCCCCGAAGGGCCCGGAGTGGATCACTCCGGGCCCTTCGGCGTTTCCCGGCGTCAATCCCGCGGTCCGGGCGCGGGGTTGACGGCAGCGGTGGCTGGTCACGATTGGGACACCGGTGTGTATCATCGGCCGCAAGGGCAGTCTGGCACCCGGCGGCCCCGTAGGCGTTCGAAAAGAACTGGACTCGTCGGCCCGGTCACTCCGGCCGGAACTCGGCTCTTGAGTCCACTTATGCAAGAAGGACGAGGTCCCGCGGTGAAGAAGCTTCTCCTGGTCGCCCTGGTCGCCCTCGGCGGCTTCTTTGTCTACCGTCAGGTCCAGGCGGACCGCGCCGAGCAGGACCTGTGGACCGAGGCCACCGACCCGGTTCCGGCCGGTCGCTGACCTCCGGGCGATCTGACGATCGACGGTCTTCGGGGGCGCTCCGCGCGCCTCCTCGGGTCGGTCGGTCCGGTTCCAGACCGGGCCGGCCGACTCCCCCCTGGGGGGACGGCACCGGTGGGCCGCCGGAACCCGGTACGCTAGTGCCCGTCGGCACCGGCGGTGCCGTAGAGGGGCATTAGCTCAGTTGGTAGAGCGCTGCCTTTGCAAGGCAGATGTCAGGAGTTCGAGTCTCCTATGCTCCACAGTTCGCAGTACCAGCCGATCGGCCGTTGACCTGATTCCGGGTCAACGGCCGATTCGCGTTTCCCGGCGTCAGTGCGGCTTGCGCGGGTCGTGCGGCTTGGGGTGCTCGTCGGCCGGGGGAGCGGGCTCGGCGGCCTCCTCCTCGGGGCCCGTGCCGTTGACCGGCGCGGCCGAGGAACCGGTCGTGTGGGCGCCGGCCGGCTCCTCGGCCTGTGGCGCCGGGGGCTCGACCAGCCACTCCGGGTTGCTGTGCCGGCGCCACCACTGCCAGGCGAGGAGCCCGCCGCCGATCGCCACCGCGCCCGCCACGGCGAGGGCGGCGGCCCAGCGGTTGTGCTGTTCCTTCCGGGCGTTGCGGGCGGCGAGGTCGCTGATCTCGGCGGAGCTGACGTGGCCCTGGAGGGCGGTGAGCGCGGCGGCTCCCCTGGCCTGGGCCTCCTGCGCGACCGGGACGACCGCGGCGCGGGCGTCCCCGACCGCCTGGACGACCCTGGGAGCGACCGTGGAGCGCGCCTGGTCGGCGGCGCGGGCGGCGGAGAGACGGGCGGCCAGCGCGGCCTCCTGGGCCCGGTGGAAGGCCCTCAGGGCGCTCTCCTGGGCGTCCGGCGGGAGGCTGGCGAAGGCGTGGCCGACCTGGGGGGCGAGGTGCCGGTCGTACTGGACGCGGAGGCTCTGGGCGGCCTGGGAGGCCTTCGGCCCGAGCGCGTCGAGGGCGGGGCCCAGGCGCTGCTTGGCGCCGTCCGCGAGGTGCGCGGCGGTGTCCCGGGTCCTGGCGGCCGTCTCACGAGCTGAGTCCAAACGGGTCACGGGTTCTCTCCTCCTGGGTGGCGTCCTATATGCACATATCCACCTGAATGCTGATCATGCATCCTGATTTGTCCGACGGCACCCCGGGGTGGGCCGTCTGCGGGTGTCGCGGGTGCTTGGGGAGGGGCACCGGCGGGGCAGGATCGAGAGTGGGGACGACGTCCGCCGCCGGGGCGGCCGCAGTAGGCTGGCGGCTCCGGTGGTCTTGTACGGGAAGGGGAAACCGCTGATGCTCCCGGACGAGCCGAGGCCGCCGGCCGATGGGGTCCCGGCGTCCACGCCCGAGGCCGTTCCGCCCGGGTGCTACCGCCATCCGCAGACGCCGACCGGCATCTCGTGCACCCGCTGCGGGCGCCCGATCTGCCCGTCGTGCATGGTGCCCGCTTCGGTGGGCTTCCAGTGCCCCGAGTGCGTCAGCGGCGCGCACGCCCAGGTGCGGAGGCCGACCACCCGCTACGGCGGGGCGCTGACGGCCGACGGCGCGCTCGTCACCAAGGTCCTGATCGGGATCAACCTCGCGGTCTTCGTGCTCGCCGCCTACGTCTTCTCGCCGTGGCTGGTCCAGGACTGGTCGCTGTTCAGCGCCGGGCGGGCGATCCCGGGCGGCCCCGGGGGCGTCGCCGACGGCCCGGGCCAGTGGTACCGGCTGCTGACCGCGACCTTCCTGCACGTCCAGGTCTGGCACATCGGATTCAACATGCTGGCGCTCTGGTGGACGGGACCGGTGCTGGAGGCGGTGCTCGGGCGGGCGCGCTTCCTCGGCCTCTACCTGCTCTCGGGCCTCGCCGGCAGCGCCTTCGCGTTCCTGGTGGCCGGCAACCTGATGAACTCGGTCGGGGCCTCCGGGGCGATCTACGGCCTCTTCGGGGCGACGCTCGTGCTGCAGATCAGGACCCGCAGCCCGATCGGTCCGGTGATGGCCCTGCTGGTCTTCAACCTGATCCTCACCTTCTCGATGGCGGGGATCGACTGGCGCGCGCACGTGGGCGGGCTCGCGGTGGGTGCGCTGACCGCGGTTGGCCTGATGTTCGCCCCGCGCGAGCGCCGCGGGCCGGTCCAGGCGCTGACGATGGTGGGCGCGCTGGCCGTCATCCTGGCGATGGTGTTGATCGGGATGGCCCGCTACGGCGCCTGACGCCGCGGGGCGTTGTCCACAACGGGTGCGGGGTTGTGCACAGCCCGTGTGGTGCACCGGGTGTGGACAGCTGTTCTACGCGTGTCCTCCTGTGCGGTTCGCGCTCCCACGACGTGCTGTCCACAGCTGTGGACAGCACGTGGCGCCCAAGTTATCCACAGGCTGGGGACACTTTTCCCCAGTGTGGATAACCATGTGGATAAAGGCGACAGTGCGATTGTGGGGATAACCGCCCGGCCGATCGGCCGGCGTCGGGCATGCCTCGACGCCGTCCCGGGTCGAGCTGTCCGGGACGGCGGAGGGGCCGTGTCAGGGGGTCGGAAGGGCCGAGCGGCGGCGTGATCCGGCCAGGGCGGGGGCGTGGGCCCCGGCCGTCACTTCCACTGGGTGGAGACGCCGAAGCCCGCCGCGATGAAGCCGAAGCCGACCAGGATGTTCCAGTTCCGCCAGCTCTCGACCGGGTAGTTCCCGCTCGTCACGTAGTAGGTGACGATCCACACCAGCCCGATCAGGAACAGTGCCAGCATCAGGGGCGCGACCCACCCGCGGCCCGAACTGATCTTCACCGCGGCCGTCGTCGGCGGGGTGTAGTCGGACTTCTTGCGGAGTCGAGACTTCGGCACGAGGAGCTCTCCTGTCGATGCGCTGTGAGACCGCGCAGGGTGCAGCGGGGGGCGAGTCGGCCGGCGTCGCTCGTGGAGAACGCTGGGGACGGCTCCCGCACGTGCCACCGGCGTCCGTTAGCGTAGTGGCTCGGCGGGTCTTAAGGAGATAAGGGTACGGTGCCTAATTTGTCGATTCCCCCTCGGCCGACCCGTACCCGTCGATCCGGCATCCGAATTGTCGGCCGTGCCCTGACCTGCGCCGTCTTCGCGCTCGCCGGTCTGCTTTTCTACATCAGCGCACAGACCGCCCGCGGGACCGACCTGCGGACCGACAACTCGCTCCTCAGCCTCGGCGACGTGATACGCCAGCGCAGCGCCCAGAACCAGCAGGCGCAGGCCCAGCTCGCCGACCTCCAGGCCCGCGCCCAGGCGCTCACCGAGCAAGGGAGCCAGAACCCGGCCGACACCGCCCGGCTGGACGGCCTCCGGCTCGGCGCCGCGCTGGAACCGCTCCAGGGCGGCGGCCTGACCGTCACCCTCAACGACGCCCCGCCGAACGCCACCGCCCGCATCCCCGGCGTCCCCGAGCCGGGCGTCAACGACCTGGTCATCCACCAGCAGGACATCCAGGCCGTGGTCAACGCGCTGTGGCGGGGCG
The DNA here is from genome assembly GCF_040650235.1 of Kitasatospora sp. NPDC048722. Lineage (NCBI taxonomy): Bacteria > Bacillati > Actinomycetota > Actinomycetes > Kitasatosporales > Streptomycetaceae > Kitasatospora > Kitasatospora sp. NPDC048722. The sequence goes on from NZ_JBEZGX010000015.1 coordinate 77,878, forward strand.
GTGCCGAGGGGGTGCAGGTCATGGACCAGCGGCTGATCTCCACCAGTGCCGTCCGCTGCGTCGGCAACACCCTGCTGCTCCAGGGCCGGGTCTACTCGCCGCCCTACGTCGTCAAGGCCGTGGGGAAGACCGACGACCTGCGCGCGGCAGTGGACGGGGACCCGACGATCCGCAACTACCTGCGCTACGTCCAGGCGTACGGACTTGGCTGGAAGGTCCAGGAGAGCGGCGACCTCACCCTGCCCGGCTACTCGGGCACCACCGACCTCCGTTCGGCGGGCGGCCAGCAGTAGCGGACCGGCCTGGACGCCGTGGACTGCGGGTCTACTCTTGACCCAGTCTGCTACGTCGAGGGAGCACCATGTACGGCTGGATCTGGCGTCACCTCCCGGGGAACACCCTGGTCAAGGCCGTCGTCTCGCTGCTCCTCATCCTCGGGGTGGTCTACCTCCTGTTCACTTACGTCTTCCCGTGGGCGGAACCGCTACTCCCCTTCGGTGACGTCACAGTGGACGGCGGCGACGGTGCCGCGGCCGGCTGAGCCGGCCGGCCCCGCTCTTCCCCTCAAGTCCCCGCGAGCCACGGAGATAGCGCGCGAATGACCACCCAGCGGACCCAGCCCCGGATCCTGGTCGTCGACAACTACGACAGCTTCGTCTTCAACCTGGTCCAGTACCTGTACCAGCTCGGCGCCACGTGCGAGGTGGTGCGCAACGACGCGGTGACCGTCGAGCACGCCGTCCGCCGCGGCAGCGGCGACGAGGGCTTCGACGGGGTGCTGCTCTCCCCCGGCCCCGGTGCGCCGGAGGAGGCCGGGGTCTGCATCGAGATGGTCCACCACTGCGCGCGGATCGCACTGCCGGTCTTTGGCGTCTGCCTGGGCCTGCAGTCGATCGCCGTCGCGTACGGCGCGGTGGTCGGCCGGGCGCCGGAGCTGCTGCACGGCAAGACCTCACTGGTCGAGCACGAGGACGGCGGGGTGTTCGAGGGCCTGCCCTCGCCGCTCACCGCCACCCGGTACCACTCGCTGGCGGTCGACCCGGCGACGGTGCCGGACGACCTGGTGGTCACCGCCCGCACCGAGAGCGGCGTGATCATGGGCCTGCGGCACCGCGAACTGCCGGTCGAGGGTGTGCAGTTCCACCCCGAGTCGGTGCTCACCGAGGGCGGGCACCGGATGCTCGCGAACTGGCTGGCGGAGTGCGGCCACCCGCAGGCCGTGGACCGGTCGGCCGGGCTCGCCCCGGTGATCGGCCGGGGCTGAGCGGCGTGACCGCACTGCGTCCCGAGGGGCGTTACCAGCCGGAGGCGGGACCGTACGGGGACGGGCGGCAGCCCGCGGACCAGTACGGCCAGGCCGAGTACGGCGAAGGCCATCAGGTCAACGGCCATCAGGTCAACGGCCAGTACGGCTACGGGCAGTACGGCGGCGGCCGGCAGGCCGGCGGCCAGTACGGCGACCAGTACCAGGGCGCCCACCAGGCCCCGCCCGCCCAGCCGGTCCAGCCCGCCCCGTCCGGACAGGCGGGTGCGGAGGACGGCTGGGGCGTCTACGAGCAGGCCGAGCAGGCCGCCGACACGTCCGAGTACCCCTGGCTGCCCGACCAGACCGTGCAGCTCCGGCTGCCCGCCGGGGAGGGACCGGCCGCCGCCGAGGCGGCCCCGCCGACCGGCGGACGGGCCGAGCGCCGGCGGGCCGCCCAGGGGCGCACCTCGGTGCGCCCGGGCAGCGGGCGGCGCCGGGCCTCCGGCAAGGGCGCGGGGCCGCGGGTGCGGCCCAAGGAGTCCCCGGTCGTGATCGCGGCGCGCCTGGTCGGCGAACTGTGCATCACGCTCGGCGTGGTGATGCTGCTCTTCGTCTCGTACCAGCTGTGGTGGACCAACGTGCAGGCCGACGCGGCCGCCGACGGTGCCCGCAGCCAGCTGGAGAAGCAGTTCGACGCGGCGCAGCCCGGCCAGCCGGGACAGCCGGCACCGGATCCGGCGAAACCCGAGACGTTCGAGCCCGGCAAGGGCTTCGCGATCATCTACCTGCCCAAGCTCGGGCTGAAGTTCCCGATCGCCGAGGGCACTTCGAAGTCGGCGGTGCTCGACAACGGCCTGGTCGGCCACTACACCGGCACCGGCATGCCGGCCGACAAGGCGGGCAACTTCGCGCTCGCCGCGCACCGCAACACCCACGGCGAGCCGTTCCGGTACATCAACAAGCTCGGCAAGGGCGACCAGGTCGTGGTGGAGACCGCCACCGCGTACTACACGTACGAGATCACCGGCGGCATCCCGGAGACCTCCCCCAACAACGTCAGCGTGATCAAGCCCGTCCCGAACGGCTCCGGCTACACCGGCCCCGGCCGGTACATCACCCTCACCACCTGCACCCCGGAGTTCACCTCCAAGTTCCGCCTCATCCTGTTTGGCAAGATGACCGAGGAACGGCCGCGCAGCCAGGGCAAGCCGGCCGTGATCGCGGGCGGGTAGTCACCCGGCCGCAGGCGACGGAGGGGAGCACCGGTGACGCAGGACGAGACGGCCGTGGAGGCCTTCCCGCAACCCGGTCCGGGCGGTGCGCCCGGACCGGAGCCGGCGCGGCGCGGGAGGGGCCGGGCGCTGGCCGTCCTCGGGGTCTTCGGCGAGCTCCTGATCACCCTGGGCCTGGTGCTCGGCCTGTTCGTCGCCTACTCGCTCTGGTGGACCAACGTCGAGGCGGACCGCTCGGCGTCCGAGGCCTCCGACAAGCTGCGCAGCGCCTGGGCCGCGGGCCCCACCGGCACGCCCTCGGCGACGCCCGGTGCGACGCCCGGTGCGACGGCCGCCGCGCCCGTCTACGCGGCCGGGGACGGGGTCGGCTTCCTGCACGTCCCCGCGATGGGCAGGGACTACCAGGTGCTGATCCGGATGGGCACCGACACCGACACCCTGGCCGAGGGCGTCGCCGGGGTGTACGAGCAGCCGTACCGCGCCGCGATGCCCTGGGACACGACCGGCAACTTCGCGCTGGCCGCCCACCGGGACGGCCACGGCGCCAAGTTCCACGACCTGGACGCCGTCCACAAGGGCGACGCGGTCGTCGTCGAGACCAAGGACGAGTGGTACGTCTACAAGGTCGACAGCACCCTGCCGGAGACGTCCAAGTACGACACCGGCATCGTCGCGCCCGTCCCGACCGGCTCCGGCTACACCACCCCGGGCCGGTACATCACGCTGACCACCTGCACGCCGGTCTACACCTCGCGCTACCGGATGGCGGTGTGGGGGAGCCTGGTCCGGGTGGACCCCGTGGACGCCGAGCGGACCCCGCCGCCCGAGCTGCGGCACTCCTGAGCCGCTCCTGCCCGCCACCTCGCCGGAGAACGCCCGGGGGCCCGCCGCAGTCGCTGCGACGGGCCCCCGGTGCTGTCGTGACAACCCCCACCAAGCCTCGGGTCCCCTCAGAACCAGGGGAAGAAGGGCTTAGTTGTTGTTCCCCCCTTTGGGGTTGGAGGGTGAGGGGACGGGGTCGCCCCCTTTGGGCGGATCAGCCGGCTTCGTGACCAGGTTCACCTGGGTGTTCGGGTCCAGCATGGTGCCGGCCGGCGGGTTGGTCATGATGACCACGGCGTTCGGGTCCGACGGGCCGGTCACGGCGTAGCCGAGGCCGAGCTTCTGCAGCTGGCTGACGGCGTCCGACAGCTTGACGTTCTGCAGCGGCGGCACCTGGGCCTTTTCCGGCGCCTTGTAGATGACCAGCTGGATCTTCGTGTTGGCCGGGGCCTTGGTGTTGGCCCCCGGGGTCTGCGACGCGACGGTGTCGACCTTGGTCGGGTCGGTCGTCGCCACCGTCTTCGACATGTCGACCTGGAAGCCGGCGCCCTGCAGCTGGGCCGCCGCGGCGTCCTTCTGCATGCCGACCACGGGCGGGACGGCGATCTTGCTCTTGCCCTGCGAGATCGTCAGCTTGATCGGGGCGCTCGGGTCGGCCGGGGTGTTGGCGGCCGGGTCCTGGGCGGTGACGGTGTCCTGCGGGGCGGTGTCGTCGTCCTTGTACTCGGTGGTGACGTTGGTGAAGCCGGCCGCGCTGAGGGCCTGCGTCGCCTGGTCCTTGGTCTTGCCGGTCACCGGCGGGACGTTCGCCTTGGCCGGGCCGGAGGAGACCTGCACGGTGATCGTGCCGTTCTCCGCGACCGGGATGCCGGCCGCCGGGTTCTGGGTGCAGACCTGGTCCTTCTTCACGTTGGCGTCCGGGCAGGCGATCTTGTCGCCCTCGGTCACCACGAGCTTGGGACCGGCCTGCGCGGCCGCCGACTTCGCGTCGGCCAGGCTCTTGCCGACCAGGCTCGGCGCGGCGAGCTTCGCGGGCTCCTTGCTGGCGCCACTGCCGTTGAACATCGCCTGGGCGACGAAGAAGGTGCCGACCAGGACCAGCACCGCGGCGACCGCCAGCACGATCCAGGAGGTGTTGCTCTTCTTCGGCCGGTCGCCGCGCCGACCGCCCTCGGAGCCGTAGCCGTCGTCGTGGCCGCCGCCCGCCGGGGTGCCGGCGTAGGTCTGGCCGTAGCCGTCGTCCGGGTAGCCGCCCTGCTGTCCGTAGCCGGGCTGGCCGACCTGCGGCAGGACGGTGGTCGGACCGCCGGGCTGCTGCGGCAGCACGTTGGTCTGGCCGTACGGGTCGTGCTGCGGGTAGCCGTTCTGGTCGTAGCCGTACCCGGCGGCGCCCATGCCGTAGGCGGCGGCCTGCTGGGCGGCGGCGACCGGGAGGCCGTCGAGGAAGCGCTCGATGTCGTCGCGCATCTCGTCGGCGCTCTGGTAGCGGTAGTCGCGCTCCTTGGCGAGGGCCTTCAGCACGATCGCGTCGACCTCGGGGCGCACCTCGGGGTCGAAGACCGACGGCGGCTGCGGCTCCTCCCGGACGTGCTGGTAGGCCACGGCCACCGGGGAGTCGCCGACGAACGGCGGGCGGACGGTCAGCAGTTCGTACAGCAGGCAGCCGGTGGAGTACAGGTCGGACCGGGCGTCGACCTGCTCGCCCTTGGCCTGTTCGGGGGAGAGGTACTGGGCGGTGCCGATGACGGCCGAGGTCTGCGTCATGGTCATCCCGGCGTCGCCCATCGCGCGGGCGATGCCGAAGTCCATGACCTTGACGTTGCCCTGCCGGGTCAGCATCACGTTGGCGGGCTTGATGTCGCGGTGGACGATGCCCGCCCGGTGCGAGTACTCCAGCGCCTGCAGGATGCCGATGGTCATCTCCAGCGCGCGCTCGGGCAGCAGCCGGCGCCCGGAGTGCAGCAGCTCGCGCAGGGTGGACCCCTCGACGTACTCCATCACGATGTACGGGATGGAGATGCCGTCGATGTAGTCCTCGCCGGTGTCGTACACGGCGACGATCGCGGGGTGGTTCAGGGACGCCGCCGACTGCGCCTCGCGGCGGAAGCGGGCCTGGAACGACGGATCCCGGGCCATGTCGGCCCGGAGCGTCTTCACTGCGACGGAACGGCCGAGCCGGGTGTCATGGCCGAGGTACACCTCGGCCATGCCGCCGCGTCCGAGGACGCCGCCGAGCTCGTACCTGCCGCCGAGGCGACGAGGCTCTTCCATAGTTCCGACCCTCTCCCTCACCCGCCGGTGAGGTTGTGACGTAGGTGTCCCCGCACGCTCTGGGTGACGCCGCGCGGCCCGCGACCGGTTCTCCGGCCGGGTCGTGCGCCGCCTCGCGGGCGGCAACGGGCACACCCGCTGCTGGCGGATACGCTACCGGTCGTACCACGTCGGACCGGAGTCACCCGTGGGCCGATACCAGACCGGTATCCGAACGGGGGTGCCGATCGTGACATTCCACTCACCCGCGGCCCCGCCCGTCACTTGCCGAGCACGGCCTGCATCACCGCCTTGGCGATCGGGGCGGCGAGGCGGCCGCCGCTGATGCCGTCGCGGTTCTGCGAGCCGTCCTCGACCACGACCGCGACCGCGACCGACTGGCCGTCCGAGGTCTTGGCCCAGGACGTGAACCAGGCGAACGGCAGGCCGGCGTTGTCCTCGCCGTGCTGGGCGGTGCCGGTCTTGCCGCCGACCTGGACGCCGGGGATCTTGGCGTTCGTGCCGGTGCCGTTCTCGACCACCGAGACCATCAGGTCCTGCATCTTCTGCGCGGTGGTCGGGCTCATGGCCTGGGAGAACTGCTTCTCGGTGTGCTTGGAGATGGTGGTCAGCGAGGCCGAGCGCTCCTGGTCGACCAGGTACGGCGTCATCAGGCTGCCGTTGTTGGCGATGGCCGCGGAGACCATGGCCATCTGCAGCGGGGTGGCGCGGGTGTCGTGCTGGCCGATCGAGTCCTGGGCGGTGCCGTCCAGGCTCGCGCTGTTCGGGAAGATGCTCTTCTCGGAGCGCACGGGGGTGTCGACGGTGCTGTTGAAGCCGAACTTCTCGGCCTGCGCCCGCATCTTGTCCTTGCCGAGGTCGGCGCCCATCTTGGCGAAGACCGTGTTGCAGGACTGGTCCATGCCGGACTTGACGGTGGCGTTCTCGCACTTCTCGTTCGGGCTCTCGTTCTTGAGAACGGTGCTGGTGCCCGGCAGGGTGTACGGGTCCGGCGTGCTCGTCGCGTCGTCGACGTTCTGGTACAGGCCGTTCTCGAACGCGGCGGTCGCGGTGACCAGCTTGAAGGTCGAGCCGGGCGGATAGGTCTCCTTCAGCGCCCGGTTGAGCATCGGCTTGTTCGGGTCGGCGTTGAGGTCCGTCCAGGACTTGGAGTCGGAGTCCTCGCTGCCGGAGATGGTGCCCGGGTCGTAGGACGGGGTGGAGACCAGGGCGAGGATCGCGCCGGTCTTCGGGTCGAGCGCGACGGCCGCGCCCTTCTTGTTGCCGAGCCCGTCCCAGGCGGCCTTCTGGGCCTTGGCGTTGATCGTCGTGACGACGTCGCCGCCCTTCTTCTGCTCACCGGTCAGCATGTCCAGGGTGTTGCGGAAGAACAGCCGGTCGTCGGTGCCGGAGAGGATGCCGTCCTCCAGGTTCTCCAGCCCGTTGGAGCCGTAGACCTGGGAGGAGTAGCCGGTGACCGGGGCGTACATCGGGCCGTCGACCCAGGAGCGCTTGTACTTGTAGCGCAGGCCGTTGACGAAGTCGGACTTCGTGACCGGCTGGCCGCCGACGATGATGTTGCCGCGCGGGTGGGCGTAGCGGTCGAACTGCTGGCGCTTGTTGTTGACGTTGCTGGCCCAGGCGTCGGCCTGGACGCCCTGCACCCAGTTGGTGCGCAGCATCAGGGCCAGGATCAGCACGAGGCAGAAGATCGAGACCCGGCGGATCGGCTTGTTCATCTGGCGGGGCCTCCCTGGCCCTCGGTGGCGGGGGCGGGTTCGACCCCGGGTCGGCGGGCACTGTCGCTGATCTTCAGCAGGATCGCGATCAGTGCCCAGTTGGCGACCACTGACGAACCGCCCTGGGCGAGGAACGGCATGGTCATACCGGTCAGCGGGATCAGTCCGGTGACCCCTCCGGCGACGACGAAGACCTGCAGCGCCATGGCGGAGGCGAGGCCGACGGCGAACAGCTTGCCGAACGGGTCGCGGGCGGCGAGCGCGGTGCGCAGGCCGCGCTGCACCAGCAGCGCGTAGAGCAGGAAGATCGCCATCAGGCCGGCGAGGCCGAGCTCCTCGCCGAAGGAGCCCAGGATGAAGTCGCTCTTGGCGGCGAAGTTGATCAGCCAGGACCTCCCCTGGCCGAGGCCGGAGCCGGTCACCCCGCCGGAGCCGAGCGCCATCAGCGACTGGCCGATCTGCTCGGTGGAGCCCTTGGGCGGGTGCGGGGCGAAGGCGGCCATCGGGTCGAGCCAGGCGTCGATCCGGGTCTTCACGTGGCTGGTGGTCATGGCGACGGCGGTGGCGCCGCCGACCGACATCAGCAGGCCGAACAGGATCCAGCTGGTGCGCTCGGTGGCGACGTAGAGCATCACCACGAACAGGCCGAAGAACAGGAAGGACGTGCCGAGGTCGTTCTCGAAGACCAGGATCAACAGGCTGAGCAGCCAGATCACCACGATCGGTCCGAGGTCGCGCCCGCGCGGCAGGTAGAGGCCGGCGAAGCGGCGGCTGGCCAGGGCCAGGGCGTCCCGCTTGACCATCAGGTACCCGGCGAAGAAGACGGTGAGGATGATCTTGGCGAACTCGCCGGGCTGGATGGAGAAGCCGCCCATCCGGATCCAGATCTTGGCGCCGAAGTCCTCCGCGCGGGCCGGGAAGAACGCCGGCGCGGCGAGCAGGACGAGGGCCACGACCATCGAGATGTAGGTGTAGCGCTGGAGCACGCGGTGGTCCTTGAGGAACACCATGACGCCGATGAACAGCGCGACGCCGAGGCCGGACCACATCAGCTGGTTCTCGGCGGCCTTGAAGTTGCCGGTGAGCAGCTTGCCCGCCTTGTCGAGCCGCCAGATCATGACCACGCCGAGCCCGTTCAGCAGGGTGGCGATCGGCAGCATCAGCGGGTCCGCGTACGGCGCGAAGCGGCGGACCAGCAGGTGCGCGACGAGGGCGAGCGAGCCCATTCCGAGGCCGTAGCCGAGCATGCCGCGGGGCAGCTCGGAGTCCATGGCGAGGCCCACGTTGGCGTAGGCGAGGACCGGGAGCAGGACGGCGAAGACCAGCAGGGCCAGCTCGGTGTTGCGCCGGTTGGGCGCTTCCTGCGGGGTGATGGTGGTGTTGCCCCGGCGCCGGGTGCCGGGCCGGGCGTCCGGTGTCCGGCGCCGGCCGGGTCGGCCCGCGCCGCTGCTCAGGTCGTAGGTGCTCACTGGTCGGCCGCTCCCTGCCGGCCGGTGGGCCGGCCGGGGGCGGGCCTATGTCGGGTCACGGGGGTCACTGCTTCGGGCAGGACTCGGCACGCTGCCGGTCCTCGTCGCTCAGGCCGGGCACGTCGCCCGCGGCGCCGGGGGCCGGTGCGGGGGTGGTGGCGGGCGGCGGGGTGGCCGGGGCGCTCGGGGCGGCCGAGGAGGTGGCCGAGGAGGTGGGCGTCGGGGTGGGCACCGCGGCCACGGGGGCGCGGTTCCTCTCGCTCGGCTTCTCGCTCGGCGTGGGCGCGGGCGCGGCCACGAACCCGGCGGGGTCGGCGTACGTCGTCTGGGTGGCCTGGGTGCCCGCGGGCTGTCCGGCGGTACCGGCCTTCGCGTCGCTGACCTTCTTGCAGAGCTTGGCCCAGCCGTCGAGCTCCTTGATGGTCGCGTCGGCGTCGTTCAGGCTGTTCACCGAGATGGTCTTGGTGACGTGTGCCTGCTGGTCCGTCGGCAGGTACTTGAGCGCGATGTCCTTGTACTCGGTGTGCACCGAGGAGAGGCTCAGGCCGGCCAGGCTCTGGTTGATGCCCTGGTAGACGGCCACGTGCCCGTCCTGCGCGCCGACGTAGTACTGGCCCTGCGTCCACTGGTAGCCGAAGTACCCGCCGCCGCCGAGCACGCCGAGGGCGACCAGGACGGCCAGCGAGACCTTGAGCCCCTTGCGCTTGCGCTTCGGCGGCTCGTCCTCGTCGAAGTCCTCGGTGCCGTAGACCGAGGGCTCGGCGCCGTTGTAGCCGCCGTACTCGCCCTCGTAGCCCTCGGCGGGGCCGAAGCCGCCCGGCGCGTCGTAGCCGCCGTCGTAGCCCTCGGCGGGGCCGAAGGCGCCCTGGGGCGCGCGGCCGAGGCCGGCGGCGCGGCCGGCCGGGGTGTCGGCGATGGAACGGTCGGTGGCGGCCGAGGACGGCGGGGCGTCGGCGACCGCGCCGACCACCACCGGGACGTCGTTGAACTGGCCGCTCATGGTGTCCGTGGCGCCGACGTCGATGACGTCCGCCACGATGCAGGTGATGTTGTCCGGGCCGCCGCCGCGCAGCGCGAGCTGGATCAGCTCCTGCACGGTCTGCTCGGGCGCGTAGTAGCTGCCGAGGGTGGCTTCGAGCGTCTGGTGGCTGACCGGGCCGGAGAGGCCGTCGGAGCAGATCAGGTAGCGGTCGCCGGCCCGGACCTCGCGGATCGACAGGTCGGGCTCGACCTGGCCGCGGCCGTCCAGGGCCCGCATCAGCAGCGAGCGCTGCGGGTGGGTCTCGGCCTCCTCGGGCGTGATCCGGCCCTCGTCGACCAGGCGCTGCACCCAGGTGTGGTCCTGGGTGATCTGCACCAGGGAACCGTCGCGCAGCAGGTAGGCGCGGGAGTCGCCGACGTGCACGAGGCCCATCCGCTGGCCCGTCCAGAGCATGGCGGTGAGCGTGCAGCCCATGCCCTCCAGCTGGGGGTCGTCCTCGACCATCTGCCGGAGCCGGTCGTTGGCGCCCTGGACGGCGTCACCGAGCAGGGTCAGCAGATCGGCGCCCGGCACGTCCTCGTCCAGACGGACGATGGAGCCGAGCACCTCGGAGGACGCGACCTCGCCGGCCGCGGCGCCGCCCATGCCGTCGGCCACGGCCAGCAGCCGCGGCCCGGCGTAGCCGGAGTCCTCGTTCCCCTCCCGGATCAGTCCCTTGTGGGAGCCGGCGGCGAAGCGCAGCACCAGGGTCATGCGACCTGTGCCCCCCTCTGGGTCATGGACGGGATGCTGTCCCTCATGCGCTACTACTTCCGCAGTTCGATGACGGTCCTGCCGATACGGATCGGCATGCCCGGCTGGAGCGGGGTCGGCGCGGTCAGGCGCTGCCGGTCCAGATAGGTGCCGTTGGTGGAGCCTAGATCCTCGACCGTCCACTGCCCAGTCTGGTCGGGATAGATCCTGGCATGCCGGGAGGACGCGTAGTCGTCGTCCAGCACGATGGTGGAGTCGTGCGCCCGGCCCAGGGTGATGGTCTGGCCCTGCAGCGCGACGGTGGTCCCGGCCAGGGAGCCCTGGACCACGACGAGCTGCGTCGGGGCGCCGCGGCGCCGGCCGCCGCCCGCGGTCGGGGCGGCGGTGTTGGCACCCGGGCCCGGGGTCGGCGCGGGGCGTCCGGCGGCGGCGGGCGCGGTGGCCGCACCGGCTCCGGACGCGGGCGCGGGACCGCCGCGGCGCGAGGAGCGGGGGTTCACCTTGGTCCCGAAGAGGTCGCTGCGGATCACCTGGATCGCGACGATGACGAACAGCCACAGCACGGCCAGGAAGCCCAGCCGCATCACCGTCAGGGTCAGTTCGGACATGGCCGCCCCGCGTGTGGGTGAGCGAAGCGAGCGAACAAATCGGACACTACCCTTCGACCTGTCGGTAGACGATGGTGGTGGAGCCCACGACGATTCGCGAGCCGTCGCGGAGCGTAGCGCGCTGGGTGTGCTGTCCGTCCACCACGATGCCGTTGGTGGAGCCCAGGTCGAGGACCATCGAAGGGTTGCCGGGGCGGATCTCGGCGTGCTTGCGGGAGACGCCCGGGTCGTCGATCCGGACGTCCGCCTCGGTCGAGCGGCCCAGCACGCACGCGCCGCCGGAGATCTGGTGGCGGGCGCCGTTCACCTCGATCCAGGTGCGGACCGAGGCGCCGTGGCCGGAGCCGGGGAACGCGCGGACGTTGCCGCCCGCGGTCGGCGGGGCCGGGGGCATGGCGGGGGGCGCGGCCGGCGGCGGGGGCGCGCTGTACTGGTCGGCTCCCGGCTGCTGCCACGGCGCGCCGGGGGCCGGGGCGACCGGCGGGCGGTCGTAGCCGGGCTGCGGCGGGGCGTACTGCTGGGGCTCCTCGGCCGCCAGGGTGCGGCTGCGCACCCGGTACAGGCCGGTGTCGAGGTCGTCGGCCTTCTCCAGGTTCACCTGGAGGGGGCCCATGAAGCTGTACCGCTGGGCCTCGGCGTACTCGCGGACCATGCCGGCGAGCTCGTTGCCGAGCTGCCCGGAGTAGGGGCTCAGGCGCTCGTGGTCGTGCGGGCTCAGCTCGACGATGAAGTCGTTCGGCACGACGGTGCGGTCGCGGTTCCAGATGCTCGCGTTGTTGTCGCACTCGCGCTGCAGCGCCCCGGCGATCTCCACGGGCTGGACCTCGGACTTGAACACCTTGGCGAAGGTGCCGTTGACGAGACCCTCAAGTCGCTGCTCGAACTTCTTCAGCACTCCCATGGGGCACCCCCTTCCAGGGTTCGTTCGCCTGCCTGCCGACCGGGCCCCGGAGAGCCGGTCGTGCCTACTTGCGGTACTTCCGTACTGATCGTATCCACGCCGGGCCCATCCGTACGGTTCCCGGGACGCGTCGTGCCCGGGGGTGGGCTCGGACACACAGGGTGACGCATATCGGGTACGGCACGCCAGGTGTGCCCGTCGGAAGGGGGTTCCACGCTTCGCCCGGACGTTCGGGGCGCATCCGTTCGGACGCGCTCGGGTGGCGGACCGGGGGGTGGAACCGTCCCGGCGGAACGGATTCGGAGGACTCCCCCAGGTCGTGCTACTGTTTTCCACGTCGGAAGGGCCGCCCGAGAGGGAGGCCGGGACGAAGAACCACGAGGGCCGCGAGGTGCTGGTGGATCGGGGATCCGGTCGGCACGGAAGACGCACCCATGCGCGGGTGGCGGAATAGGCAGACGCGCTGGATTCAGGTTCCAGTGCCCGAAAGGGCGTGGGGGTTCAACTCCCCCCTCGCGCACAGCGAAGCCCCGCAGATCTTCGGATCTGCGGGGCTTTCTCGTTCTCCGGAGGGACCGCCCGGGGGCCGTCCCTCCGGCCGGCTCAGGCGCGGGAGGCGGGGAGTTCGGCGCGGACCTCGAACCCGCCCTCCTGGGTGGGGCCCGCGGTCAGCGTGCCGCCGAGGAGCTGGGCGCGCTCGCGCAGGCCGACCAGTCCGTGACCACCGCCCGGCAGGGTCAGGGCGTCCGGCCGGGCCGGTCGCACCGGCGGGGGGTCGTTGCGCACCTCGACCCGCAGCCGCCGGCCCTTCGCCCGCACCTTCACGTGCACGGCCGCGTCGGGGGCGTACTTGGTGATGTTGGTGAGCGCCTCCTGGACCGTCCGGTAGGCGGCCCGCTCCACCGCCTCCGGCCACGGGCGGTCGCCGGGCGCCAGCTCGGCGGCGGCGGCCAGGCCGCTCTCCTCGATCAGCCGGGGCAGGTCGGCCAGCCGCGGCTGCGGGGCGAGCGGGGTGTTGTGGCGCGGGTCGCCGGTGCGCAGCACGCCGACCATCTGGCGCAGCTCGTCGAGGGTGCGCACGGAGAGCTCGCGGATGGTGCGGGCGGTGGCCGCCGCGGCCGGGTCGGGGGTGCTCACCTGGAGCGCGCCGGCCTGGATGCTGATCAGGCTGACCTGGTGCGAGACGACGTCGTGCATCTCGCGGGCGAGCCGGCCGCGCTCGCTGATCAGCACCCGCTCGGCGAGCAGCCTGGTCTCCCGCTCCTGGCCGCGGGTCAGCTCCTCGACCCGGGCCGCCAGCTCCCGCCGGGTGCGGGCGAGCAGGCCGGTGGCGGCGGGGCCGGCGGCGAGCATGATCGACTGGATGGCGTAGAGCGCGGTGTCGCGGCTCAGCCAGACGGTCTGGTCGGAGATCGGCCAGTGGAAGAACTCGACGAGGGTGAAGAGGGTGCCGAGGGGGATGACCAGACGGGGGTTGGGGCGTTCGGCCGCCAGTGTGTAGACGGCCGTGATCGGGGCCAGCCAGATGTCGGCGACGTAGCTGCCTGGCATGGTGAGGAGCAGCACGAGGACCGGGAAGCGGCGGCGCCAGAGCAGCGTCACGGCGGCCAGCACCGACAGCGCCACCTGCCACCACTGGGCGTCCCGGGCGACCAGGGCCGCGTCCATCAGGGAGTACAGCGCGGGCAGCAGCAGCATCAGCCAGGGCGCGGTGCACCAGGCCGGCAGCCGTCTCGACGGCAGCTGGTCGGCGGCGGTCATGCTCCGTCGCCGGGTTTCGGCCGGACCAGTCCGGCCCGGTGGGCGACGACGGCGGCCTGGACGCGGTTGGCGGCGCCGAGCTTGCCGAGGATCGCGCTGATGTGGTCCTTGACGGTGCCGGTGCCGAGGAACAGCCGGTCGGCGATCTCCGCGTTCGACAGGCCCTCGCCGAGCAGGGCCAGGACGTCCAGCTCCCGGCCGGTGAGGGTGCGGGTGAGCGCGGAGGCCTCGGCGTCCGGTCCGCCGCCGTCCACGTAGCCGCCGATCACGGTACGGGTGACGGTCGGGGAGAGGATGTTGCCGCCGGCCGCGAGCACCCGGACGGCGTGCACCAACTGCTCGGGGGCGGTGTCCTTGAGGAGGAAGCCGGAGGCGCCGGCCCGCAGCGCGGTGCCGATGTACTCGTCGGTGTCGAAGGTGGTCAGCATCGCGACGGCCGGCGGGTCGGGCAGGGCGCGGACCCGGCGCAGCACCGAGATGCCGTCGAGGTCGGGCATCCGGATGTCGAGCAGCACGACGTGCGGGCGCAGCCGCTGGACGTGCTCCTCGGCCTGGCCGCCGGAGCAGTCGCCGACCACCTCCAGGTCGTGGGCGGAACCGACGATGAGGCCGAGGCCGGAGCGGACCAGGATCTCGTCGTCCACGATCAGCACGCGGGTGGTGGTGATGGTGCCTCCTCGGTTGGGGCGGCCGGGTGGTGGCGGTCCGCGCGGGTCGATGTCGAGGGTAGGGGTAGCCGGGTCGGGCCGCCGAACGCATGGCGGGTCCGCACCCCCGCCGTTCGGCGGGGGTTGGAATCCGCTACCCGGTTCACGCGATTCTCACGTGAGGTGGGGAACCATGTTGGTGGCTGCCCTTTCGTCGGCCCGCTCCCTGCTGCGGGGGCCGGTGGGCCCGGGGCCGCCGGTCAGTCCGTCGGGCCCGTGCGGGCGCCCGGCGCCGGGCCGTGTGCGGATGCGCCCCACCATCTGATCGTTTGGAATTGAGCTGTGTCGTCCACTGTGAAGTCGGAGCCGTCCGCCACGTCCACCGGGCCCCGGCCCGTCGGCCTGCTCGACCGCTGGCGCCCGCGGGCCGCCGCGGCCTCCGTCTGGTACCTGCGGCTGATCGCGCTGCTGAACGTGGCGACGGTACTCCTGGTGCCGTTCCGCGACCAGGTCAGCGAGCACAACGAGGGTGAGTACTTCACCCCGTACCTGATGACCTCGGGCCTGGCCAGCGCGGTGCTGTCGGTGTTCCTGGCGGTCGCGATGCGGCGGCGCAAGCGGGCCGCGTGGATCTTCAACGCGGCGCTGGCCGGGATGTTCGCGCTGCTCTACCTGGCGGCCATGCTGCTGCCCGACGAGCGCTTCAACCGGCACCCGCTGAACTACGTCTCCACGGTGCTGACCTGCCTGTTCGTGCTGGCGCTGCTGGTCGGGCGCAAGGAGTTCACGTCCAAGGGCGACCAGTCCAACCCGAAGACCGCCGCCGCGACCTTCGTCGGCGGGCTGCTGTTCGGCGGCGGGGTGGGCGCACTGCTGGTGTGGCTGACCAACGAGCTGGGCGGCGCCGACTTCTGGGACCTCTTCCGCTACTCCGTCGGCCGGATGATCACCATCACCCCGTCCGAGCACCTGCGCTCCGTGATCAACGTGCCGACCTGGGTGAACGCGGTGATCAACGCGATGGGCGCGGTGCTGTTCCTGCTCGTGCTGTACGTCGCCTTCCGCAGCCCGCGCGGCAAGGAACTGCTGAACCCCGAGGACGAGGCCAAGCTGCGGACCCTGCTCGACAGGCAGGGCGAGCGGGACTCGCTCGGCTACTTCGCGCTGCGCCGGGACAAGGCCGTGATCTTCTCCCCCAGCGGCAAGGCGGCCGTCACCTACCGGGTGATCGGCGGGGTGTCGCTCGCCTCGGGCGACCCGATCGGCGACCCGGAGGCATGGCCGGGGGCGATCGACGCCTGGCTCGCCGAGGCCCGCGAGCACGCCTGGGCGCCGGCCGTCATGGGCGCCTCCGAGGAGGCCGGCGTGATCTACGCCCGGCACGGGCTGGACGCGCTGGAGCTGGGCGACGAGGCGATCGTCGAGCTGGACGAGTTCTCGTTGGAGGGCCGGGCGATGCGGGTCGTCCGGCAGGCGTACAACCGGGTCAAGCGGGCCGGGTACACCGTGCGGATCCGCCGTCACGAGGACATCTCCGAGGCGGAGATGGAGCGGCTGGTGGCCAAGGCCGACGAGTGGCGCGACGGCGCGACCGAGCGCGGTTTCTCGATGGCGCTCGGCCGCCTCGGCGACCCGGCCGACGGCCGCTGCGTGATGCTGGAGTGCCACGACGGCGACGGCGAGCTCAAGGCGCTGCTGAGCTTCGTGCCGTGGGGCCCGGACGGGCTCTCGCTGGACCTGATGCGCCGGGCCCGGGACACCGAGAACGGCCTGGTCGAGTTCATGGTGATCGAACTCCTCCAGCGCGCCGACGAGGTGGGGCTTAAGCGGGTTTCGTTGAACTTCGCGATGTTCCGTTCCGTTTTCGAGCGCGGTTCGCGGCTCGGCGCCGGCCCGGTGTTGCGGCTGTGGCGCTCCGTGCTCGGTTTCTTCTCCCGCTGGTGGCAGATCGAGTCGCTGTACCGCGCCAACGCCAAGTACCGGCCGATCTGGGAACCGCGTTACCTGCTCTTCGAGAAGAGCAGCGAGATTCCGCGGATCGGCATCGCGAGCGCCCGTGCCGAGGGCTTCATCGTCGCGCCGAGCATGCCCGCCCTGTTCCGGCGCCGGCACTCCGGGTCCGCCGTGGTGGCGCCCCGGGTGCCCGTGAGCGCGCAGCAGGGCGAGGAGTAGTCCTCCGCCCGCTCTCCGCCGGGGGGCGGGGGGTGGCGGACGGCCGGATGGGGGTGCCCTAGGGGGGATCCCCTCCCCCCTGAGGATGACCCTTATCCCCATCCATGCCGATGTGGATTTGTTAAGAGGCTTCTAATGTTGAGGTAGCTGAGAAAAGACTCAACGGTTCGGGGATTCGGGAGAGGACGGCTGTGATTCACAGGACCCACGCGGGGGGCGTGCGAAAGGGGCCGCTGGCGACAGCCAGAGCGGCCGCTGTCGCCGAGTGGGGGACGTTGTTCGTGACGGTCCGCGACCAGGTGGTGCGCAAGAAGTTCGCCGCCGTTCCGCTGGCCACCACGGCGACGTTTCTGATCCTGCTGTTCAGCATCGTGCAGCACCTGCCCGGGGGCGAGCGCTTCGTCAACCACATCGGTGTGGTGAAGGCCGCGCTGCCGCTGGACGTCTCGCTGCTGCGCACCCCGCTTTCGCTGTACGTCCCGGCGCTGGACCTGCCGGTCTGGGGGGCGCTGGCCCAGGTCTTCCTGGTCTTCGGCATCGCCGAGATCGTGCTCGGCCGGCGGATGACGCTGGTGGTGGCCTACGCCTGCACGCTGGCGGGCACGCTGTTCGCCCGGTTCGGCGTGGCGATCGGGCCGGACCACCTGTTCGGCTTCCCGAAGTGGGTCGCCTACGTGCGGGACACCGGGCCGTCGGCCGCGGTCGTGGCGCTGGCGATCTGCATCGCGTTCCGCTGCCGGGCCTGGTTCACCGCCGGGCTGGTGGTGGTCATGATGGTCGGCGAGGCGGTCGTCCTGCCGAACCTGGCCGGTCTGGAGCACGTCGTCGCGGTGATCACCGCGCTGCTGATCGCCGTCTCGGTCGAGGTGTTCGGCGACTTCTGGCCGCGGGTGCTGGCCGGGGTCGGGGCCGCCACCTCGGTGGCCACGGTGGCCTCCCGCGAGGTCGCGGTGGAGGCCCGGCGGCGGACCTCGGCGGGCGCCGTCATCCCGTAGGCAGCGTGGTTTCGGCCTGAGCGGCCGGGTACCGGGCAGCACGCCCGGTACCCGGCCGCTCAGGCCTTCCGGGGGTGGTGGGGCAGCGGGAGCTCGAACCAGACGACCTTGCCGACCGCCTTGCGGGCGGTGCCCCAGCGCTCGGCGAGCTTGGTCACCAGGGTGAGGCCGCGGCCGGTCTCGCCGAGCTGCTCGGCGGGCTCCAGCGAGGGCAGGTTGTGGTTGTCGTCGCTGACCTCGACCAGGAGCTTGTCCACCCGGATCAGCTGCAGCCGGACCCGGTCCCGGGCCACCCGGACGGCGTTCGTGACCAGCTCGCTGACCAGCAGCTCGGTGGTGTCGCTGAGCGCCTCCAGGTGCCAGGCGGCCAGCTGCTCGCGGACCAGGGCGCGGGCCCGGCGGACCTCGCGGTGGTCGACGGTGAGGTCCCAGGTGGCCACCTCGGACGGGGCGACCCCGTCGAAGCGGGCCACCAGGAGGGCGACGTCGTCCTTGCGGTCGTCCGAGTGCAGGCGCTCCAGCACCACGTCGCAGGCCTGCTCGGGGCTCTGCTGCGGGTCGATCAGGTTGCCGCAGAGCGCGGCCAGGCCCGCTCCTATGTCGCCGCCCCTGACCTCGACCAGGCCGTCGGTGCAGAGCACCAGCATCGAGCCGTCCGACACGTCGATGGTCTTGGCGACGAACGGCACCCCGCCGACCCCGATCGGCGCGCCGGCCGGGATCTCCAACAGCTCGCCGCTGCCGTCCGGGTGCACCAGGACCGGCGGGACGTGGCCGGCGCTGGCCAGCTCGCAGGTCCGGTTGATCGGGTCGTACACCGCGTACAGGCAGGTGGCGAGGTGGTCGTCGCCGAGTTTGTGGGCCAGGTTGTCGAGGTGGCGCAGCAGCTGGCCGGGCGGCAGGTCGAGCGCGGCGAGGGTCTGCATCGCGGTGCGGAAGCGGCCCATCGCGGCGGCCGAGTGCAGGCCGTGCCCCATCACGTCGCCGACCACCAGGGCGACCCGGCTGCCGGGCAGCTGGATCGCGTCGAACCAGTCGCCGCCGACCTCGGCCTTCGGGTCGCCGGGCAGGTAGCGGTGGGCGATCTGCACACCGGGGATCTGCGGCGGGCGGGTCGGGATCATCGAGCGCTGCAGGGTGGTGGCGACCCGGGACTCGGCGCGGTGCAGCCTGGCGTTGTCGAGCGACAGGGCGGCGCGGACGGCCAGTTCCTTGAGGGTCGCGGCGTCGCTCTCGTCGAAGCGGGTGCGGTCGGGCAGTCTGAGCAGCTTGAGGATGCCGAGCACGGTGCCCCGGGCGGAGAGCGGGACGACCAGCATCGAGCGGCCGGAGACCACCTGGGCCAGCCGGGCGCCGCCGAGCGCGATGGCGTAGTCGACCGCGACGTCGTCGCTGACCACCGGGACGAGGACCGGCTGGTTCAGCTGGAGGGCCATCCCGGGCGGGGTGCGGCGGGGCATGCTGACCAGCGCTCCCTCGGACAGGACGTGGTCCCAGGCGCCGCCGGTCTCGTTGTAGACCAGGGCGACCCGGCGGAGCATGGTGTCGTCGTCCGGCCGGGCGGCGGGCAGCTCGGAGTCGGAGATCAGTCCGTCCACGAGGTCCACGCAGGCGAAGTCGGCGACCCGGGGGACCAGCACCTGGCAGAGCTCGTGGGCCGTGAAGCCGAGGTCCAGGGTGGTGCCGACCTTGCCGCCGACCTCGTTCAGCAGGGCCAGCTGCTCGCCGGCGTGGCCGTTGGTCAGGAACGGGCCGAGGCGGCCGCCGTGGGGCGGGCCGTCGGCGCCGCCGGGGGCGGGGACGGACGGGGTGGTGTCCGGGGACTGGTCGCCGCGGGCGCACCGCCCGACCGGGGCCGGGGCGAGGGCCTGGTGGCCGTTGGCGGACGATTCGACGGCGGCCGGCTCGATGGCGGCGCCTCCTCCGGTGGGGGACGGGACGGACAGGGTGGCCGGCCTGGCGGCAGGCCGCTCGGCGCAATCGCGCTGGCCGGGCAGCGGGCCGGCCGGGCGGCCGCGGACGGTCCGGGACGCGGCGGCCTGCTCGGGCTGCGGCGGCGGGCCGACCCGGGCGGCGCGCTGCTGGGCGGTGGGGTAGCGGCGGCCGATCCCGGCGGCGGCGTGCGCGGTGCCGCACTGCGGGTCGGACGGCAGCACCGGGAGCACGGTGGCCGCGTCCAGCCGCAGGGCGGGCAGCCCGGCGACCTCCAGGGCCGCCAGCAGTGGTGCGCGGTGGGCGGCGGGCAGGAGCCGGGCCAGCGCCGGAGCGGAACCGGCGGGGGTTCCGCCGGGCGGGGTGAGCGCGGCGCCCAGTCCGTGGAAGCCGCCCCGGGCTGCGGCGGCGGGCGCGAACGGCAGCAGCCGCTCGCCCAGCGCGAGGCGCGGTCCCGAGGTGCGCAGCGGGCGGGCGTCCGCGGCCAGGGCGAGCAGGCCGCCGGACGGGCCGGGCAGCGGGTAGGCCCACCACAGCACGTCGCGCAGGTGGTCCTCGCGGTCGGTGACGGGCATCTGACCGGCCCAGGGACTGCCGTCGGCGGTCAGTGCGGCCAGGGTGTCGAGGGCGTCGCAGCGGCGGCGGGCACAGGTGGCGCCGGCGGCACCGCGGGGCTCCACGGCGGGCAGCAGGCCCGAGGCGGGGCGGTCGCGGGCGACCTCGGCCCGGTGGCCGAAGAGCTCCTCGGCGGCTCGGCTCCACTGGGCGATCCGTCCGGCCCGGTCGACCAGGACGAGGGCGAGCCGGACCAGGGCGGCGACACCCGCCGGGTGGCCTCCCGGAACGGCCTCGGCGCCCGCCGGACGCGGTGTGGAGTTGGGCTCGTCCACCATGGATACGGTCTGCTCCCGCCTGGCCGCCACGCCTGGAGGCGGCCGTCTCTCTGGAGGAAGGCACGCTGTGCGGATACCAGCGAAGCACGGACCGGGCCGGGCTCGATAGCGAAACGGGGAGATTCATCAGGATCGGTTGCACACCGCTTGCCTCGCGCCGGTTCGTACCCCCCTTCCGCCCGGTTGACGCTTTCCGCGCGGGGGTAGGGTGGCAGGCCGGGCCGCCCGGCGGCCGAACGCAGTAGGGACGAGACAGAGGCGAGAAGTGACCGCGCAGATCCCCGTCCGCTGGACGGACCCGGAGCAGCAGGAGCTGGAGGAGCGGGTCGCCGCCGCCGAACTCGCCTGGCTGAGCATGGACGTCGACGTGCAGACGCTGCGGGTCGAGATCGACAACTTCGCGCTGATCCACCATCAGCTGCTCGGCCCGCTCTACGCCCGGCTCGACGAGCTGGACGCCCTGGTCGCCGAGGCCGTCGCGGCCACGACCGGGCGCCCCGAGGACGTCCGGCGGGCCGCCGAGGCCAGGCAGCAGGTCGAGGAACTCCCCGACCTGGACGCGCTGTTCGACTCCGTCCAGGCGGTCCGCGAGGAGCGCGGCGGCGAGGAGGAGGCCGTCCCGGCCCCGCCCGCCGCCCCGGCCAAGGTCCGCCCCGGGCGGGAGGCCCAGCGCATCTACCGCGACCTCGTGCGCCGCGCCCACCCCGACCTCACCACCGACCCGGCCGAGCAGGAGCGCCGGGCCGCGTTCCTCGTGCGGGTCAACGAGGCCTACGCGTTCGGCGACGCCGGCGCGCTGGCCGGCCTGGCCGCCGAGTGGTCCACCGCGCCCGAGGCGGCGCCCGCGCCGGATGCGCCGGACCGGCTGGAGTGGCTGCGCCGCCGACTGGAATGGCTCACCGCGAAGATCGCCGAGACCGCCGCCGAGCAGGTCCGGCTGGAGCGCACCCCGATGGGGCAGCTCCTCGCGCTCGCGCCGCAGGACCCGGACGGGCTGCTGGAACAGCTCGCCGAGGAGCTGCTGGCCAAGGCCGCGGACCGGCAGGCCGAGCTGGCCCGGCTGCTCGGCGACACCCAGCCCCCGGTGGGCGACAATGGCACGGACCCGATCGATCCCCAGGAGAGCCACACGATGTTCCCGCAGATCCCCTCCGCCGACGCCGCCTCCGTGCCCGCCGACGCCGTCCTCCTGGACGTCCGCGAGCAGGACGAGTGGGACGCGGGCCACGTGGACGGCGCGCTGCACATCCCGCTCGGGCAGGTCATCGCCCGGCTCGGCGAACTGCCGGACGACAAGCTGTACGTGCTGTGCCGTGTCGGCGGCCGCTCGGCGCAGGTCGTCCAGTACCTGGTGCAGCAGGGCCGGGACGCGGTGAACGTGGACGGCGGCATGTACGCCTGGGAGGGCGCGGGCCGTCCCATGGTCAGCAGCACCGGCCAGGACGCGTACGTCCTCTGATCCCTGCTCCGACCCGTACGCACCCTTCGGCCCGGTAGGGCAGGATGGGCGCGCGACCGACCCGGGACGGGCCCGGCGGCGCCCGTCCGGCAGGGGGAGTGCGCATGGCCGACAGCACGGACACACCGGCCGGCGGGCGGGTCTGGTCGCGGCCCGCGCAGCTGGTGCTGGGCCTGGCCGCCGTGGTGCTGCTCACCGGGACGGGACTGTTCCTCGGTGCGGTGTTCCTGCACGTCGCGCCCGCCAACACGGTGTCCCGGCAGTACCGGGAGCAGATCGACGGGGTGGTCTACCCCGAGTTCGAGCAGAACTGGAAGCTCTTCGCGCCCAACCCGCTCCAGCAGAACGTCGGCCTGGACGCCCGGGTGCGGACCGTCGCCGACGGCGGCGCCACCGAGACCCGCGACTGGCTCGGGCTGACCGCCCGGGACATCGCCGCGATAAGGGGCAACCCGGCGCCCAGCCACGTCGACCAGAACCTGCTGCGGCGGGCCTGGGACTTCTACGACGGCTCGCACAACCCGCAGGACGAGACGCTGACCAACAGCCGCGGCAAGCTCGCCGAGGAGTACCTGAAGCGCATCGCGCTCCAGCGGATCGGCCGGAGCGTGGACGGCGAGCGGATCCTGGAGATCCAGTTCCGGGTGACCTCGGCGACCGTCCCGCCGCCGTCCTGGAGCGGGGAGGCCCCGCCGCCCGGTCCCAAGGTGCGGGAGCTGCCCTGGTGGCCGGTGGACGACGAGGACTACCGGGGGCTCGGGTGAACGAGGTGTCGCAGCCGGAGGCCTCGCCGGCCGGGCTCGAACAGCCGCGGTTGGACGGGATCCCGCGTCAGGGCGGGCAGCAGGTCGTGCCCGTGTCCGCACCCGAGTCCGTGCCCACGTCGGTGCCGGGTCCGCTCGCACGCGTGGGCCGGGCGCTGGAGGCGTTCACCGGGCGGGTGCTCGGCCGCCACCAGGCGGCGGTGGTGCGGATCGGCTTCGGGCTGGTCTGGCTCGCCTACCTGTTGCGCGAGTGGCCGAACCGGCGGGTGCTGTACGGCGACCGGTCGCCCTGGTCGATGGACCTCGCCCAGCAGCTCCTCGCCGACAACGGGGCCTTCACCGTGCTGCCCTGGTTCCACGGGCGGCTCTGGTTCGAGGCGGTCTACCACCTGGCGGTGCTCGCCGCCCTCGCCGTGGTGCTCGGCTGGCGGACCCGGGCGAGCACGGTGCTCTTCCTGGTCACCGTGCTGTCGCTGCAGAACCGGGACGTCTTCCTCGGCGACGGCGGCGACAACGTCGTCCACCTGATGGCCGTCTACCTGGTCTTCACCCGCTGCGCCGAGGTGTGGTCGCTCGACGCCCGCCGGGGCCGTCCCGGGTGGGGCGGCGTCGTGCTCTGGGCCGCCCTCGGGGCCGTCCTGGTGGCCTGTCAGTTCGGGGACTTCTCCGGGGACAGCCTGACCTGGACCTCCGCCTCGTTCCCGTACCTCGGGTGGGCGCCGCTGTCCTGGGGGCTCTGGGCGGTGGCCGGGCTCTGGTGGGCGCTCGGCCGGCTGCGGCCCGACGGCGAGGTGCGGGCGGTGCTCGACGGGCTCGCGACCATGGTGCACAACTGCGCGATGCTGGTGATCGCCGCCGAGGTGGTGCTGATCTACGCGACGGCCGGCTGGTACAAGGTGCAGGGCACGCGCTGGCAGGACGGCACCGCGCTGTACTACCCGCTCCACCTGGACTACTTCGCGCCCTGGCCGGCGCTGTCCGCGCTGGTCGGCTCGGCGCTGGTGCCGGTGTTCCTGATCTCCTACGGCACGGTGATCGTGCAGGTCGCGTTCCCGTTCACGCTGCTCAACCGGCGGGTCAAGAACGTCCTGTTGGCGATCATGATGGCGGAGCACCTCGGGATCGCGGTGGTGCTCGGGCTGCCGGTCTTCTCGCTCGCGATGGTCGCGGCGGACGCGGTGTTCCTGCCGACCGGCGCGCTGCTCTGGGCGGAGCGGCGGGTGCGGTGGGTGCGGCGGGTGCGGCGGGTGCGGCCGAGCCGGCGGGGCGGTGCGGTGCGGCGGGAACGGGTGCCGGTGGGAGCGGACGAGCCGCTCTAGGATGGCGCTATGTCCTGGTTTGCCGCGCTACGTGACACCGCGCGAACCGGACTCACCCTCGACCGGGCGCTGACCGACCCCAAACGGGCGGCGCGCGGGGCCGGCGCCGTGGGGCTCGTGCTGTTCCCCACCCTCGCGCTCGGCGGGCCCTCGCTGGCGACCTCGGCCGCGATGGGCGCGTTCATCGCCGGGACGGCCACCTTCCAGCGCAGCTTCCGGCCCCGGGCCAGCCTCGCCGTCGCCGCCGGGATCGGGCTCGGCACCAGCACCTTCCTCGGGTACCTGGCCGTCGGCGTCCTCGGGCTGTTCCCCGCGCTGCTGGCGGTGTGGGCCTTCGCCGCCGGACTCGCCTGGGCGGTCGGGCCGACCGCGGGGGTGGTCGCGGCCAACACCGTCTCGGTGATGCTGGTCGTCGTCCAGCTCCCGGTCGGCGTGCCCGCCGCGCTCGGCCACGGACTCGTCGCGGCCCTCGGCGGCGTCGTCCAGGCCGCCGTCATCACCCTGTGGCCGATCGGCAGTTGGACCGCCCAGCGGGCGGCCCTCGCCGACACCTACGCCGAACTCGGCGACTATGCCCGGCGGTTGCGGCAGGACCCGACCGCGCACGTCGACCCCGCGCCGTTCATGACCGCCCGGCACGCCGCTGCCCTCACCCCCTGGCAGGACCGCCACCGGCCGCCCGAACTGCGCGGCCTGCGCGGCATCGCCGAACGCATCCGCCCCACCCTGGCCGCGCTCGCCGACCCCAAGGTCGGCGCGCCGGAGGAAGGGCCGCAGCGGGACCGCGCCCGGGAGGTCCTCGCCGCGTCAGCCGAGGCCATGGACGCCCTCGCCCGGGCCATCAGGACCGGCGATCCCGTCCGGCTCCCCCGCACCGCGCCCGTCTACGCGCTGGCGGCACCCGTCCCGCTGGCCGCGCCCGAGGCGGACGCGCGGCTGCAGGGCGCGGCCAAGCGCTCGGCGCGGCGGCTCGGCGGGTTGCTGCGCAAGGCCGCCGACGCGCTGGACCGCGGCGACGTGGACACCGTCACCGTGCCCGTCGTCGGGGCGGGCGGCGCGCTGCACAAGCCGCCGCTGTTCCGGATGCTGCCCGCCGCGCTGCGGGCGGTGCGGCGGCAGGTCCGGCCGCGCTCGGCGGTGTTCCAGCACGCCGTCCGGCTCACCGGGGTCGTCACGGCCGCGTACCTGCTGGCGCGGGCCGCCGGGTTCGAGCACGGGTACTGGGCGCCGATGACCGCCGCGATGGTCATGCGGCCCGACTTCGCCCAGACCTACAGCCGGGGCGTCGCCCGGCTCGCCGGGACGGTCGTCGGGGTCGCCGTCTCGACCCTCGTGGTCCAGCTGGCGCACCCGGGCGAGTGGGTGCTCGCGGCGCTGGCGGTGCTCTGCATCGGCGGGGCCTACCTGACGCTGCGGACCGGGTACGCGCTGATGACCGTCGGCATCTCGTCGTACGTCGTCTTCCTGCTCGGACTTCAGCCGGGCAACCCGCTGACGACCGCCTTCGAGCGGGTCGGGCTGACCCTGCTCGGCGGATCCGTCGCGCTCGTCACGTACGCGCTCTTCCCGACGTGGCAGACCGCCCGGCTCGGCGAGCGGCTCGCGGAGTGGCTGGCCGCCGCCGGGCGGTACGCGGCGGCGGTGATCGACGGCTACGAGGACCCGGCTGCACCGCGCGGACGGGATGTGCGGACGGCGCTGCTGGACTCCCGGGAGGCGCGGTCCGAACTGCTCCAGGCGATGGAACGGGCCGATGCCGAACCGGGACGGCACGCGTCCGGACTGCCCGGAGTGGGTCGGCGCCAGATCGACCGGGCCAGGGCCGCGGTCGGGCGCCTCGGGCGGGCGGCCGTCCTGCTGGAGGCCCACCTGCCGGCGGGCGACGCCGAACCGGTGCCGGGGGCGGCGGGGTTCGCCGAGGAACTGCGGCTCGGGACGGCGCTCGCGGCGGGGGCGCTGCTGACCGGGCGGCCGGTGGACTTCGGGGCGGTGCGGGAGGCGCAGGCGCGGTTGGAGAACCGGCTGGCGCAGGCGCCGGAGGGGGTGCAGCGGGACGTGCTGTGGGCGGGGGTGCGGCTGCTGATGCACGCGTTGAAGGACCTGGAGCGGGCTCTGCGGGGGCGGGAGGACGTGGGCTGAGACGGCGGGGCCGGATCGGAGGAGTGCCTGGGAGGCTGGGGGTCAGGCGCGGGTGGCGGCTTCCAGCCAGTTGGTGAACTCGCAGGCGAAGTGCCACTGGTGGCCGGTGGCGAGCCCGGCGGGGGCGGCTTCGGGGAACTGGACGGTGAGGCGGATCCGCAGGCCGTCCGGAGTGTCGGCGAACTCGTGCATGACGCGCAGGACCTCGGTGCCGTCGGCGAGGGTGCCGGTGCCGCCGATGCGGACCGGGAAGGTCTCGTGGCCGGGGCCCGAGATCGGGACGCCGTCGTGGAAGCGGAGGAAGAAGCGGGCCGGGCCGGCGCCGATGGTCTCGATGATCTCGACCCGTTCGCCGGTGGAGTCGGCGAGGTAGTGCTCGGGGTTGGCGGTGAGCAGGGCCTCGCGGTCGGGGGCGTGGAGCCGGCCCTGCCACCAGGTGAGGAAGCCGGCCGCGTCGACGCCGGTGGCGGCGAGTTCGGTGACGGCGGTGCGCCACCTGCCCTCGGAGGCGTGCGCCCAGGCGGTCAGGGCGTTGTCGGCGGCGCTGGTGTCGGGGGCGAGGAGTTCGCGCATCCGGTCGTCGCCGAGGCGCTGCTTGAGCAGGTGCAGGGCGGCGCGGGCGCGGTCGAGTTCCCAGGCGAGGACGGTCTCGCGGGGGTGGGCGGTGCCGTCGATGTCGGTGCGGACGGTGAGTGCGGTGGTGGTCGTCATGGCGTCGCTCCTCGAACAGGACGGGTGAGAGGACGAATAGGCGGAGAGATTCTCTCCGCTTAGTGAGGTGACGGTAGCATAGGGGGAGAGAAGTTCTCCGGTTAGGGAGTGATGGATGAGGGCCGACGCGGAACGCAGCCGGCGCAGGATCCTGGACGCCGCGTGCGAGGTGTTCCTGGAGCGGGGCCCGGACGCCCCGCTGGACGCCGTGGTCCGGCGGGCCGGGGTCGGCCCCGCGACGCTCTACCGGCGCTTCCCCGACCGCGAGGCCCTGGTCCGCGCCCTCGTCACCGACCTGCTGGCCCGGCTCACCGCGGCCGCCGACGAGGCGCGCCGGGCCGAGGCCGATCCGTACCGGGCGCTGCGCCGCTTCGTCCACGCCGCCGCCGACCTGCGGATGGGCGCCGCGATCGTGGTGCTGCTCGACGAGCTGGTGGTGGACGACGAGTTGGTGGCCGTCCGCCGGGGCGCGGTCACCGCCGTCGAGGCCCTGCTGTGCGGTGCCCAGGAGGCCGGCCGGCTGCGCGCCGACGTCGGGATGGGCGACCTCGTGCTGCTGTGCGTCCGGGCGTCCCGTCCGCTCCCGGGCGGGCTGGCCGCGCTCGACGCGGACGGCTCCCTGGTGCACCGGCACCTGGACCTCGCGCTGGCCGGGCTGGCGGTGGCCGATCCCGACGGTCCCGCGGGCGCGCCGCTCGGCTTCGACGAGGTGATCGCGGCCGCCGGACGCCCCGGTGAGCCCGTGGACGGCGGGGTGGAAGCATGAACGCCGTGAACAGCATGGACGACGTGGTGCGCGGCTGGCGGGCGGCGGAGCGGGAGCCGGGGACGGTCCTGCTGGACGGGTTCCACCCGCTGAAGCACGCGTTGCGCTTCGGCGGGGAGGTCCGGCAGGTGCTGACCGCCGACCGGGCCGCGCTGCTGGCGCTCGCCGCCGAGCTGGCCGAGGACGTCGGGCCGGCACTGGCCGGGATCGCGGTGGAGGTGCCGGAGGCCGCGCTGCGGACGCTGGCGCCCCGGCTGCACCCGACCGGGGTGATCGCGCTGGCGGTGCGGCCGTCCGCCGGGGCGAACCGGGCCGCGCTCGGCCACCGGCCCCGCCGCGCGCCGGTCGTACTGCTGGAGAACCCGCGCAACCTGGGCAACGTCGGCGCTGTGATCCGGCTCGCGGCGGGCTTCGGCGCCACCGGGGTCGTCACCACCGGCGACCTCGACCCCTGGCACCCGACCGTCGTGCGCGGCAGCGCGGGCCTGCACTTCGCGACCGCGGTCGAGCGGCTGGCCCTGCCGGAACTGCCCGCCGGGCCGCTCTACGTGCTGGACCCCGAGGGCGCGGACATCCGCACGCTGGCGTTCCCGGACGACGCGCTGCTGGCGTTCGGCACCGAGCGGCACGGCGTCTCGGCGGAGCTCAAGGCGCGCGCGGACCACCTGGTCGCGGTGCCGATGCAACCGGGGGTGTCCAGCTTCAACCTCGCGACGAGCGTCGCGATGGGGCTCTTCCACTGGATGTCCGGACGCCCGCCCGGCCGCGCCTGAGCGGACGGGCGCCGGGACGTCAGGAGAACAGCCGCCGCCACGTCTCCGGGCCCGGGTAGCCGTCGGCGTCGGTGCCGCTCCAGCCCTGGTCCTGCTGGAAGGACTGGACGCCGGCACGGTCGGCCTCGCCCCACTGCGGGCCGGGGCCGACGGTGTAGGCGCCGCCGAAGCCCTTGCGGACGAGCTGCTCGCCGAGCTGACGGACGTGGTCGTTGTTCGCGCCGGGCCCGAACCGGTCGGCGCCCGGGTACGCGGGTGCGCCGCTCGCGGGCGCGGGCGGGGGCGGCAGCGGGGTGCCGGCGTCGATGTTCCGGCCCTTGCCGTCGACCAGGTAGTCCCAGGTGTCCTTGCCCGGGATGCCGTCGGCCTCGCTGCCGCGCCAGCCCTGGGCGAGCTGGAAGGCCTCGGTGGCCTTGCGGTCGGCCTCGCCCCACTGCGGCCCGGGGCCCGCGGAGTAGAACCGGGAGCCGCCGCGCTGCACGAGCATCTGGCCGAGCTTGGTGACGTACGCGTTGTTCGCACCGGGGCCGAACTTGTCGGCGCCGGGGAAGGCCGTCGACGGGGCGCCGTCGTTGCTGCCGCCGGAGAGGCCGGTGTAGCGGTACGGGACGTACGAGCCGGAGTTGTTCCAGTACGAGTACGGCGTGCTGCGCTTCGTCGTGCCGGGCGCGGTCTGCTCGTAGGCGATGTAGCGGGTGCGGGTGGAGTCGGTCCAGCCGCCGAAGATCGTCACGTGCGAACCAGCCTGCGGGTTGGCCGAGTTGTTGTAGATCAGGACGTCGCCGGGCTGGAGGTCGGCTTTGCCGATCCGCTCGGCGAAGTTCGGCAGGGTCCAGGTGGTCTGGCTGCTGTCCAGGCCCCAGGCCATCGAGACGAAGCCGGAGCAGTCCTGCCGGTAGCCGTCCGACCAGTAGCGGCCCATGCCGTACGGCACCTGCTGGTCGACCCAGCTCTGCGCGCGCTGGATGACCTGGGCCCTCGTCACCGGCTGGGCGAGGGTGCGCGGGGTGGTGCCGGTGCCGCCGTCGTCCTCGCCGTAGAGGCTGCTGACCTCGCCCTGCGGGTTCTGCGGGGTGGCGCTGCTGCCGCCGCCCGGGCTGGGGGCGGGGGCGGCGACGGCCGCCGTGGCCGCGGCCGTGCCGCCGCCCATCGCGGTGCCGACGGCGGCCACCAGGACCGCCGCGCGACGGCGGATGCTGCGGGCCGCGGCGTGCCCGCCCTCGTGCACCGGGGCGGCGTGCAGCCGGGCGCGGCGGCGGGCGTTGCAGCCCCCGCATATGCAGTCGTCGCCGGGTTCGACCTCGACGAACTCCAGCAGCGGGGACGGGCGGTCGGCACCGGTCATGGTCCACCTCTTCCTGGTCGGTCTGACGGTGCGGCAGGACTGACCTTCCCGGGCCGGTTCCGCGTGGTACCGGGACCAAGGTCCCAAAGCGGGCGGGCCGCGGCGCGGCGGGTTGGGCCGCGCGGGTGACGGCCGTTCGGCGGCCCGGGCGTGGCGGGGGTGGAGGGGAGGCGGTAGTGCCGGCACCGGCGCCGATGGCGGGTCGGCCGGTCGGCGGGGTCAGTCGGCGGGGTGCGGGTTGGCCGGGGAGTACTCGGGGTCGGTCCAGGACAGCGGGGTGGCGTCGGCGAGTTCGACGACGCCGGTGACGGCCAGTTCGACCATCCGCTGGGCGCCGGGCACGCCCGCGCGGGCCCCGGGGGACCAGTCGGTGCGGGCCTCGCCGGTGACGAGCAGGGCGCCGCCGGTCTCCCAGTCGGGCAGGAGGAGGCCGGCCCGCGGGTCGAGCTCCAGGTTGCCGAGCGTCATGAACATGCTGTTGCCCTGGTACTCCGGCCAGACCAGCCGGTCGGGGGCGGCGGCCCGCAGGAAGCCGGGGAAGCCGCCCCGGTGGGACGCGTCCACGCCGCCGTCCGGGCCGACGGTGGCGACGAAGAACGTGTCGGCGGTGGCGGCGGTCAGCCGCTGCGCGGTGGAGAGCGCCGGCCCGGCGGACACGGCACGCGGGGCGCCGGCGGACGGGCGGTCGTGCGGCGTGCGGCGCTGGATGTACTTCGGGCAGTTGGAGACGACCTGGTCTGCGGTGATCACCAGGCCGCCCCGGCGGTCCGGCACCGAGCGGCCGTTGAGCCGCATCCGGCGCCGCCCGGCCGGGTCGAGGGCGATGGTGCCGACCCGGGCGGGGCCGGCCAGGGCGGCGGCCAGCGGGTCGTCCCCGGCGGGGCGGGCGGCGACCGTCATGGTCCGCTCGTCGCCGGCCTGGAGGAAGCCCGGGGCGCCGGCGAGCTGGGTGGCCCAGACCCGGCCGTCCGGGTCGGCGGCGCCGACCACGAGCGTCCGGCGCTCGGTGAGGAAGCGGGCGGCGACCGGCGGGATGGTGCCGCGGATCGCCCGGCCGGCGTGGTCGGCGCGCTCCCGCACGCCGGCCAGCGCCTGGGCGGCGAGCTCGCCGCGGTGGTAGGGCGTGACGGGGGTGGCCACGGCGGTCTCCGGCCTAGAAGAAGCCGCAGGTCGGGGCAGCCGCCGTGGGCGCTGCGGCGCCCGTCGCGGCGACTCCGGTGCGAGCGTAGATCTCCAGCCGGATGCCGTCGGGGTCCGTGAAGAAGATGCCGCCCGAGTCCGAGCCCTCGCCGTGCGGCACGACCCCGTCGTATGCGAACTCGGCTCCGAGCTCGCGCAGTTGACGCTCGGTGGCGCGGATCTCGTCGAGGCTCTCGACCTCGAAGGACAGGTGGTGCAGGCCGGGGGAGGCGGTGGCGAAGCTGCCGGTGCTCTGCTGCCAGAGGGTCACCACCAGGCGGCCGTCGCGGCCCATCAGGGCGTAGCGGCGCTCGGCGTCGGTGCCCTCGTGCGTCACCTGGACGCCGAGCACGGCACGGTAGAACGCGATCGAGCGCTCCAGGTCGGTGACGTTGAGGCCGACGTGGCCGGTCTTCAGGGTGTGGATCAGGGCGGGACTGGACATGCCTGGACGCTCCCGTGGCTGGCTGGTCCGGAGGGCTCGTGCCTAACCGGTACTCATGAAATTAGTGGTTAGATGATGGGGCGTCAACCGGTATCTGGGCATGAAGGGGTTAGGTGGTGGCGGTACGGCGGTACGGCGGTACGGCGGTACGGCGGCGCGAGGGCGCGACTGAACGCGAGGGCGCGAGGGCGCGAGGGCGCGAGGGCGCGGCTGAACGGGAGGGGTGGAACGGGGAGGGGCGGGGAGCCGCGGGGCGGTTACTCCCACTCCCACCGGATGCCGATGTGGCCCGGCTGCTGGTCCGGGGCGAGCACGTGGGCGCTCGCGGAGGCGCCGATCCACAGCTGCTCGCGGCGGCTGTCGACGTCCTCTCCCGGGTCGCGGTCGTACCGCTCGCAGTGCACCGGGACGGCCGCGGGGTCGAAGTGGACCTGGAGCACGTACTCGCGCACCTGGGTCGCGAAGCGGCGGCTGTACTCCAGCGTCGGGCCGCCGGGCGGGATCTCCACCTCGTACTCGAAGACCGTGCTGTCGCCCAGGCCGAGCGGGCGGTCCAACATGATCTCGCCGACGGTCAGCCCGGCCTCCGGGCGGCGGCGGACGCGGCCGAGCCGGCCGTGCCGGACCGAGGTGATCTCGGGGCAGCCGGTGGCCTCCTCGTCGGCCTTGTGCACGACCAGGCAGCGGCCGACGCCGGCGACGGTGGCCCGCACCACCTGGCGCATCCGGAGCAGGTTGCCGCGGCGATGGGCGTCGACGTAGTACGAGTCGTGGATGCTCAGCCGCTCCAGCTCGCCGGCCGGCGGGGCGTCCAGCTCGGCGAAGATGTCGGCGATCTCCTGCTCGCCGGGCCAGACGTCCTCCAGCCCGAGGTGGCAGGTGTTGGCGGCGGCGGCCCAGCGGCCGCGCGGGCGCGGCGGGCCGAGCAGCGAGGTCAGCGAGCTGTGCGGCAGCCCGAGCAGTTCCTCCAGCAGGTGGACGGCGCGCAGCGAGCTGGCCCGCTCGGGCTGGCTGCGGCCGCGTCGCCAGTAACTCAGCGTCGTGACGCTGACCCTGACGCCGCGTTGGGTGAGCGCCGCCCGGATCCGGTCCAGGCTGAGGCCGCTGGCCTCGATCGCCAGGTGCAGGGTGTCCGCGAAGCCGCCCGCGGCGGCGGGCCGGCCGGCGGCCGGCGACCCGGCGGGCGGCAGTGCCGCCGGTACCGGCGCCGGCGCGAGTACGGGCGGGCCGGTGCGCTCCGGGCGCTGTTCGACCAGCCGGAGTCGCGCGGCGTCCTGGGGCTGCTGTGCGGCCATGCGGTAACCCTCCCCACCAGGTGAGTTCGGCGGGACCGGGCCGGCGCCGGGGCGCGCCGCCAGCGGCTTCACCGAGCTTTGGGGAACCCTATGCACGGTCGAGAGGCTACGTCATCCGTCGTGCGTATGACAGTGGTCACGGCAGGTGAACCGCAGGGTTAGCGATCTTGAAACATTGCGGAAACACGCATCGTCCCAGGTGGTGACGTGTAACACACCGCCGGGGCGGGCCCTGTCGGCGCCGCCCCGGCGGGGTTCGGTTACCAGAAGGTGATCAGCCGACGTTCAGGGCGACGTCGTCGATCACGAAGCTGGTCTGGTTCGAGCCGTCCTCGGTGCCGGTGAACTTGAGGGTCACGGTCTGGCCGGCGAAGGAGGTCAGGTCGACGGTGCGCTGCACGTAGCCGGCGGCCGCGTCCACGTTGGACCAGGTCTTCAGCGTGGTCGAGTTCGCCTTCAGGGTCAGCGTGTCGTACGCGGTG
The DNA here is from genome assembly GCF_040650235.1 of Kitasatospora sp. NPDC048722. NCBI lineage: Bacteria > Bacillati > Actinomycetota > Actinomycetes > Kitasatosporales > Streptomycetaceae > Kitasatospora > Kitasatospora sp. NPDC048722. The sequence goes on from NZ_JBEZGX010000015.1 coordinate 110,957, forward strand.
CTGCCGCTCTCGGCGGTGTCGACGTGCAGCCAGAACGTCAGCGACGCGGACTTGCAGCCGGCCGGGATCGAGACGGTCTGCGACACGGTGTCGGTGTGCGAGCTGCCGTAGCCGTCCATCCAGGCCTTCCAGCTGCCGCCGTGGGCCGGCTGCGAGCTGCTGTTGTCGACCACGCCGCTCGACGTCGTCCACGGGGCCGCGGTGCCGGACTCGAAGCCGCCGTTGCCGATCAGCTGGGCCGCGGTGCAGCCGCCGGTCGGGGGCGGGGTCGGGGTGCCGCCGCCGCCGAGCAGGGCGGTGGTCAGGGCGTCCGCGACCGGGGAGCCCCAGCCGGTGACCTGGTCGTAGCCGGTCTTGGCCGGGAAGTCCTGGTTCGAGCCGGTCTTCACGTCGTGGAACGTGCTGCCGTAGCTGCTGCTGTTGGCGACGGCGTACAGGCGCGGGCTGGCCTCGCCGAGGGCGGACTGCCCGGCCGCCTTGGCCTTCTGGTTGAACTGGGCGGCGTAGCCGGACCACAGCGGGGCGGCCGCGCTGGTGCCGCCGTAGACCTGCCAGGCGCCGGCGGTGTAGATCGCGAAGCCGCTCGCCGGGTCGGCGTTGGAGGCGACGTCCGGGACGGTGCGCATGGTGCCGTTGACGCCGGTGCCGGTCTGCCAGGTCGGCTTGCTGAAGACGGTGGACACGCCGCCGCCCGCGGTGCTCCAGGCGCTCTCCGAGGAGTAGGCGTTGCCGGAGACCTTGAGGTTGGTGCCGCCGACACCGGTCTGGTGCGGGCTGGAGGCCGGGAAGTCGACGGCCTTGACGGTCGAGCCGCTGGTCGAGCGGGTGCAGTCGCGCGAGCCGTCGTCGCCGGAGGCGGAGAAGATCGAGATGCCCTGTGCGGCGGCCTGCTTGAAGGCGTTGTCGACGGCGGTCATCGAGGCGGCCGTGGTGTCCGGCTCGCAGGAGCCCCAGGAGATCGAGATGACCGAGGCCTTGTTGTCGGCCACGATCTTGTTGGCCATGTCGATCTCGCCCTGGTCCGAGTTCGGGGCCTCGTAGATCAGCTGGGTCGCCTTGGGGGCGGCACCTCGGACGATCTCGCTGTCCAGCTCGACCTCGCCCTGGCCCTGGCCGGGGGCGGAGTCGTAGTTGGCGCCGTCGACCGAGACCGTGGAGACGGCCGGGCCGGAGAGGCCGTACTGGCTGTCGTAGGTGGTCAGGTCCGAGGACGTGTAGCCGTCGAACTCCCAGAGGGCGACGGTGACTCCGGTGCCGTCGGCGCCGGTCTTGTCCAGGTTGTAGGCGCCGTCGTACTGGGCCGGGCCCACGCCGTTCGGGGTGGCCGAGGCCGCGTTCGGGGTGACCGCGTGCGGGGTCGCCAGGCGGTTCTTGCGGACCGCGTGGTTGTCCAGGCCGTGCACGCCCTGGACGACGTCGGCGAGGTCGGCCGGGACGGAGGCGGCCGCGTCGTTCGCGTAGAACGCGCGCTGCAGCTGCGGGTCGACGTAGGAGCTCTCGTGGGTGCCGAAGGCCTTCGAGACCTGGTCGTTGGTGCCGCGGGCGCTGACGACCTGGCGGTTGGCGCTCACCTCGGTGACCGTCAGACCCTGGCCGGCGAGGTAGGCCTTGACCTGGTCGACGGCGGCCTGGGTCGGGCCGAACCGCTGGTTGAACTGCTCCGGCGTCAGGTAGTGGCCGTACTCCGGGGTGCCCGGGGTGGTGACCGCCGCGAGGAAGCGGTCCAGCTCGTCGGCGTTGCGCAGCTTCAGGCTGACGGCGACCGAGATCTGCTGCTCGGCGGGCACGTCGCCCTTCTTCTCCGAGTGGGCCACCGCGGGGTTCACGGTGTTCGGCAGCTCGATGCGGGGAGCGGCGTGGGGGGTGGACGCGGCCTGCGCGGTCGTGACGCCGAGCGAGACGGCGGTCAGCGGCAGCACGGCTATGGCGGCCGCGAGGGCAAGGGTGCGGGGGCGCAACGGATCCTCCTCTGGCCGGATGTGGGGTCCGGCAAGGGGCACTTGACGCTCTGGGGTAGAACGCTGGCTAGAACATGACAGAACAACTCCTGGGATTGGCTCATGGTCAGGCAATTGGTTGCTAAAAAACAGTCAAGTGTGGAATGGCCGAACGGCAGGTGTTTCATACAGTGAATGATCGGAAATCCGGCTGTGGTCCACACCAGTTGGGGCTTCCGGGGCGGACGTAGAATCGCGTGGAGCCGAGGGAGAACGATGACTGACGTGAAGGCGGACCCGAGGGACCCCCGCCCGCTGATCGGCGAGCCGCTGGCGCTCGACCTGCTCAACACGCGCTGGGCCGGCACCCCCGTCAACGACCTGCTCGGCGAGCCCGACGGGTACGGGATCTGGCTCTCCTCCGCCGGGTTGGGCGAGCGCTGCGAGGCCGACGGAGCCGGGCTGGCCGCGGTGCTCAGGGCCCGTGAGGCGCTCGGGGCCGCGGTGCGGTCGCTCGGTGAGAACGGGGAGTTGGGCGGGGCGGCGCGCGCCGGGCTGGACGAGGTGCTCGCCCACGGGCGGATCCGGCGGACGGCCGGCGCGAGCGGCGCGGAGGACCGGATCGAGGTCGACGAGCCGCAGTGGCTGGCGGCCTGGCTCGCGGTCGACGACTTCCTCGGGCTGGTCGCGCAGGGGGCGCACCGGGTGCGGCAGTGTGCGCACGACGCCTGCATCCTGCACTTCTTCGACGCGTCGCAGAACGGGCGGCGGCGGTGGTGCCGGATGGCGGTGTGCGGGAACCGGGCGAAGGCGGCCCGGCACTACGTGAAGGCGAAGGGCTAGCGCCACGGCAGTGGCACGGCGTTCCTCGCGCCCCTTGTGGGGTGCGAGGAACGCGCGGGAGGGATCAGGCCGACGTCGGGGCGCCGAGGTGGGCGGTGAGGGCCTCGGTGACGTCGCGGTGGCCGGGGTCGACGGCGGCCCAGGCGGCGTAGCCGTCGGGGCGGATCAGTAGGACGGTGTCGCGCAGCTTGCCGTGCGGGTCGGCGGGGGCGGCGGTGACGAGCCGGTCGGTCCAGGGCGCGGCGGCGCTCTGGACGTCGTTGCTGACCAGGACGAACTTCCCGGCGCGCAGCGCCTCGTAGAGCCGCTCGGGTGCGGCGGGCTCGTCGTCGCGGGGCTTCTCGATCGCGGTCAGCCGCAGGTCGGGGACGCGCTTGCCGACCAGTGGGTGGGCGTCCTTCGGGGCGGGGTAGGCGATGTCGATCCCGGAGACCATCCGGGCGCCGCGCTCGGTGACCGGGTCGAGGTGGCCGCCGAGCGCGGTGAGCGCGCCGCGCAGGGCGCGGGTGGGCGCGGACTCGGCGAGGGCGAGCCGGATCAGGGCGCCGGAGGTGCGCAGGACCGTCTTCCCGACCGGGTGGCGCTCGGTCTGGTAGCTGTCGAGCAGCGCGTCGGTGGCGTGGCCGCGCAGCACGGCGGCGAGCTTCCAGGAGAGGTTGGCGGCGTCCTGGAGGCCGGTGTTCATGCCCTGGCCGCCGGCCGGGGAGTGGCAGTGCGCGGCGTCACCGGCCAGGAAGACCCGGCCGGAGCGGTAGTTGGGCACCTGGCGCTCGTCGCTGTGGAAGGTGGAGGCCCAGCGGGCCTCGTGCATGCCGAAGTCCTCGCCGATGGCGGCCTCGGTGATGGCGGCGATCCGCTCCAGCGAGGGGGTGGTGCCGTCCGGGACGCGCTCGGTGCGGTCCCAGGCGATGACGCGGTGGTAGCCGTCGCCGAAGGGGGCGAGGAAGGCGAAGCCCGCGCTGCCGGCGCCGACGGTGATGGTGCTCTCGGGCTCGCGCTCCAGCCGGACGTCGGCGAGCAGGACGGAGTCGACCACGGACTCGCCGGGGTACGGGACGCCGAGCAGCTCGCGGACGGTGGAGCGGACGCCGTCGGTGCCGACCGCGTAGCGGGCGCGGTGGGCGGTGCCGTCGGCGGTCTCCAGCGTGACGCCCTCGGCGTCCTGCCGCAGGCCGGTGACCTCGCTGCCGCGCAGGATCGTCGCACCGGCCTCGACCGCGCGCTCGTGCAGCAGCCGTTCGACGTTGTACTGCGGGGTGATCAGGACGAACGGGAAGCGGGTCGGCAGGTTGCCGAGCTCGACGCCGAAGCGGTTGAACATCTTCAGCGAGGTGAGCGGCCGGCCGGTGGCGATGAGGTCGTCGGCGAGGCCGCGGGCGTCGAGCATTTCGAGCGTGCGGGCGTGCACGGCGAAGGCCCGGGTGAGGTTGGACTCGGCGCCGCGCTTCTCCAGGAGGGTGACGGCGAGGCCGGCGGCGGCGAGGTCGCCGGCCAGCAGCAGGCCGGTCGGTCCGGCGCCGACGATCAGGACGTCGGTGACGGTCTGCTTCGCGGTCATGTGTCAGCTCCCGGTGGTCGGAGGGTGGTTGGACGCGTCGTTCGGCGTCCCTCCAGCCTCCATCATCCCCGGCGCGGGCGCGGGGTGTGAACCGCCGGGCCCCGGCGGTCGGTGACCGCCGGGGCCCGGTGACGTGCCGGAAGGCTCAGCCCTGCCGGCGGATCTCCACCGTGCGGAACCGGTTGGCGACGAACGCGCCGTCGCAGTAGGCGGCGTTGGCGGCCGGGTTGGCGCCGGTGCCGTGCAGGTCGGAGAAGGCGGCGGTCTGGTTGGGGAAGACCCCGCCGGTCAGGTTGAGCGAGAGCGAGACGCCGGCGTCCAGCACGGCCTCCACCAGCAGGGCCTCGACCTCGGGGGACGTGGTGTAGCCGGTGGCCGTCATCGCACCCTTCTCGCGGACGGTGGTGCGCAGCAGCTCGACCGCGGCGGCGGTGGACTCGACGGCGACGGCGAAGGAGACCGGGCCGAAGCACTCGCTGCGGAAGACCGCGCGGTCGTCCGGCTTGTCGGCGTCGAGCTTGACCAGGGCGGGGGTGCGCACGGTCGCGCCGGGGAACTCGGCGGAGACGACCGCGCGCGGGGCGAGGGCGAGTTCGCCGTACTCGCCGCCGGCCGCGGCGGCCGAGCGCTGGAGCACGCCGGGGTTGACGACGGCGCCGAGGATGGCGGCGGCGCGGGCGTCGTCGGACAGCAGGCCCTCGATCGCGCCGGCGAGGTCGGCGACGACCTGGTCGAAGGACTTGTCACCCTGGTCGGTGCCGATGCCGCCGCGCGGGATCAGCAGGTTCTGCGGGGTGGTGCACATCTGGCCGCTGTAGAGCGAGAGCGCGAAGGCCAGGTTGCCGAGCATGCCCTTGTAGTCGTCGGTGGAGTCGATGACGACCGCGTTGACGCCGGCCTTCTCGGTGTAGACCAGGGCCTGCCTGGCGTGCTCCTCCAGCCAGTCGCCGAAGGCGGTGGAGCCGGTGTAGTCGATCATCCGGATCTCGGGGCGGACGGCGAGGTCCTTGGCGACGGTGCCGCCCTCGTGCTCTGCGGCCAGGCAGACCAGGTTCGCGTCGTAACCGGCCTCGGCGAGCACCTCGCGGGCGATCTTGACGGTCAGGGCGAGCGGCAGGACGGCCCGCGGGTGCGGCTTGACGAGCACCGGGTTGCCGGTGGCCAGCGAGGCGAACAGGCCGGGGTACCCGTTCCAGGTGGGGAAGGTGTTGCAGCCGATCAGCAGCGCGAGGCCGCGCGGGACGACGGTGAACTCCTTGCTCATCACCAGCGGGTCGCGCTTGCCCTGGGGCTTGGTCCAGCCGGCCTGCTTGGGCAGCCGGGTCTGCTCGGCGTACGCGTAGGCGACGGCCTCCAGGCCGCGGTCCTGGGCGTGCGGGCCGCCGGCCTGGAAGGCCATGCCGTAGGCCTGGCCGGTGGTGTGCATGACGGCCTGGGCGAACTCGTGCGAGCGGGCGTTGATCCGGTGCAGGATCTCCAGGCAGACGGCGGCGCGCTCCAGCGGGCTCGCGGCGGCCCAGGCGGGGCGGGCGGCGCTGAGCGCGGCGATCAGCGCGTCCGGCCCGGCGTGCGGGTAGGTGATGCCCAGCTCCACGCCGTACGGGGAGGTCTCGCCGCCCACCAGGTCGCCGTCGGTGGGGTGGCCGTCGAGGGCGAACGGGGCGCCGAGCAGCGCGTCGAACGCCGCCTTGCCGTCCGCGGGACCGCTCTCGCCGTACGCCTTCGGGAACTCGGGGTAGGGCGACCAGTAGTCGCGCTTGGCGGCGGCGTCGAGTGCGGCGTCCAGGGTGGCCTGGTGGCGCGCGACCAGCTCGCTGACGAGGGGGTGGGTGACCGCGGACATCTGTTCGCTCCTCAGAGAGCCTCGGGGAGGAAGACGGGACACGTCACAGAGTAACCGAACGATCGGTCGGCTCAAGAGGGCGAAGGGATTTGGTTCCGGAGAAGCGAACGAGGGCGCGTCCGTGGCGGACGCGCCCCCGGGAGCGGGCAGGACGGGCGGTCTACGGCACGCCGAGCTCGAAGATGACGTACCCGGCGTACCAGCCGGACGCCGCCGCCGCGGTGCCCAGCACCGTCGCCAGCACCGGCCAGCTCAGCTTGCGCATGCCGACGGCGAGCGCGATGAACAGCGGGAACGCGGGCAGCAGGTAGCGCGAGACGTTCCCGAAGATGCCCAGGCTGCCGAGCACCGAGACGATCGTGGCGAGGGTGTAGGCGGTGAGCACCAGCGGCGGGCGCAGCCGGACCAGCAGCACGATCAGGGCCGGCAGGGCCAGCACGATCAGGGTCGCGAAGAGGTCCGGCAGGGCGAACGCGAAGGGGTAGTCGTTGCGGCCGAGCATCACACCGCGGATCGCGTAGAAGGTGCCCTGGCCCCAGTCGAAGTAGTGCAGCCAGGCGTCGTGCTGGAGGCGGAAGTAGCCGCCCCACTCACCGGTCCGCCAGCCCACCCAGCCGACGTAGCCGAGCAGTCCGAGCGGGGCGAGCAGCATCGCGGCGAGCGGGCGCAGGACGCCGCTCTCCCGCCGCCACAGCTCGACCAGCGCGGCCAGGCCGACGGCACCGATCAGGGCGGCCGCGGTCGGGCGGTTGAGGCCGGCGACCAGGGTGATCACGCCGGCCGCGATCCACTGCCGGGTCATCACGCAGTAGCAGGCCCAGGCGGCAAGGGCGACGAACGTCGAGTCCGAGTAGAGCGCCCACTCGGCGCCGGAGCCCGGGGCGACGGCCCAGATGCCCGCCGCGATCACGCCCGCGCGGGGGCCGGCCAACCGGTCCACCACGGCGTAGATGCCGGCGGCGGCGAACAGCGACGCGAGCACCGACACCAGCATCCCGGCGCCGTACAGGCCGAGGCCGGTGACGTCCGAGGTCAGCCGCATCAGGCCCGGGTACAGCGGGAAGAACGCGGCCGAGTTCTGCTCGATGTTGAAGCCGACCTGGCCGCCGGGGATCGGCACCAGCGCCGGGTGGTAGCCGAACTGCGCCACCTGCTGGTACCACCAGCCGTCCCAGCTGGCGAGGACGTCCCAGGGGTTGGCGCCGCCACCGAAGCGGGGGGGCTTCTTGGCGTACTCCCCGGAGAACGACAGCAGCTTCATGAAGACGGTGAAGCCGATCAGCTTGAGCACCGCGTAGCACCACACGGCGGGCCCGAAGCGGACGGCCAGGGCGCGGGCGCGCTCCTGCCAGCCGGCGGCGGGTGCGGCCGGTTCGTCGTTGCGCTGTTCTGGCACGTCGGACTCGACTGCCGGTATTGCGGTCATCGGACTGGACCCACCCTGCTGGCCGTGGACGATCGTCCGGAGATTCTAGGGCCTGGTATTTCCTTTTGGTGCGGACCAACGAGGCGGCTGCGGCGCAGCGGAGACCCGATCGCGTGGGGCCGGACGGGGCCGGGGATACTCGGAGGATGGCCGATCACACCACGCGTCCCGCCTACACCGTCGAGTCGCTGCTCGCCGTGACCGTCGACGTGTTCAACGAGCGCGGGTACGACGGCACCTCGATGGAGGACCTCTCGCGGGCCGCGGGGATCTCCAAGTCCTCGATCTACCACCACGTCCGGGGCAAGGAGGAGCTGCTGCGGCTCGCGGTCGGCCGGGCGCTGGACGGGCTGTTCGCGATCCTGGCCGAGCCGGCCGCGGTCACGGGCCCGGCCGTGGTGCGGCTGGAGCACGTGGTGCGGCGCACCGCCGAGGTGCTGCTGGAGGAGCTGCCGTACGTCACCCTGCTGCTGCGGGTGCGCGGCAACACGGCCGCCGAGCAGTGGGCGCTGGAGCGCCGCCGGGAGTTCGACCACCAGGTCGCCGAGCTGCTGCGGGCGGCCGTCGCGGACGGCTCGCTGCGGGCGGACGTCGAGCCGCGGCTGGCCACCCGGCTGCTGTTCGGCATGATCAACTCGATCGTCGAGTGGTACCGCCCCGGCCTCAAGGCCGCGGACGGCGTGGCCGACGCCGTCGTCCACCTGGCCTTCGACGGGCTCCGCGCGCGGTAGCCGGGGTCGGCGGGGCGCGGGGCTAGTCCGGGGGGACCTGGTCGGTCTCCTCGAACACCAGCATCGTTCGTGTGCCGAGCACTTGCGGGATGGACTGGATGCGGTTGAGCACGAGCTCCCGCAGGGCGTGGTTGTCGGCGGTGTGCACCAGCAGGAGGACGTCGAAGTCGCCGCCGACGAGGGCGATGTGCGCGACGCCCGGCAGCGCCAGCAGCTGCTCCCGCACCGTGCGCCAGGAGTTCTGGACGATCTTCAGCGTGATGTACGCGGACGCGCCCTGACCGGCCCGTTCGTGGTCGACCCTGGCCGTGAAGCCGCGGATGACGCCGTCCTCGACCATCCTGGAGATCCGGGCGTACGCGTTCGCCCGGGACACGTGCACCCGCTCGGCGACCGAGCGGATCGAGGCGCGACCGTCCTGCTGCAGCAGCCGCAGGATCGACCGGTCGACACGGTCGAGTCTGGACATCTGTTCAGCCGACATGACCCCCCACCCTCACCGATTGGACGCACTGCCACCAGTCGACCTCCGCTCGGGCCGAATGTCCACCACCTTGTCACGCTTCTGGTCAAGATGAACAGACGACCGAACAATCGGTAGGGAGCCCCCACCACCCCCGGAGGTGCCCCGAGATGACCGTTCTCGACCACAGACACCCCACGGCGGTGCCCGGCTGGATGCCCGGGGCCACCGCCCCCCGCACCGACCCGGCCCCGTTGCTGCCGGACGCCTCCCCCGTCCGCGTGCTCGGCACGCCGGCGCTGGAGAAGCAGGACCCCGCCCTGCTGCGCGAGCTCTACCGCCGGCTCGTGATCGGCCGCCGCTACAACCAGCAGGCCACCACCCTGACCAAGCAGGGCCGGCTCGCCGTCTACCCGGCGTCGGCCGGCCAGGAGGCCTGCCAGATCGCCGCCGCGCTGGCACTCGGCGAGCAGGACTGGCTGTTCCCCAGCTACCGCGACACCCTCGCCGTGGTCTCCCGCGGCGTCGATCCGCTGGAGGCGCTGACCCTCCTGCGCGGCAACGCCCACACCGGGTACGACCCGCGCGCCACCCGCACCGCCCCGCTCTGCACCCCGCTCGCCACCCAGGCCCCGCACGCCGTCGGCCTGGCGCACGCAGCCCGGCTGCGCGGCGAGCCGGTGGTCGCGCTCGCCATGCTCGGCGACGGCGGCACCAGCGAGGGCGACTTCCACGAGGCGCTGAACTTCGCCGCCGTCCTGCGGGCCCCCGTGGTCTTCCTGGTGCAGAACAACGGCTACGCGATCTCCGTCCCGCTCACCGCGCAGTCCGCCGCGCCCAGCCTGGCGCACAAGGCCGTCGGCTACGGCATGCCGGGCCGCCTGGTGGACGGAAACGACGCGCCCGCCGTGCACGGCGTGCTGGCCGAGGCCGTCGAGCGGGCCCGCACCGGCGGCGGCCCGACCCTCGTCGAGGCGCTGACCTACCGGATCGACGCGCACACCAACGCGGACGACGCCACCCGCTACCGCACCGACGACGAGGTGGCGGCCTGGCGCGAGCACGACCCGATCCTGTTGATGGACCGCGCCATGCGCGAACTCGGGATCCTGGACGACGAGCTGGTCCGGGGGGCGGCCGACGAGGCGGAGGCGCTGGCGGCCCGGATGCGGGCCGAGTTCCACGCCGACGCCGAGCTGGACCCGATGGCGCTGTTCGCCCACGTCTACGCCGAGCCGACTCCGCAACTGCGCGAGCAGGCCGCCCAGTTGTCCGCCGAGCTGGCCGCCGAGGCCGAGGTGCAGCACTGATGAACACTGTCACCGGCACGCGCACCGCCTCCATGGCACAGGCGCTCAACACCGCGCTGCGGGACGCCATGCGCGACGATCCGGCGGTGCACGTGCTCGGCGAGGACGTCGGCGCGCTTGGCGGCGTCTTCCGGATCACCGACGGGCTGACCGCCGAGTTCGGCCCCGACCGCTGCCTGGACACCCCGCTGGCCGAGGCCGGCATCCTCGGCACCGCCATCGGCATGGCGATGTACGGGCTGCGCCCGGTCGTCGAGATGCAGTTCGACGCCTTCGCCTACCCGGCGCTGGAGCAGCTGTTCTCGCACGTCGCGAAGATGCGCAACCGCACGGCGGGCAGGCTCCCGCTGCCGATCACCGTCCGCATCCCGTACGGCGGCGGCATCGGCGGGGTCGAGCACCACAGCGACGCCTCCGAGGCGTACTACACCAGCACGCCGGGCCTGCACGTCGTCACGCCCGGGACGGTGGCCGACGCCTACGGGCTGCTGCGCGCCTCGATCGCCTCGGACGACCCGGTCGTCTTCCTGGAGCCCAAGCGGCTCTACTGGGGCAAGGACGGGTTCGACCCGACCGCGCCGGTGGAGCCGATCGGCCGGGCCGTGCTGCGGCGCACCGGCACCTCGGCCGTCCTGATCACGTACGGGCCCTCGCTGCCGGTCTGCCTGGAGGCGGCCGAGGCGGCGAAGGCCGAGGGCTGGGATCTCGCGGTCCTGGACCTGCGCACCCTGGTGCCGTTCGACGACGAGACGGTCGCCCGCGTGGTGCGCTCGGTCGGCCGGGCCGTCGTGGTGCACGAGGCGAGCGGCTTCGGCGGCACCGGCGCGGAGATCGCCGCCCGGGTCACCGAGCGCTGCTTCCACCACCTGGCCGCGCCCGTGCTGCGGGTGACCGGTTTCGACATCCCGTACCCGCCGCCGATGCTGGAGCACCACCACCTCCCCGGGGTGGACCGGATCCTGGACGCGGTCGCCCGGCTGCAGTGGGAGGACTGAGGATGATGCCCGTCGTGCGTGAGTTCACCCTGCCCGACCTCGGTGAGGGACTGACCGGGGCTGAGGTGGTGCGCTGGATGGTCGAGGTCGGCGAGGTGATCGCCGTCGACCAGCCGGTCGTGGAGGTGGAGACCGCCAAGGCCGTGGTGGAGGTGCCCTGCCCGTACGGCGGGGTGGTCACCGCGCGGTACGGCGAGCCGGGCGAGGAGATCGCCGTGGGCGCGCCGCTGGTCACCGTCGCGGTGGCCGCCGTGGACGCTCCCGCCGCCGCGCCGTCCGCCGAGGTGGAGCGCCCGCTGGTCGGGTACGGGGTGGCGGAGTCCCGGGGCGGGCGCCGCCGCCGGGTGGGGGTCTCCTCGGCTCCGGCAACGGCTCCGGCTCCTGTCCCGGTCCCCGCCGTCCCGGTGGTGGCCGCGGCGCCCGCCGTGGTGCCGGTGATCTCGCCGCTGGTGCGGCGGCTGGCCCGGGAGCAGGGGGTCGACCTCGCGGCGGTCACCGGCAGCGGGCCGGACGGGCTGATCATGCGGGCGGACGTCGAGCGGGCGGTCGCGGCCAAGGTCGCCGCTCCGGTCGCCGCTCCCGCTCCGGTCCCCTCCGCCGCGGCCGACGGCGTCGTCCCGCTGCGCGGGCTGCGCAAGGCGGTGGCGGAGAAGCTCAGCCGCAGCCACCGGGAGATCCCCGCCGCGACCTGCTGGGTGGACGCGGATGCCACCGAACTGATGGCGCTGCGGCGGCAGTTGAACGCCACGCCTGGTCCGAAGGTGAGCGTGCTGGCGCTGCTCGCCCGGATCTGCACGGTCGCGCTGGCGCGCTTCCCCGAGCTCAACTCCAGTGTGACGGAGGACGGTTCGGGCATCGTCCGGCACTCGGTGGTGCACCTGGGCTTCGCCGCCCAGGGTGAGCGCGGACTCGTCGTCCCGGTGGTGCGGGACGCGCACGTGCGGAGCACCGAGCAACTCGGCGAGGAGCTCGCCAGGTTGACCGAGTCCGCCCGGAACGGCTCGCTGACCCCGGCCGAACTGACCGGTGGCACCTTCACGCTGAACAACTACGGCGTGTTCGGCGTGGACGGTTCCACCCCGATCCTCAACCACCCCGAGGCGGCGATGCTCGGCGTCGGCCGGATCGTCGCCAAACCGTGGGTGCACGAGGGGCAGTTGGCGGTGCGCGAGGTGACGCAGCTGTCCTTCACCTTCGACCACCGGGTCTGCGACGGCGGCACGGCGGGCGGGTTCCTGCGGTTCGTCGCGGACTGCGTGGAGCGGCCCGGGATGCTGCTGCGGCAGCTCTGACCGGGCCCTTCTCGAACCGCGGTCGCCCTGAATAGACGGGGGAGCCACTCAGGGCGACCGTGGAATGAGTGAGACTAGCGCGTTCCCGGGCCGGGCGTCCGGGCTTCGCGCGATTTGTCGGATGAGCACTTCGGGCGTGCCACGCTGCCTAGGCGTCAACAGGGACAAGCCAGGTGGTGGCGCAGGCCGGCCGGAGGCGAAACGATTCTCTTGGGTACTCGAAACGTTGCGGTGAAGCCCCGCAGAACACTTCTGGTCCGCACCGGGCACGGCTCGGCGGGGGTCTCCTCCGTCCCGGGCCTGCCGGAGCTTCCCCCGGACCGCCCGGCCGCCGGACGGGCGGAGGTCCCCGTGCCGCCCCCGATGCCGCTCGACCCGCCGGACCTCCCGCCCGTGGAGGCGCCGACGGCCGTCCCGCCGGTGGTGCCGGACCTGGTCACAGGGCCCGTGCGGCCGGCGGTCCCGGAGCCCGCCGTCCCGCCCGCCGTCCCGCCGTTCCGCCCGCTGTTCGCCGATGCTCCAGGCCTCAACTGGGCGGGACCAGGCGACAGTTGGAGCCAGGCATGGGCCGTCCAGGCCCTCGCCGAGAGTGGTCCGGCGCCCGCCGCGCTCGGCAGCGGCACCTGCTCGGCCGCCGAACTGCCGCCCACCGCACGGGACATCGAGCTGATCCGGGCCAGTCTGGCGGTCGTCGAGCCGGCCGCCGACCGGGCCACCGCGCACTTCTACGCGCTGATCTTCCTGCACCACCCCGAGGTCCGCGCCCTCTTCCCGGCCGCCATGGACGTCCAGCGCGACCGCCTCTTCCGCGCCCTGCTGGCCGCCGCCCGCGGTGCCGACGACCCGGAGGCCCTGCGCGCCCACCTGAGTGCGCTCGGCCGCGGCCACCGCCGCTACGGCACGCTGACCGGCCACTACGGCCCGGTCGGGGAGTGCCTGCTGCAGGCCCTGGCCAGGTACGCGGGCAGCCGTTGGGACGCGGCGACCGAGCTGGCCTGGCGCCGGGTCTACCGCCTGGTCTCGTCGATCATGATCGAGGCCGCGGAGGAGGACGCCCGCACCTCGCCGCCCTGGTGGCACGGCGAGGTGGTGCGGCACGAGCGCCGCACCCGGGACGTCGCGGTGATCACCGTCCGCCCGGACCAGGCCTACCCGTTCCGCGCCGGGCAGTACACGAGCCTGGAGACGCCCTGGTGGCCGCGGGTGTGGCGGCACTACTCGTTCGCCTCGGCGCCCCGGCCGGACGGGCTGCTGACCTTCCACGTCAAGGCCGTCCAGGCGGGCTGGGTGAGCAACGCGCTCGTCCACCGCGCCGCGCCGGGGGACGTCCTGCGGCTCGGCCCGGCGGCCGGGGCGATGACCGTCGACCACGGCTCGGGCACCGACCTGCTCTGCCTCGGCGGCGGCACCGGCATCGCGCCGATCCGGGCGATGGTCGAGGAGGTCGCCGAGCACGGCGCGCCCGGCCGCCGCGTCGACGTGTTCTACGGGGCCCGCCGGGCCGCCGAGTTGTACGACCTGGACGGGCTGCGCGAACTGGCCGGGCGGTGCCCGTGGCTCACCGTGCGCGCGGTGGTCTCCGGCAGCGGCCCCGCCGGAGGCGCGCTGGCCGGTGAACTCCCCGAGGTGGTGGGCCGGTTCGGCCCGTGGGCGGGCCGGGACGCGGTGCTCAGCGGGCCCGCCGCGATGGTCCGCCGGAGCGTCGGGGCGCTGGTGCGCTCCGGGGTGCCGGTGGAGCGGATCCGGCACGACCTGGTGGGGGACCTGGCCGCGGGCTGAGGCGCGGCCGGGCTCAGCCGAGGTCGGGGGCGAGCAGGGCGCGGATGCCCTCGATGTTGGCCGCCAGGTAGGCCCGCAGCCGGGGCGGGACGACGTTGACCGACGTGACGCCCTCGCGCGTGAACGGCAGCCGGACCACCTCGTACTCGCCGTTCGGCTCGTCCACCTCGGGGCCGTGCCGACGGCTGAGGTCCATCGAGGCGAGCCGGCAGACGAAGAAGTGCTGCACCTTGACCCCGTGGGGGTGGAGCAGCGTGCCGTCGTCGTGGTGCGTGTGGCTGATGGTGTCGACGAACGCGGGCACGACGTCGACGACCTTGCCGCCGAGCTCCTCGTCCACCTCGCGGTGCAGCGCCTCGACCACCGTCCGGTCGCCGCGCTCCACCCCGCCGCCAGGGGTGATCCAGTACGGGTGCGGGGAGCCGGGGCGGACCCGGCGGATCAGGACGAGGCTGGCCGGGCCGTGCGGGTCCGCCGGGTCCAGCTCCAGCAGGATCGCCCGCGCGGTGCGCTTGACGACCGGGCGGGGTGGCGGGGTGCGGTTGTCGGGACCCATGGCCACCTCCGGGGCGCGAGCGTTGTGCGGGAGTCTGCCGCAGCCGGGCCGGGACGAAACGCCGACCCGCCGGGGTGCCTCCGATCGGGGCGCGGCGGCCCGGGGCGGCCGGAGAAGCGGGAGGGCCCGTCCCCGGTGAACCACCCGGGTACGGGCCCTTCCCACGACGACGCGGCGGCCGCCGCGCTCAGTCGTCGTCCAGGGCCAGGTGCAGGCCCCACGAGACCAGGCTGATGATCAGCGAGCCCACCAGCGCCGGCATGAAGCCGGTGACGTGGAAGTCGAGGCTGAGCCGCCCCGACGCCCACGAGGTCAGCAGCAGCATCAGGGCGTTGATGACGAAGGTGATCAGGCCCAGGGTCAGGATGAACAACGGGAACGAGAACAGCTTGACGAGCGGCTTGACCAGCCAGTTCACCACGCCGAAGACCAGCGCGACGGCCACCACGGTGATCGTCTTGTGCTGCCAGTCGGTGTTGCCGTCGGTGAGTTGGATGCCGGTGACGATCCAGGCGGCGACCCAGATGGCCACCGCGTTGATCAGCGTTTTGAGAACGAAACCCTTCATGGCGACCAGCCTGGCAGGCCGCCGGGGGCGCAGGGAAGCTCCCGTCGGGCATGTTGGTGTTGAATGCCGGTGGTCCCGGAGGTGGACGGAGAAGGGAAGACGGTACCGGTGAAGCTGTTCCGGCTGGACGAACTCGACGCCGAACGCGCGGCCAACGACGGCGCGTACCTGCGGTTCCTGCGCGAACCGCGGATGTCCGCCGGGCTGTACGCGCTCGCCCCCGGCGCCACCGACCCGCAGACCGCGCACGACCAGGACGAGATCTACCAGGTGATCAGCGGCCGGGCCGAGCTGACCGTGGGCGGCGAGACCGCGACCGTCGGGCGCGGCACCGTCGTGTACGTGCCGGCGGGGACGCCGCACCGCTTCCACCACGTCACGGAGGAACTGCGCGTCCTGGTGGTGTTCTCGCCGCCGGAGGACTGACCGGCAGGCTTTAGGGTCGGACGCATGCGTCTCACCGAAGAGCTCTGGTCGGCCATCGAGCCGGTCTACGCCGAGATCCTGGCCCACCCCTTCATCGGCGGCCTCACCGACGGCACGCTGCCGCGCGAGGCCTTCCGCCACTTCGTCGTGCAGGACTCGCACTACCTGCGCGACTACGCCCGCGCGCTCGCCGTCTGCGCCGCCAAGGCGCCCGGCGAGGAGGACGTGCGGGCGTTCGCCGACGACGCGGTCGGCGCGATCGCAGCGGAGCAGGGCATGCACGCCGAGTTCCTGACGGCCTTCGGGGCCAGTGCCGAACAGGCCGCCGAAGAAACGGTGTTGCCGACCACCCGGGCCTACACCAGCTACCTGCTCGCGACCGTCTACGGCGGCTCCTTCGCGGAGGCGCTCGGCGCGGTGCTGCCCTGCTACTGGATCTACGCCCGGGTCGGCGAGGCGCTGCTCGCCCAGGGCTCGCCGGACCCGCTCTACGCCAAGTGGATCGCCACCTACGGCGACGAGGCGTTCCAGTCGGTGGTGCGGCGCGTGCTGGCGCTCGCGGACCGGATCGGCGAGGAACTCTCCCCCGTCGAGCGCCGCCGGGTGATCGAGCACTTCACGACGACCTCGCGCTACGAGTGGATGTTCTGGGACGCCGCGTGGCGCGGTGAGCGCTGGCCGGTCTGACGCTTCCGGGACGGTTCCCCAGGGTCATCCCCGGGGGCCGGGGTCGGGGTGATCTCGGGGTTCTCTCCGGGCCGTTGGACCTCGTTCCGGCACTGGCGCCCCCGTACGATCGAAGTACCGAAAGCAAGCGGGATGCGGCACCGAAGGGGCGGCCGGCCCGAGGGGAGAGAAGGAACGGACATGGCTGAGCTCTGGAAGTCGCTGCCCTCCTGGGTGCGCAACATCGTCGTGCCGGTGCTGGTCCTGGTGCTGGCCTGGAACATCGTGACCTTCGTGTTCGGCGTGGTCGGCGCGCTGCTGGGCATGCTGATCAAGCTGCTGGTCGTGGTCGGCATCGCGGCGGCCGTGGTCATCCTGGTGAAGAAGGCGGCGAAGCTCTGACGACGCTCCGGCGTCGACGCCGAGGCCCGGCACCCCGTCGTGGGGGTGCCGGGCCTCGGCCGTTGCGGTGCGCGCCCCGGGCGCGGCCACCCGAGCACGGCGACCGCCTCCGGGTCACTCCTCGATGCGGACCTGCTGCACCACCGGTGCCTTGGCGTCGGCGGGCGCGTCGGCCGGAGCCTCCTTCATGGTGCTCAGCAGCTGGCGGGCCAGGCCGAGGCCGGTGCCGCCCATGGTGAGCGCCTTCGCGAACATCTCGCCCATGCCGTCCGCGCCGTTGAGCAGCACCATGTGCTCGACGTTGCCGAAGGACTCGGACGCGGCCCGGACGATCTCCGGCCACTTCTCAGCCAACTCCTGCGCCACGACGGCGTCCTGGTTCTCGGCGAGGGCCGCGGCGCGGGCCCGGATGCCCTCGGCGTTGGCCAGCCCGAGCGCACGGGCCGCCTCGGCGTCCGCCAGACCGCGGGCCTCGACGGCCGCGGCCTCCGCCTGACCGGTGGCCCTGGTCGCCTCGGCCGCGGCCAGGCCGCGCACCCTGGTGGCCTCCGCCTCGGCCGCCGCGGCGATCTTCACCTGGCTGGCGTCGGCCGCCGCCCGCAGCTCGGTCTCCCGGGCGTGCGCCTGGGCCGAGGAGATCCGGGCGTCGCGCTCGGCGTCGGCCCTGGTGCGGGTCTCGTACGCCTTGGCGTCGGCCGGCTTGCGGACGTCGATCTGGAGCTGCTGCTCCTTGCGCTGGGCCTCCAGCTCGGCGACCTTCGTCTCCTGGACGACGACCTCCTGGCGGGCGGCCGCCTCGGCGAGCGGGCCGGCCTGCCGGGCGCGGGCGCTCGCGGTGTCCATCTCGGCCTGGTAGGCGGCCTGTTGGATCTCGCTGTTGCGGGTGGCCTCGGCCTTGCGGGCGAACGCCTCCTGCTCCGCCTCGGTGGCCTCGCGGTCGGCGGCGGCGGCCGCGATGCGGGCGTCGCGCTGGACGGCCGCGGCGTGCGGGGCGGCGAGGTTGCGGATGTACCCGGTCGGGTCCAGGATCTCCTGGATCTGCAGCGAGTCGATGATCAGACCGAGCTTCTCCATCTCGGCGCCCGAGGCGGCCCGGGTCTCGCCGGTCAGCCGCTCGCGGTCGCGGATCATGTCCTCGACCGTCAGCCCGCCGACGATGGACCGCAGGTGACCGGCGAACACGTTGTGGACCCGCTGGCCCATCATCTTCTGCTGGTCCAGGAAACGCCGGGCGGCGTTGGCGATCGACACCGAGTCGTCGCCGACCTTGAAGATCACGACACCCTTGACGTGCACCGGGATGCCCTGCTGCGTCACGCACTCGACGTCCAGCTCGGCCTCGTTGAGGTCCAGCGACAGGCGGCGCACCGCCTGCATGCCCGGGACGACGAAGGTGCCCCGCCCGGTGACGATCCGGAAGCCCAGGCCGTCCCCGTGCTTCGACCCGGAGATGATCAGTGCCTCGTTCGGCTCGGCGACCCGCCACATGAGTTTGAACAGGATGATCACAACGATGATGGAGGCCACCACGGCCCCCGCGACGACGCCGACAACCATCGGCCGACTCCCCCTTCAAGGCACACCGCTCCGTGGCTGCGCGTGGTTGTGCAGGAGTGCGCGGACGCGGTGGCAGCGGAGATTCTGCGCCTGTTCGTGCGGGTGCGCCAGTAGGTGACGTCGTGACTTCGTCCCGGTCCTGTCACGGGCCCCGTGACGAGGGGGATCGTCCGTCAGACCGGCGACACGAACACCGTCCGCGGCGCCTGGTACTCGACCACGATCACCTGCGTGCCCGTCGGCAGCGGATCCCCCGGCACCGCCAGGTACGCCAGGAACGCCTCCGTCCCCTGCCGCTCGGGCACGTGAACCAGCACCTCCCCGACCAGTCCCGCGCCGACCTTCCCCGTGACCCGCCCCGTCAGTCCGATCATGGGCTCCAGTCTGTGCCCGCCGCCCGTCCACCGGAAGCCCTCTGGACCTGCGGCGATCCGCTCGCTACGGTGTTGGGCGTCATGCGCAGGCAACACCGCCTGCGGACGCGGGAGCTCGGAGCACCGGGCTGAGAGGGCGCTGAACGGTCCGTCGACGGACGGCCGGAGGCTGTGCCGACCGCAGGAACCTGGACCGGGTAATGCCGGCGTAGGGAGTGAAGGTCAGATGACCACGTTCGACGCACAGCCGCAGTCTGCCCAGAGCGCCCCCAGCAGCGAGCGCACCGGCTACCCGACCCCGGCCTGGCGCAAGGCCCACCGCGAGGGATCCCGCCCCGATCTGCGGGTCCCGTTCCGCGAGGTGGTGCTCACCAACGGCAGGACCGTTCCGCTGTACGACACCTCCGGCCCGTACACCGACCCCGCCTACGAGCCCGACGTGCGCCGCGGCCTGCCCGCCCTGCGCGACGCGTGGATCCGCCAGCGCGGCGACGTCGAGGAGTACGACGGCCGCGAGGCCCGCCCCGAGGACGACGGCATCAAGCACACCTCGCCGCGCGGCGGGAACCTGCGCAACCTCGACGCCGTCTTCCCCGGCCGCCCCCGCCGCCCGCTGCGCGGCCGCGGCGGCGCCGCCGTGACCCAACTCGCCTACGCCAAGCGCGGGATCGTCACGCCGGAGATGGAGTTCGTCGCCCTGCGCGAGGGCCTGGCCCCCGAGTTCGTGCGCGACGAGGTGGCCCGCGGCCGTGCCGTCATCCCGGTGAACGTGAACCACCCCGAGGTGGAGCCGGCGATCATCGGCACCAACTTCCTGGTGAAGATCAACGCCAACATCGGCAACTCCGCCGTCACCTCCTCGATCGAGGAGGAGGTGGAGAAGATGACCTGGGCCACCCGCTGGGGTGCCGACACCGTCATGGACCTCTCCACCGGCCGCAACATCCACACCACCCGCGAGTGGATCCTGCGCAACTCCCCCGTGCCGATCGGCACCGTGCCGCTCTACCAGGCCCTGGAGAAGGTCGACGGCAGGGCCGAGGAGCTGAGCTGGGAGGTCTACCGGGACACCATCATCGAGCAGTGCGAGCAGGGCGTCGACTACATGACCGTCCACGCCGGCGTGCTGCTGCGGTACGTCCCGCTCACCGCCCGCCGCAAGACCGGCATCGTCTCGCGCGGCGGCTCGATCATGGCCGCCTGGTGCCTGGCGCACCACAAGGAGAACTTCCTCTACACGAACTTCGAGGAGCTCTGCGACATCCTCGCCGCCTACGACGTCACCTTCTCGCTCGGTGACGGCCTGCGGCCCGGTTCCATCGCCGACGCCAACGACGAGGCGCAGTTCGCCGAGCTGCAGACCCTCGGCGAGCTCGGCCGGATCGCCCGCGAGCGCGACGTCCAGGTGATGATCGAGGGCCCGGGCCACGTCCCGATGCACAAGATCAAGGAGAACATGGATCTCCAGAAGGAGATCTGCGACGAGGCGCCGTTCTACACGCTCGGCCCCCTCACCACCGACGTCGCCCCCGGCTACGACCACATCACCTCGGGCATCGGCGCCGCGATGATCGCCTGGTGGGGCACCGCGATGCTCTGCTACGTGACGCCCAAGGAGCACCTGGGCCTGCCCAACCGGGACGACGTCAAGACCGGCGTGATCACCTACAAGATCGCCGCCCACGCCGCCGACCTCGCCAAGGGCCACCCCGGCGCCCAGGCCTGGGACGACGCCCTCTCCGACGCCCGCTTCGAGTTCCGCTGGGAGGACCAGTTCAACCTGGCCCTCGACCCGGAGACCGCGCGCGACTTCCACGACGAGACCCTCCCCGCCGAGCCGGCCAAGACCGCGCACTTCTGCTCGATGTGCGGCCCGAAGTTCTGCTCGATGAAGATCTCGCAGAAGATCCGCGACGAGCACGGTGACGGTTCCACGGCCGTCGGCACCGAGTTCGACGCCGAGGCGCTGGCCGGCATGCAGGCCATGTCCGAGGAGTTCAAGGCCCACGGCAACAAGGTCTACCTGCCCCTCGCCGACTGACGGCAGGTGCCGAGGCGCTGCGCTGGGCCGCGAAAGCGGTGTCCGGCGCAGCGCCGCGAACGTTCGGGCGCGCAGGTGGAATCCGGTCGGCGGATTCTCGGGCGTGGGTCAGAGCCCGAGGATTTCGCGGATGAGGCCGAGCTTGCGCTCCGGGGAGAGATCCTGGGGACGGCCGGCGAGCAGGCCGTTCAGGACCGTGGGGACGTCGGAACCGTCGGGGGCCTGGATGGCATCGATGACTTGGCAGCGCAGGCCGCCGTCCCGGACGAACACCCATACGTCCTGGTCCTTCCGCGGCTCGCCGTTCTCTCTCGGGGAGAGCCGCCACGTCGGGAACCAGCCGAGCCCCTCGTCGGTGAGGCGCTCGGCGAGTTCCTCCAGGACGTACTTGCCGAGTCTTCGGTAGCCGACTTCCGCACGCAGTTCGCCGAGGGTGACCCTGAGCAGGCCACCGGCGGCGCGGCAGCGCTCGGCCACCGTGGTGGCGTCACCAGCGGCGGCAGTGAGCGCCTCTTCCTGCGGATTCGTTAGGTCGTTCATGATCGGGCCAACGATTGGGATCACCGGGCGATACGTGATTCACCGGCCCGGGCGCGGCCAAGAGGAAAAACGGTACTGCTGTGGCGCCGGCGGCGACCTGGGCAGCCGACGGCTTCCAGTGGAGGACGAGCACGCCATTGGTGCGTATACGAGCGATGCTCCGGGGTGGGGCTCGTTCCCCGATCGGCGCTGGTGTGTCACTCCGTTGCATCTTTATCACTCTGTTCTTTTCATGTTGTTGTTGCACCGTGTAGTTAGTTGGTGACTCTCCATCACCTGTCCTGGTCGGCTTCCGCTCGTCGAAGGCCCTCCGGCGCGAGTGCGAGGGCGTGAGGCCTGATCGGAAGCCACCAGCAGCACTCCGAATGCCCTCTCCGGGTGACGGAGTTCAACGGCGACAAGAAAGGTCCTCTCCTATGGCAGTCGATGCCATGTTGTCCGCTCCACCGGGACGAGGGCGTAGACGCGCTCGACTCGCGGGGGCGTCCGTCCTGCTGTCCGGACTGACGTTGCTCGCGACGGCCGGCCTGGTCCCCAGCCCCGCGCACGCCGCAACGGCGCCGGTGGGGCTGGGGACTGACACCAGCTATGCGATCCTGGCCGGCTCAACCGTCACCAACACCGGCCCCAGCGTCATCAACGGCGACCTGGGGCTCTTCCCGGGCACCAGCGTGACGGGCTTCCCCCCCGGAACCGTGAACGGGGTTCAGCATGTCAACGACGCGCAGGCGGCGCAGGCCCAGTCCGACCTCGTCATCGCCTACAACGATGCCGCCGGCCGGGCCCCCACGACCATCCTGACCTCGCCCGGCGACATCGGAGGGCTGACGCTGACGCCCGGCGTCTACAAGGCGAGTTCGTCGCTGAACCTCACCGGGACCGTCACCCTCGACGCGATGGGCGACCCGAACGCCGTCTTCATCTTCCAGATCGGCTCCACCCTCATCACGGCTCCGTCGAGCGTCGTCAGCCTGGTCAACGGAGCACAGCCCTGCAATGTGTTCTGGCAGGTCGGTAGCTCCGCCACCATCGACGTCGACTCGTTCTTCAAGGGCAACATCCTGGCCCTCACGTCCATCAGCGTGAACCACGCCGCGGTGATCGAAGGCCGCGCCCTGGCGCGCAACGGCGCCGTCACTCTGGACGACAACACCATCACGAGGGCGGCCTGCACCGTCGGTCCCCCCGGGCCGAGCGGTCCCCCCGGGCCGAGTGGTCCCGCCGGGCCGAGTGGTCCCGCCGGGCCGAGTGGTCCCGCCGGTCCGAGTGGTCCCGCCGGTCCTGCCGGTTCCCCGGGTGCACCTGGACCCAATGGTGCTCCGGGCGTGGCGGGCTCCCCGGGCGCTCCCGGTGCTCCCGGCCCCAACGGCGCTCCCGGCGCCCCCGGTGCCAACGGTTCGCCCGGCGCTCCGGGTGCTCCCGGCCCCAACGGTGCTCCCGGCGCCCCCGGCGCTCCCGGTGCTCCCGGCCCCAATGGTGCTCCGGGCGTGGCGGGCTCCCCGGGCGCTCCGGGTGCTCCCGGCCCCAACGGTGCCCCTGGTGCCAATGGTTCGCCCGGTGCTCCCGGTGCTCCCGGCCCCAACGGTGCTCCCGGTGCCCCTGGAGCCAATGGTTCGCCTGGTGCTAACGGTTCGCCTGGTGCCAACGGTTCGCCCGGCGCTAACGGTTCGCCTGGTGCCAACGGTTCGCCTGGTGCCAACGGCTCACCCGGCGCCAACGGTTCGCCTGGTGCCAACGGCTCACCCGGCGCCAACGGTTCGCCCGGTGCTAACGGTTCGCCTGGTGCCAACGGCTCACCCGGCGCCAACGGTTCGCCCGGCGCCAACGGTTCGCCTGGTGCCAACGGTTCGCCTGGTGCCAACGGCTCACCCGGCCCTGCCGGGCCTGCCGGTCCGGCAGGCCCATCAGGCCCTGCTGGTCCTGCCGGGCCTGCTGGTCCGGCCGGACCGCCCCAGTATCCGGGCGGTCACGGCGGTCAGGGTCACGGCGGCCATGAACAAGGTGATCACGGCAACGGAAAGGGCGGTCACGAACAGGGTGTGCCGGCCGTGCGTCCGCACGAGTCGGGGCACGCACTCGCTGCCACCGGCTCCGGCAAGTCGATCGTCATGGCGGTCGGCTCGGCGGCCGCCGTCGTGCTGGGAGGCTCGATCCTCATCCTCGTGAGGCGCAGCGGACGAGTCGCCGCTCGCCGTCGGCACTAGCCCTCGCCGTGATGGGCGGCGAGCATCCGGAGCGGGTCATGAAGGCCGTGTCCGACGAGTTCGAGGCCCAGGGTTGCGAGGTCTGCCTGCCGATGGCGGACTGACCCAGGACGCATGAGCGCCGCCCCGATCACTTCGGGGCGGCGCTTCGCCGTTCCCGGCCTCCCGCAATCCCGCGTTCGCTCGTGCACGACGCCGCCTTGCCGGCGTTCCCCCGCACGCGCGCAGCGGCCGCTCAGCTCCAGGCGTCGTCGACCGGCCGCTCCCGCTGGGTGGGTACCCGTGGCGTCGCGGTGTCCCGGTCCTCGCCGGGGCGGCGGGCGGGCGGGGCGTCGAGCCGGGCGCGGAGCGCGGCCGCTTCGGCCAGGGCCTGCGGGGAGGGTGGGCGCGGTGTGCTTCGCCGGCAGAACGGGGCGTCGGCGGCCGCGGACGCCGGCTGCCGCTCCAGTACGGCGATGGCGCTGCTGTGCTCGACGACCGTCAGCCCGGCCTCCACCGGGGCGATCGGGAAGCGCGCGATGACGGCTCCGGCGGGGGTCGCGAGGGACAGGTGGGGCTGGTCGAGGCGCCGGCGGACCTCGACCGGGGCGCCGGCCAGGTGGTCCGGCAGGACGTAGAAGTTGCCGCGGAAGGGCACCAGGCCCTCGGCGGTGACGATCCGGCAGGCGCGAACGCGGACCGGATAGGACACGGCGGGCAGTTCGCGCAGTGGAGCGGTGCCCGGGTGCGGGTCGTCGGGCGCGACGCGTGCCTCGTGGGCTCTCCCCCGTCGGGCGTCCGCTCGCGCGGCGAACGGGCCCAGGCTGTTCCAGGCGTCCTGGAGGGTGGTGTCGTTCGTCACCGTGCGCCACCACGAGCGCAGGGTCTCGTCCAGGGTCCGGCGGGTGTGCGAACGGTGGTCGGCCGGCAGACGACACTCGACGCGCACGCCGTAGTGCCTGGCCACCTGCCCGAACGCGGTGGTGACCCGGTCGGTCCGTGGACACCACACGGTCGGCGTCCGGCCGAACCGCCAGCAGCCGGCGGTGCCGCCGAGCCGTCTGAGCAAGAGGTCGACGGCTTCCACGAGGTGGGGCAGTTCCTGGTCCTCGGCCAACGCCACCGACCAGCGGCCGAGGCCGCTGCCGCCCGTGCCGGGGCCGGTGAGCGACCCCAGGAGCAGGCCCGCCCGGTTCCCGTAGCCCCAACTGGCCGGCGGCTCGGGAAGCCGCAGCCAGTCGAATTCGACGGCCACTTCGTTGCGCCCGTGGGCGGATCGGCTGTCCACGGCCGCGGCCGGGCCCTGGCACTGCTCGCAACGCGGCCGGGCCTGGTGCCGCCGCAGGGCTCTGGTGAAGGTCGAATAACCGCCCGCATAACCGAGGTCGACGGCCTCGTCGAATAGGACCGTCGCTGCCAGGTGCGGGTCCTCGGCAAGTCGCTGGCGGCAGTACGGCAGGAACTGCAGGAAGCTGTCCTGGGAAGAAATTCTGATGCCCGGGATCCGCTCGCCGCGAAGGTAGGACCGCACCGTTTTCCGATCACGTCCCAGGTGTCGGGAGATCTTGATTGTCGACCATCCCTGGCGATGGAGCCGGACCACTTCCAGATATTCCTTCCAGCTGAGCAAGAAGCCTCCCAGGGTTGAAACGGACCGGCACCAGGCGGTGAATATGCCAAGGGCAAGTGGGAAACATAGCACTTTAAAAAGAGGAGAAACGTTCCTCTTGCGATTGTTTTACTGGGGATTTTTGGTGAGCGGTATTGACGATGAGTATAGAATTACCTCTGACCCCCGTGTCATTGGGTGCATCCCGTGTCCGATGGAATAAGATTCACCCCTGGCCCTGCCTCCTGGGTAATTTTGCGGAGCGACTTCGATATCGAATATGGAAGGACGCCCGGATGTCGTAAAACCGGGCCCGCCGCTTCTCGTTGATGAACCCGTGACTTCACCATGTCTGCCCCGCCCCTCGTCGTTCCCCGTGCGGGAGCCGGTCGCCTCGCTCGGGATGTGGCTCTTCGTCCCCGACCGCCGGAACGTGGCGGGCGACGTGTCCACCGGCTACCTGTCCCGCAACGGCGAACGCGTCGTCCTGTCGTACACCTCGCGGCCGTTGGCCGACTTCGTGCGGAAGATCGGCCAGTTGGAGAGCGACTTCACCGCGCGGATCGGCCCCCTTCTCTTCTCGGACGAGTCATGACGCCGCCGGCCGTGCCCGGGACCGCGGCGCGGGTGCGCACCGGTGCCCGGACCATGCCGGAGCCGGGCGACCGTGTGGGGAGCGTGCCGTGTACGACCGTGTGACCGAGCTTCTCGGTGGGTACGCCGACTGTGGCCACGTCGAGTCGAACGGCGAGCTGTGGGCCACCCCCCATGACCATGTCCACGAGGCGACCAGCCCGGTGGGCAGCTGGTACGACGACGGCTTCGTCTACGACCTCGGCGCCGTGTACGGCGACGGGCAGGCGTTCAGCCCCGTCGGCGCGGCGGCCGGCGCGTGGGAGGACAAGACGGCGTTCGTGCCGCCTCCGCGCGCGCCGGTAGATGCGTCCAGCCCGGTCCGGTCCGGGCAGCACCCGGTCGGCCCCCCGGTGTCCCGGCACCGTCGGCGGTCCGCCTTTCCCCGCCCGGCG
The DNA here is from genome assembly GCF_040650235.1 of Kitasatospora sp. NPDC048722. Taxonomy (NCBI): domain Bacteria; kingdom Bacillati; phylum Actinomycetota; class Actinomycetes; order Kitasatosporales; family Streptomycetaceae; genus Kitasatospora; species Kitasatospora sp. NPDC048722. The sequence continues at coordinate 137,084 of NZ_JBEZGX010000015.1, forward strand.
TGGCCCCAGCTGATCAGCTCCGTGTTCGGGGTGCTGACGGCGGTGACGGTCATCGCGGCCTGCGTGCTGGGCTGGGTGTTCTCCTACGGCCCCTTGCAGGAGCTGGCGTTCTCCCGCGTGCCGCGCGGACTGTCGCAGTTGTGGCCCGTGGTCGTCTACGGACCGTGGCTCGCGGGTTGCCTGTCGGTCCTGCGCGCCGTCCAGCACGGACGCCAGCCGTTCCACTCCTGGGCCGTGGTGGTGCTGTTCTCCAGCCTCGCGGCCGGCCTGTGCGTCGCCGACGTCTCGTGGACGCTGTCCGCCGTCGTCGTCGCCGGCCTCCCTCCGCTCACCGGCGTCATCTCGCTCCACCAACTGGTGCGCCAGCTGAACGCCGCCCGGGGTGCGCGCCAGCCTCTCGACCGCCAGGCCGGGCGCAGGGCGCGCCGGTGAACCGCGGTCACCGGCCGCGGGCGGCCGGTGCGGCCGGCCGGGCGAGGAGCACGCCCGGCCGGCGCCATCCGGGGCCGGTGCCCGTTCACGTGCCGGTCCCCGACCCGGTGCCGACCGTGGAGCGACACCACCGAACCCCTCCGCCGTCGTCCCGGCCGTCCGGGGCCGGGTCGGGTGGCCCCGGTGCCGGACGTACGGCCGCGCCCGCCGTGGTGCGTCCGGGGGCAATCGGGGGCACCCTGGTGGGAAGGCCGACCAAGGAGGCAGCTATGGGCAGCCCGATCAAGGGGACCGATCCGAGCGACGAGACGAACCGGGACGCCAAGGCGTCCCCGCGGCAGTTGTACAGCGGTGGTGAGCGGCCCTTCGACCCCGAGGACCTCGTCATGGCGTCCGGGCAGGACGTCACGCCCGAGCGCCTCGCGTGGGCCAGGCGGCAGATCGACGAGAAGGGCGCGGCGGCGCTCGAACGCTACCTGCCGTAGCGGCCGCTCCAGGGTCCTGCGCGCTGCCCCGGGCGTGGCCCGGGGCAGCGGTGCGTCAGCCGACCTCGTCGGGGCCGGTGAAGCCCGGCGGGGTGTAGCCGGGGGTGCTGAAGTCGGGCGGGGTGAAGGCGGCGGGGCGGGTGGTGCGGCTCTCGGGGTCGGTGAGGCCGACCTCGTCGGGGCCGGTGAAGCCCGGCGGGGTGTAGCCGGGGCTGGTGAAGTCCGGGCGCTGGGCGGGGACGGCCGGGAGGCCGGCCTGCAGGTAGGGGAGGAGGCCTCGGTCGCGCAGGGCGGTGCGCCACGCGCGGCGGGCGGCGGAGAGCTCGGCGGCGAGGTCGGGGTCGGTGCCCGCGGGGGCGCCGGAGCCGTCGCGTAACGCGGTGAGGACGAGCCCGACGAGGCCGACGGTCATCGCGACGATCCCGGCCGCGAGCGCGATCCAGCCGGCGGTGAGCAGGGAGCGGGCGAGGACGAGCCCGGGGTCGGCGGCGCGCAGGGCGTACCCGAGGAGCAGCAGGACCAGCGCCGCGGCCCAGGCCAGGATCGGGGTGAGCACGGTGAGGACCGGGAAGAGCCCGGCGCCGCCGTCGGCGGAGCGCAACTGGGCGAGCAGGCCGGGGGCGCTCGGCTCGGCGCCCTCGGCGGGTGGGGGCGTGCTGCGCAGGCTCTCGCGCAGCCGGGTGTAGTGCTCGTACTCGGTGGCGGCCGCGGCGGCGATGGCGTCGGCGTCGCGCAGGGCGCGGACGCGCAGCTCGTCGGCGGTGAGCGCGCCGGGCGCGCGGAGGGCGGTGAGGACGGTGCCGTCGCGGAGGGCTTCGGCGAGGAGGCGCTCGTACTCCGGGCGGTCCTCGGCGAGCAGCGGCGGGGGGTTGGTCATGGGGACCCCGTTCATGCGGACCCTGGTTCGCTCCGCCTCGCGGGCTGGGCCCGCAGCGGCGCCGAATCGGGCGCGGAGGCGGGCCGCCGGACGGGCGGCCGCTCGTGGTGTGCCTCATGGTAGGGGCGGGTGCGCCCGCGCTGACAGTCCGATTCCGGAATTTCGCGCCCCGGGCCGCGCGTGTGCGGCCCGGGCGCCGGGAACACCCGTGCGACGGATGGGTCGGCGGGTGGCGTCAGTTGACGGGCAGTCGGGCGATGAGCAGGCGCCCTTCCATGGTGACGCCGCCGTCCATGGCGACCGCGAGGTCGTCGGCGTACACGTACGGCCCGGGGATGTGCGGCGGGGCGCCGTCGTCGGCGTGCACCGCGCCGGTGAGGTACGGGATCGGGCTGTGGCCGTGCACGATCCGGGTGCCGCCGTAGGTGTCGAGGAGCTCGTGGACGGCCATCGGTCCGGCGTCGCCGCGGAAGGCGAAGCGCTTGGTGAAGCGGCGGAAGCAGTCCCACCACTCGTCCACGCCCTCGTCGGCGAGCAGACTGTGCACCGCGTCGTTGACGTCGGGGATGGACTCGCCGTACTCCAGGTAGGCGGTGGTGTCGGAGTGCAGCAGCAGGTGGCCGTCCTCGATGGCGATGGCGGGCAGCCGGGAGAGCCAGCTGATGTGGTGCGCCTGGAGCCGGTCGAGGTCGTGCTGCTGGCCGCCGTTGAGCCGCCAGGCGGCGAGGAAGGAGGCGGTGCCGGCGGTGGACTGGACGGGTTCGTCCCCGTACCTGGCGGCGCCGAGGAAGAGCAGTTCGTGATTGCCCATCAGGGCGCGGCAGTAGCCGCCCGCGGCGGCGGCCTCGGCGGCGAGCTGCATGACGAGGTCGATGACGCCGATGCCGTCGGGGCCGCGGTCGGTGAAGTCGCCGAGGAACCAGATCCGGGAGCGGCCGGCGCACCAGTGGCCGTCGGCGTCGATGATGCCCTGGTGGCGGAGTTCGGTGACGAGTTCTTCCAGGTAGCCGTGGACGTCGCCGACGACGTAGAGCGGGCCGGGCGGCTCGTCGGGGCCGGGGGCCGGGTACGGGTAGCTGGGCACGGGCTCGGGCAGCGGCGGGCCGAGTTCGATGGTCGGCGGGTCGTCGCGGCCGGGGAACTGGCCGGCCGGCTGGTCGGGGTGTCCGTCGGCCCGCGGGTCGGCCACGGGGTCGGGCAGCGCTTCGGGGAACTGGAGGGCCGGGGAGGGCCGGTCGGGCAGGGTCGGCTCGTAGCCGGGGTGGTCCTGGTGGTTGAACGCCGGCGCCTGCCCGGGGGCGTGCACCGTGTGTCCGTGCGCCTGGCTGTCGGAGGGCCAGTGCTGTTCGAGGTAGCGGGCGCCGCCGTAGCCGCTGTAGGTCTCCGCTTCGTACGGCGTCCCGGCGAAGCCGGCGGGTTCCGGCTCGTAGTAGGTGCCGTACGGCAGCACGTCGAGGTCCGGCTGGTGGCGGGGGCCTGAGGAGGGGTGTTCAGGCCCGGGGAAGCGGTCCTCGGGTGTCATTCGCCCATCATAGGAAGACCACTCTCCCGGCGTCGTCACCTGGTGGGTATCCAATCCTCCGGAGCGTCAGCCGGGCCGTCCCGCAAGGTCCGTTTTGTCCCGGCTCGGTATGGTCTAGACCTCGCCCGGGGGCCGGGGAGGGCTGACGGTGGTGCGCGGACTGCGGCGCTGCGAGGAGGCCCGGACGATCAGCTCGGTGGGCATCAGGGTGCCGGGCGGCGGGCCGGTTCCGGCGGTGCGGAAGCGGGGCGGGAAGAGCCGGGCGATGTCGACGCCCGTCCCGGAGTCGACGCCCTCGATGGCGTCGATGAGGAGGTTGACGACGGTCGTGCCGATCCGGCGCGGCTTCAGTGAGAGCGTGGTGATCGGGGGCTCGGTGGCGGCGTAGACGTCGCTCTCGCTGCAGCAGACCAGCAGGAGGTCGTCGGGCACCCGCAGTCCGTAGCGGCGGGCGGCGGCGAGCAGGTCGGTGCCGTTGGGGTCGAACAGGCCGTAGACGGCGTCGGGGCGGTCGGGGCGGGCGAGCAGCCGGTCGGCGGCGACGGCGCCGGCGGCCGGGTCGTGCGCGGGGTAGGCCTCGTACACCGGCTCCTGGCCGACCTTGGCGCACCAGCCGAGGTAGGCCTCGGTGGAGAGCCGGGTGTAGGTGTCGGTGCTGGTCCCGGTGAGCAGGCCGATCCGGCGGGCGCCGGCTTCGGAGAGGTGGTCGAGGATGCCGAGCACGGCGGCCTCGTGGTCGTTGTCGACCCAGGCGGTGACCGGGCAGTTGCCGGGCTTGCCGTCGCTGACCACCGGGACGCCGGACCGGTAGAGCTCGCTGACCAGCGGGTCCTGGTCGGGCGGGTCGATCACCACGGTGCCGTCCAGGGCGATGTTGCCCCAGACGTCGTGCCGGGAGGAGGCGGGCAGCACCACCAGCGCGTAGCCGCGGCCGAGGGCGGCGCTGGTGGCGGCACGGGCCATCTCGGCGAAGTACGCGAACTCCGTGAAGGTGAACGGCTCCTCGCCGTAGGTCGTGACGGTCAGCCCGATCAGGCCGGACCGTCCGGTGCGCAGGGTGCGGGCGGCCGCGGAGGGGCGGTAGCCGAGGCGCTCGGCGACCTCGCGCACCCGGCTGCGGGTCTCGTCGGGCAGGCGGCCCTTCCCGTTCAGCGCGTCGGAGACGGTGGTGATCGACACTCCGGCGGCTGCTGCCACATCCCGGATGCCGGCCCGCTCCAGACGCCGTGAGGTGGTGGGTCGCCGACCGCTCTGGTTGGCTGCTGCTGTCATGGCGGACCGATCGTATGGCTCCTGACAAGGTCCTGTGACCGGCGCATCGGGAGCCTTTGGAGATACGTTTCTCCGCGAGTGAGCCGGGGTGTGCCCCTTCGATACCGGCCCAAAACCTGGCGTCTTACCTCTGACATGTGCCAAAGGAACCCGGCAGAATGGCTGATCTGCACCGGTGGGCCGACCAGCCAACTCACTCCTACGGGTGAGCGCGGTCGGTATGGTGCAAGGCACCCGACCGGGGTGGTCCGGGCGTGTGCACCGGAGGACCCGCACCGGTGGACGCACACCCGGACATCGCGCGTCCACCAGACGCGGAGATCGAGAAGATCGAGAAGGAGCAGGACCGTGAGCGAGCGAAGCGAGCGAGCCATCGAGGGGGAGCCTGGCGCCGGAGGCGGAACGTCGGCGCAGGGCCCGCGGCTGCGGCCGACCCTGGACGGCATCCCCACCTACAAGCCCGGCAAGCCGGCCGGCGCCGACGCCTACAAGCTGTCCTCCAACGAGAACCCGTACGGGCCGCTGCCCGGCGTCCTGGCCGCGGCGGTCGAGGCGGCCGGGTCGTTCAACCGCTACCCGGACATGGCGGTCAACGAGCTCACCGAGGAACTCGCCAAGCGCTTCGGCGTGCCGGCCGAACACATCGCCACCGGCACCGGCTCGGTCGGCGTCGCCCAGTCGCTGATCCTCGCCACCGCGGGCCCGGGCGACGAGGTGATCTTCGCCTGGCGCTCCTTCGAGGCCTACCCGATCATCACCCAGGTGGCGGGTGCCACCCCCGTCCCGGTCCCGATCACCGCCGGCGGCGACCACGACCTGGACGCGATGCTCGCCGCGATCACGCCGAACACCCGGCTGATCTTCGTGTGCAACCCGAACAACCCGACCGGCAACGTGATCCACCGCGCCGAGCTGGAGCGCTTCATCGACGCGGTGCCCGGCGACGTGCTGGTCGTCGTCGACGAGGCCTACATCGAGTTCATCCGCGACCCCGAGGTGCCCAACGGCATCGACCTCTACCGGGACCGTCCGAACGTCTGCGTCCTGCGCACCTTCTCCAAGGCGTACGGCCTCGCGGGCCTGCGCGTCGGCTTCGCGATCGCCCACGAGCCGGTGGCGACCGCGCTGCGCAAGACCGCCGTCCCGTTCGGCGTGAACCAGCTCGCGCAGGACGCCGCCGTCGCCTCGCTGCACGCCGAGGACGCGCTCAAGGTGCGGGTGGACGCGCTCGTGGAGGAGCGCGCCCGGGTGGTGGCCGGGCTGCGCGCCCAGGGCTGGGACCTCCCGGACTCGCAGGCCAACTTCGTGTGGCTGCCGCTCGGCGCGCGCTCGGCGGACTTCGCCGCCGCGGCCGCCGCGGCCGGCGTGATCGTCCGGCCGTTCCCCGAGGGCGTGCGGGTGTCGATCGGCGAGGCCGAGGGCAACACGATCTTCCTCGCGGTGGCCGAGGAGTTCCGCAAGACGCTCTGACGTCCGCGTCCGTACGCAGGGGCGTTCCGCACGCGCGGCACGCCCCTGCGGCGTTCCGGGGGCGTTCGGGAGGTGCTCGGAGGTGTCCGGGCGCTCCCGGGAGGGCCGGATGCTTCCGGCGTGTTACCGGGCGCTGCCGGATGCCTGGGGATCGCTGGGAGCGGGCTGGGAGTTCGGCCAACGGCCGGCCACGCGGCGGCCAAGCGGCCCGCGTGAACGGGCCGGTGCGACCGGAATGTCCGGATCCGCCCGGTCAGTTTTCTCCCAGCCCGCGCCCAGGCCGACGCAAGAGCGCCCGGCGAAGCTGTCCGCCATGAAGGTGCTCCCACGACGGCGAGGCGCCGTCCTCGTCAACTCCGCCCTGGGCGTGGCCCTGCTGGCCGGCGCCGCCCTGGCGTACACCACGGTGAACAGCGGGCCGAGCGCGGCCGCCGGACAGCCGAAGGCCCGGACCGCGACGGTGGCCAAGGGGACGGTCCTGGCCACCGTGTCCGGAACCGGCACCCTGGTGTCGCCCACCGACGCCGCCCAGGACTTCACCACCGGTGGCCGGCTCACGGCCGTCAAGGTCGCGGTCGGGGACACCGTCAAGAAGGGCCAGGTGCTGGCCACCGTCGACACCACCGCCGCCCAGCAGCAGGTGGACGCGGCCAACGCGGCCCTCACCACGGCCAACGCCAACCTCACCAAGGCCCAGGCCGGTGTCACCACCACGACCGTCGAGCCGCTGCCCCAGAGCAGCGCTCCCGCCGCCCCGGGCCCCAGCCCCAGCGCCGGTGCCGGGGGCGGCGGCCGCTCAACGGGCGGGAACAGCACGCCCGTTCCGCAGACCACCACCGTCACCACCACCAAGGTCGACGACGCGGCCGTCGCCTCGGCCGAGCAGCAGGTCGCCACCGCGCAGACCAACGTGGCCAACGCCCAGGCGGCGCTGGCCGGCACGACGCTCACCGCGTCGGTGGACGGCACCGTCGCGTCGGTCTCCGCCAAGGTCGGCGACACCGTCGGCGGGGGATCGTCCTCCACCACCTCGGGATCGACCAAGTCGACCGGGGCGAGCACGAGTTCGAGCAGCGGCACGCCGAGCGGCTTCATCGTCCTGACCAACCCGACCGGGATGCAGGTCACCGCCAACTTCTCCGAGCTCGACTCGCTCAAGCTCAAGAAGGGCGAGGCGGCCACGGTCGCGCTGAACGCGCAGTCCGACACCAAGCTCAACGCGACCGTCCTGTCGGTCAGTTCGCTGCCCAGCAGCAGTGGCGGCGGCAGCGCCGGCTCGTCGGCCGTCCAGTACGCGGCGACGCTCCAGATCAGCGGCGACACCAGCACCCTGCGCACCGGCCTCAGCGCGACCGTCTCGGTGGTCACCGGCGAGGCCGACAACGCGCTCTCGCTCCCGACCTCCGCGCTCGCCGGCACCGGCAGCAGCCGGACGGCGAACGTGGTGCAGCCGGACGGCTCCACCCAGCGGGTGAGCGTCACGGTCGGCGTCGAGGGCGACAGCACCGTGCAGGTGCTCACCGGGCTCAAGGAGGGCGACAAGGTCGAACTCCCCACCACCAGCGCCGGGAACGGCTTCCCGAACGGCTCCTTCCCGGGGCAGGGCGGTCGCGGCGGTGCGGGCGGCTTCGGCGGTGGTGGCGGCGGCTTCGGTGGTGGCAGCGGTGGCATCCCCGGCGGTGGCGGCAACGCCGGCGGCGCGGGCCGCGGTGGCAAGGGCTGAGCATGCGTCACGTCATCGACAAGCGGGTGCCCGTGGGCCCCCCGCCACCCGTCATCCGGATCCGCCGGCTCACCAAGGCCTACGGGCACGGCGACGCCACCGTGCACGCGCTGCGCGGCCCGGCCGACCCGGCCACCGGTGCGCCGCTCGGCGTCGCGCTGGACATCGACCAGGGCGACTACGTCGCGGTCATGGGCAGCTCCGGCTCCGGCAAGTCCACCCTCATGAACATCCTCGGCTGCCTCGACGTCCCCACCGCCGGCAGCTACCAGCTGGACGGCATCGACGTCGGGCACCTCGACGAGGGGCAGCTCTCGCTCGTCCGCAACCGCAAGATCGGTTTCATCTTCCAGTCGTTCAACCTGGTGCCGCGCACCACCGCCCTCGCCCAGGTCGAGCTGCCGCTCGCCTACGCGGGCGTGCGCGCCGCCGAACGGCGCCGCCGGGCGATGGCCGCGCTGTCGCTGGTCGGACTCGCCGAGCGGGCCGGGCACCGGCCCAACGAGCTCTCCGGCGGCCAGCAGCAGCGCGTCGCCGTGGCCCGGGCACTGGTCACCGCGCCCGCGATGCTGCTCGCCGACGAACCGACCGGCAACCTGGACAGCCGTGCCACCGAGGACGTGCTGGCCATCATCGACCGGCTCAACGCCACCGGCCGCACCGTCGTCCTGATCACCCACGAGGACGAGGTCGCCCGGCACGCCAAGCGGGTGCTGCGGCTCGTCGACGGCCAGATCGTCAGCGACGTCCGGCAGGCGAAGGTGGACGGCCCGCCGCCGCTGTTCGACGAGTCGGGGGTGCCGGCGTGATCGTCTGGCAGATGCTCCGCTTCGCGGTCGGCGGCCTCGCCGCCAACAAGGTGCGCTCGGCGCTCACCATGCTCGGTGTGCTGATCGGCGTCGCCTCGGTGATCCTGCTGCTGGCCGTCGGCAACGGCTCGTCGGTCGCGGTCAAGGACTCGATCACCTCGCTCGGCACCAACTCCCTCACCGTCAGCTCCGGTTCGGCGAACGGCGGCTCGCGCGCCACCTCGTCGGTCAAGAAGCTGACCGTCGCCGACGCCAAGGCGCTCGCGACGGAGGCGGACCCGGCCTCGGTCAAGTCCGTCGCGCCCGTCGTCACGACCAGCGCCACCGCGCTCTACGGGAACGTCTCGTACAGCCCCGGCTCGATCGTCGGCACCTACCCGGCGTACTTCGAGACCTCCAACCAGAAGGTCGCGCACGGCGAGTACTTCACCAACGACGACGTCCTCGGCTCGCGCAAGGTCGCGGTGCTCGGCGCCACCACCGCCAAGCAGCTGTTCGACACCGAGGACCCGGTCGGCAAGAAGATCACCGTCGGCGGCACGCCCTTCACGGTGGTCGGCGTGCTCCAGGCCAAGGGCGGAAGCGGCTTCACCGATCCGGACGACGTCCTGATCGCGCCGCTGCCCACCGTGCAGAACGCCTTCACCGGTTTCGGCCCGGTCAACCAGATCCTCGTGCAGGCCGCCTCGGCGGACAGCACGACGGCGGCCCAGTCCGAGATCACCCGGGTGCTGCTCGCCGCCCACGCGATCACCGACCCGACCAAGGCCGACTTCCGGATCACCAACCAGGCCTCGCTGCTCACCGCCCGGGAGAGCACGACCAAGACGTTCACCGTGCTGCTCGGCGCGGTGGCCGCGATCTCGCTGCTGGTCGGCGGGATCGGGATCACCAACATCATGCTGGTGACGGTGACCGAACGGACCAGGGAGATCGGCATCCGCAAGGCGCTCGGCGCCCCGCGCGCGGTGATCCTCGGGCAGTTCCTCACCGAATCCACGCTGTTGTCGGTGATCGGTGCGGGGCTGGGGGTCGCGGCCGGGATCGCCGGCTCGCACTTCAGCATCGTCGGCATCAAGCCGGTGGTGATCCCCGAGTCGGTGCTCGGCGCGTTCGGCATCGCCGTCGCCATCGGGCTCTTCTTCGGCAGCTACCCCGCCAACCGGGCCGCCTCGCTGCGGCCGATCGACGCCCTCCGGCACGAGTAGGACACGACCATGACCGAGATCAACGACCCGGCCGAACAGATCGCCCTCCTCGCCACCCCGCCGGACGCCCGGGACGTCGCCGGCGAGCTCGCGGCGCCGCCGCGCCGGCCGCTGCCCTGGCTCTCGCTCCTCCTCGCGGGGGGCGTGATCGCCACGGCCGCGTTCGCGGGCGGAGTCTGGTACCAGCAGAACAACGGGACGACCTCCTCCGCGCCCCGGGCCTCGGCCGCCGGCGCCTCGCAGCGTGCCGCGGCGGGGGGACAGGGCGGCTACGGCGGTCAGGGCGGCACCGGCTCGCGCAGGGGCGGTGGCCAGGGCGGCCAGGGGCAGGGCGGGCAGCCCGGCTTCACGCGCGGCACGGTGAAGGCGGTGGACGGCACGACCGTCTACCTGACCGACGCCAACGGCAACACCGTCAAGGTCACCACCGGCGACGCGACGAAGGTCCAGCTCAACAAGGACGGCAAGGTCGCGGACCTGCAGCCCGGCCAGAGCGTGACCGTCGTCGGCACCCCCGACGCCGACGGTGGCTACGCGGCCAGCCAGCTCGTCGAAGGCGCCGCGGGCACGGGCGGCGGCTTCGGCGGTGGCGGCGGTGGTTTCGGCGGCGGGGGCGGTGGCGGCAACCGCACCCCGTCCGGCGGCTGACCCCGTTCGCCGCGAGGCCCTCGTCCGTCGCTTGAGTTCTAGGGATCGTTGCAACACCCCACTTCAAGGGGTGCGATGTTCGAGATCCGGAAGAACCGGACGGTGGCTCAAGGGTCGAGGACCC
>NZ_JBEZGX010000016.1:0-147640 GCF_040650235.1 Kitasatospora sp. NPDC048722
ACGTCCATGCCTTCAACGCGGACGGCAAGGAGATCTACAACCAGAAGACGCAGCCCACGGTCAAGAACACCCGTCAGTAGGCGTCACTCCGGGCGCTTGGTGGTGGAGCGGCTGTCCCAGCGGCAGCACGGGTCGCACGGCGGAGGGCGAACGGCTGTATGACGATAGACGGATTGTCAAAGGCGGTCCCGAGACGTCGTCCCGGCGGGCGGAGCCGACCGGCCGGCCCGCCGTCGGCGCTCAATGCTGCGCCGGTGGCGCGGAGTTGGCGGCGTCCCGGTTCGCCGGCCCGCCCGGCACCGAGGTCACGAACGTCCGCTCGGTGAGCGCGGCGGTGGGCCGCAGCACCAGGACCGCCGCGCAGCAGGCGGTGACCGCCGCCATCACGACCAGCAGCGTCCGGTAGTCGAACCGGTCGATGAGGACCGTGCCGGCGGCGAGCGAGAGCGACTGCGGCACCAGCACCAGCATCGTGCACATGGCGTTGACGCGGCCCTGGAGCCTTGACGGCGTGTGGAGTTGGGCCGCCGACGACAGCACCACCATGAGCCAGGTGATGGCGATGCCGTCCGCGACCTCGCCCGCGACGACGAACGCCGTGTGCGGCACGCAGTAGGCGAGCGCCGCCAGCGTGAAGGCGCCGATCCCGAGTCCCGCCGTGCGCGCCATGCCGACCCGCCGGATCAGCGCGGAGGCCGTGAGGCCGCCGGCCACGGCGCCGACCCCCTGGACGGCGTTGAGCGTGCCCAGCGCCGAGGGCGGTCGACCCAGCCCCTCGTCCACGACCGCGAACATGACGGTCTGGCTCAGACCGATGACGCAGAACGCGCAGGCTGCGGCGTAGCCGATCTGGGCCAGGACCGGCGTGGCGTTGATGTGCCGCAGGCCCGCGAGGGCGCTGCGGAGGAACGGTTCGCCGGAGGCCTCCGGCCCGACGGACTCCTCGACCCGCAAGCCGGCGAGCGCCAGGATCGCGGCCAGGAAGGTCAGGGAGTTGAGCACGGCGAGCGTGCCGCCGCCGGCGACCGCGTAGACGGCCACGCCGGCGAGCGGGGCGAGGATGCGCAGCCCCTGCGTGGTCGTCTGGAGGATCGCGTTGGCACCGGTCAGCTGGTCGTCGGGCAGGAGGTCCCGGCGGATCCCGGCCGATGCGGCGCCGAGGACGCCGAAGGCCACGCCGTAGCAGACCGCCACCAGGTAGATGATCCAGAGCTGTTCGCCGCCGCGCACCGCGAGCAGGGACAGCACGGCCAGCCCCATGAGGGCGTTGGTGACCATGAGCAGCGGGCGCCGCCGCACCCGGTCGGCGAGGTGGCCGAAGAGCGGCGACAGCACCATGGGCGCGCCGAGGGCGGCCTCGACCCCGCCGGCGGCGGCGTTGCTGCCGGTGAGGTCCTTGGCCCAGATGCCCAGGGTCAGGTAGAGGGCGCTGCTGCCGAAGCCCGAGAGCGCCTGGCCGATGAGCAGGCGGCGGAACCGGGGGTCCGCGAGTGGCTTCACCGCCTCTCCCGGCCGTCGCGGGGGTGCAGCAGGACGGGCGCGGACTCGAAGCCCCGGATGAGGTTGGAGTGGAGCCGCCGGGCCGGTTCCGCGGGTTCGGCGCCCGCGGCCCGGGTGAGCAGCTCGCCGAACAGCACGCGGAGTTCGGTGCGGGCCAGTGCTCCGCCGAGGCAGAAGTGCGGACCGCTGCCGAAGGCGACGTGCGGGTTGGGCGCACGTCGGACGTCGAAGCCCTCGGGGGCCTCGAAGACGGTCTCGTCCCGGTTCGCGGACGGCATCCAGACCGTCACCGGATCGCCGGCCCGGATCGTCGTGCCGGCGATCTCGACGTCCCGGGAGGCCGTGCGCAGCACGTGCATCGCGGGGCTGGTGAAGCGCAGGACCTCGTCGACGACGGTGTCCATCCCGTCGGGGGAGCCGGCCGCGAGCCGCCACTGGTCGGGGTGGGCGGCGAAGGCGAGGAGGCCGCCGACGGTGGCGTGCCGGGTGGTCTCGTTCCCGCCCGAGATGAGGCCGTCGCAGTTGAGGAAGATCTCCTCGTCGGTGAGCGGGACGCCGTCGACCAGGCCGTTCGCCATGGCGCTGACGACGTCCTCGCCGGGCTCCTCGCGGCGGAAGTCGACGAGGTCGGCGTAGTAGGCGAGCATGCCGGCGTGGGCTTCGAGCCGGGCGATCGGGTCGACGCCGGAGGCGCCGAACGCGGCCCGGGTGGAGTCGAGCATGAACCGCCAGTCGCTCTTCGGCACGCCGAGCAGGTCGCAGATCACCGCGACCGGCAGGACCGCGGCGAAGTCCGTGAACTCGCAGGGCTCGCCGGTCAGGACGGCCGACAGTTCCTCGCGCACGATCGTCCGCATGTTCTGCTCCAGGCGGGCGACCATGCGCGGGGTGAACGCGGAGCTGATGACCCGCCGGATCTTCGCGTGCCGGGGCGCGTCGGTGACGATCAGCATCTTCCCGGCGGCCTCGGCGGTGGCGGTCGGGTTGTGGCCGATCCGCATGCCCTGGGCGGAGGTGAAGGCCGCGGTGTCCTTGAGCACGCGCTGGACGTCGGCGTGACGGGTGACGGCCCAGAAGCCGCCGCCGTCCGGGCCCTCGTTCCAGTGGACCGGGTGGTCGCGGCGGAGCTCGGCCCACACCGCCTCGGGGTCGCCGGTGCCGTACAGGGCCGGGTCGGCGAGGTCGACCGCCGCGGGGTCGACGGTCGGCGGGGCGCTGCGGCCGCCTGTTGCTGTCGTCATGATGCGCTCCCCTGGGGGGTGGCCGGTGCCGGGCCGAGCAGGTGCTCGGTCCTGGCGATGGACAGGATCCGTTCGGGCCGGCCGAGGACCAGCTCCGGGAGGTGCCGGGAGACGGCCGCCACCGGCCAGTCCCACCAGCGGGCCGCGAGCAGCCGCTCGACGTCCTCGGGGCCGTAGCGGGCGCGGATCACCCGGGCCGGGTTGCCGCCCACGATCCGGTAGGGCGCCACGTCGGAGGCGACCAGGGCGCCGGCGCCGATGATGGCGCCGTCGCCGACGGTCACGCCGGGCATGACGGTGGCGCCGCGGCCGATCCAGACGTCGTTGCCGATCCGGGTGTCGCCCTTGCGGCCCGGCCCCCGGGCGATCAGCGCGTCGATCAGGCCGTCGCGCCAGTCGCCTTCGAAGCTGAGGAACGGGTAGCCCGTCGGCCCGTCGAAGACGTGGTTGGCACCGGCCATCACGAAGGTGACGCCCGCGGCGATGGAGCAGTAGCGGCCGATGAACAGCCGCTCCGTGCCGAACGCGTAGCGGACCCGGGACTCCTCGAACCCGGCGGTGTCCTCGGAGGCGTCGTAGTAGGAGAAGTTCCCGGCGACGACCTTCCCGCCCGGCCGGAGCACCGGACGGATGAAGACGCAGCGGTCGTCGCCGAGCGGGCGCGGATCGCGGGGGTCCGGGATGTCCAGGCCGGGGTCGAGGTCGTGGGGGTCCGCGCAGTCGTGGTGCTCAGTCACCGTCGGCCCCCCGTCCGCCGCGCGGGCAGGGTCTTCAGGGCGGCCGTGACCAGCGGGCCCGACTGCTCCATGACGGCGGGAGTCATCATCGCGTCGTGGTCGGCGTCCACCACGTGGTGCTCGGCGTCGGTGAGGTACGGCCGCCAGGCCTGCTCGGCGGAGCCCCGCTCGGCGACGGTCTTGGCGGCGGCGATGCTCAGGACGCGCCCGTGGTAGCCGTCCGGGTGCGGCGGCCCGAGGAGGGCGGCGACACCCTTGGCCGCGCGGACCAGGGCGCGGCTCTGCCGGGCGTCGAGGGTGCCGTCGGCGGACGGGCCCGCGATGACCTCGCCGGTCACCCACGCGGCGAAGTCGCCCTCCAGCTCCTCCGGGGCCACCGGCCGTTCGTACGGCCAGGCGTCGTAGAGGACGACCAGGTCGACGGTCCGGCCGGCCGCCTCCAGCAGGCGGGCGACCTCGTAGGAGAGGACCCCGCCCAGCGACCAGCCCATGAGGACGTACGGGCCGTCCGGGTGCGTCGCGGTGATCAGGTCGGCGTAGCGCCGGGCCAGCGCGTCGAGCGACTCCACGGCCTTGAAGCGGCCGTGGCTCTCCGTCACCTGGATCCCGTGGACCGGCTGGTCCCGCTCCAGGTGGGGCAGCACGGAGCCGTAGCACCAGCTGAGGCCGCCGATGGGGTGGATGCAGAAGACCGGGCGGGCGCCCGGCCGACCGCGCCGGAGCTCGATGACGTTGGCGTACGGGTCGGCCGGGGCCCGGTCGAGCCGGGTCGCGAGGTCGGCGGCGGTGGGCGCCTCGAACAGCGTCGCGATGCCCATCTCGGCGCCGAGCAGGGCGCGGATGCGGCCGATCAGCCGGGTGGCCAGCAGCGAATGGCCGCCGAGCTCGAAGAACGAGTCCTCCGGGTCGACCCGGTCCACGCCGAGTTCCTGCGCGAAGAGCCGGACCAGGACCGCCACGCGCGGGTCGTCCGTGGCCGTCGTGCCGGTCGCGGCCGGGGCGTTCACCGAGGGCGCGGGGAGGGCCTTGCGGTCGACCTTCCCGCTCGGCGTCAGCGGCAGGTGGTCGAGGACCACCACGTCGCCGGGGACGAGGTACTCCGGCAGGTGTTCGGCCGCGTACCTCCGCAGTGCCGTGGCGGGGTCCCGCAGGTCCTGACGGTCCGCCAGAACCGTGTAGGCGACCAGGCGGACGTCCCCCGGACGGTCCTCACGGGCGATCACCGCGGCCTGGGCGACCTCCGGGTGGCCGCCGAGCACCGCCTCCACCTCGCCGGGCTCGACGCGGAATCCCCTGATCTTGATCTGCTCGTCGGTGCGGCCGAGGAAGACCAGTTCGCCGTCCGCCGTCCAGCGCACCAGGTCGCCGGTGCGGTACATCCGTTCCCCGGCGCCGCCGAAGGGGCTGGGCAGGAAGCGCTCCGCCGTCAGGGCGGGCCGGTTCAGGTAGCCGGTGGCCAGCCCGGCGCCCGCGAGGTACAGCTCCCCGGGCACGCCGGGCGGGACGGGGCGCTGCCGCGCGTCCAGCACGAACACCCGGGTGTTCGCCACCGGACGGCCGATCGGGACGGCCTGCGGCACCCCGTCGACGGTGCGCATCGTCGCGCACACCGTGGACTCGGTGGGGCCGTAGGCGTTGACCACCTTCGCGAAGTGGCGGGCCGCGTCGAGGACGGCGGGCGTGCAGGCCTCGCCGGCGGTGACCAGCGTGACCCCGGCGACGTCCTCGTCGAACTCGGTGGCGAGCACCACGGCGGGCGGCAGGGTGGCGTGGGTGATGCCCTGGACGCGGAGGAAGTCCGCCAGGGCCGGGCCGGGGATCCGGTCGGACTCCGGCACGACGACCAGGCAGCCGCCGGTGAGCAGCGCCATCCAGGTGTCCCACACGGAGGCGTCGAAGCTCATCGACGCGAACTGCAGGACCCGGCTGTCGCCGCCGACGCCGAGCGTCGCCGCCTGGGAGCGCACCATGCTGGGGAGGCCGCGGTGGGAGACCACCACGCCCTTGGGCCGGCCCGTCGACCCCGAGGTGTAGATGACGTACGCCGGGTGGGCGGGGAGGAGCGGCGCGGTGCGGTCCGCGTCGGTGGGTGCGGTGGCCGGCCGCTCCGCGAGCGAGCTCCGCACGTGCGCGTCGTCCAGGGCGAGCACGGGGAGGCCGGGGCCGCCGGGCAGCCCGGCGGCCACCTCGGTGGTGCTGAGCGCGCAGGCCGGGGCCGCGTCCCGCAGCATGAAGGCGACGCGGTCGGCGGGGTAGGACGGGTCGACGGGGAGGTAGGCCGCCCCGGCCTTCAGGACGGCGAGCAGGGCCACGACGACCTGCTCGGAGCGGGGCAGGGCGAGGGCCACCAGCCGCCCCGGCCCGATGCCGCGGGAGATCAGCTCGTGCGCCAGCCGGTTGGCGCGGGCGTCGAGCTCGGCGTAGGTCAGCACGGTGTCGAGGTGGCGCACCGCCGGGGCGCCGGGGGTGCGCGCGGCCTGGGCGGCGAACAGCGCGGGCGCCGGAAGCGCCGGCACCTCTGCCGCGGTGTCGTTCCACTCCCGCAGGACCTGCCGCCGTTCGTGCGCGGAGAGCAGGTCCACCTCGCCGACCCGGGCGTCCGGGTCGGCGGCCAGCGCCTCAAGCACCCGCACCAGCCGGCCGGCGATGCCCTCGACGGTGGCGCGGTCGAACAGGTCGGCGTCGTACCCGATCGCGGCGACCAGCCCGCCGGGCCGCCCGGCCGGGGCGCCCGGGCGTTCGCCGAACACGAAGGACAGGTCGAAGGCCGAGATCCCCATGCTCAGGTCGTGGGACTCCACCTCCAGCCCGGGGAGGGCGAGTTCCGCGGTGATGCCGTTCAGCATGGAGACGCTCACCTGGAACAGCGGGTTGGCGCCGGGGACGCGGGCCGGGTTGAGCGCCTCGACCAGCGTCTCGAACGGGACGTCCTGGTGGGCGTACGCGCCGAGGTCGGTCTCCCGGACGCGGCGCAGGAGTTCGGCGAAGGTCGGGTCGCCCGAGACGTCGGTGCGCAGCACGAGGGTGCCGGCGAAGAAGCCCACGAGGCCGTCCAGCGCGGCGTCGGCGCGCCCGGAGGTGGCCGTGCCGAGCGGGATGTCCGGTCCGGCGCCGGAGCGGGACAGCACCACGGCGACGGCGGCCTGGAGCGCCATGAACACGGTGCAGTCGTGGGCCCGCGCGGCGGCTGCCAGCGCGGCGTGCAGCGCCGGGCCGACCTCGACCGCGACCTCCCCGCCGCGCAGGCCGACCGTGCCCGTCCGCGGCCGGTCGAACGGCAGGGCCAGCTGGTCCGGGAGGCCGTCCAGCGTCCGGCGCCAGTACTCGGTCTGCTGCGAGAGCCGGCTCGCCGGGTCGTCCTCGGCACCGAGCAGGTCGCGCTGCCACAGCGTGAAGTCGGCGTACTGGACGGGCAGCGGCGGCCAGGCCGGCGCGGTGCCGGTGCGGCGCGCCCCGTACGCCTCGGCGAGGTCGTCGAGCAGCGGCTCCAGCGACCAGCCGTCGCAGGCCACGTGGTGGACGACCAGCAGGAGGACGTGTTCGTCCGGGCCGAGGCGGAAGAGGCGGGCGCGCAGGGCGGGTTCCGTGGTCAGCCGGAAGACGCGTTCGCTCTCCCCGGCGAGCTCGGCGTCCAGCGCCTCCGGGGTGGTGTCGGTGACGGTCAGGTTCGTCCGGGCCTCGGGACCGGAGAGGATCCGTTGCCAGGGCCGGCCGTCCTCGGTGGGCAGGACGGTGCGCAGCGCTTCGTGCCGGTCCACGACGTCGGCGAGGGCGGCGTTCAGCGCGTCGACGTCCAGGGCGCCGGACAGGCGGGCCGCGTACGGGATGTTGTAGGCCGCTCCGCCGTCGAGTTCGTTGAGGAACCAGAGACGGCGCTGGGCGAAGGACAGCGGCAGGCGTTCCGGGCGTGCCGCGGGGTGCACGGCCGGCCGGGCCCGCCGGCCGAGGGCGACGGCCGCGGCCAGGCCGGCCGGGGTCGGGGTCTCGAACACGGTCCGGATGGACAGTTCGACGCCGAGGGCGGCGCGGATCCGGTCCACCAGCCGGATGACCAGCAGCGAGTGTCCGCCGAGGTCGAAGAAGGCGTCCTCGACGCCGACCCGTTCCAGGCCGAGGACGTCGGAGAACAGCCGGCACAGGGCCGCTTCGGTCGCGTCCGCGGGTTCGCGGCCGGTGGAGGCGGAGGGGAACTCGGGTGCGGGCAGGGCGGCGCGGTCGATCTTGCCGTTCCGGGTCAGGGGGAGGGCGTCCAGGGTGACGATCGCTGCGGGGACCATGTAGGTGGGCAGGTGGAGGGCGGCGAAGTCGCGCAGCTCGCGGGGGTCGGTACCGTCGGGGCCGTCGGCGCAGGCCGCGTAGGCGACGAGCCGGGGGTCGCCGGGGGTGTCCTCGCGGACGACGACGGTTACGCCGCGCACGGCGGGGTGGCGGCCCAGGGCGGCCTCGATCTCGCCGAGTTCGATGCGGAAGCCGCGGACCTTGACCTGGTCGTCCGCGCGGCCGAGGTATTCGAGGTCGCCGTCGGCGGTCCAGCGGGCGAGGTCGCCGCTGCGGTACAGGCGGGCGCCGGGGGTGTCGCCGAAGGGGTCGGGGACGAAGCGCTCGGCGGTGAGGCCGGGGCGGCCGAGGTAGCCCCGGGCGACCCCGGCGCCACCGACGTACAGCTCGCCGGGCGCGCCGACCGGGACGGGCTCGCCGCGTTCGTCCAGGACGAGCGTCCGCCAGCCGGGCAGTGCGCGGCCGATCGGGCTGCGGGCGGTCTCGGTCCCCTCCGGGGTGAGGACCCGCCAGGTGACGTGGACGGTGGTCTCGGTGATCCCGTACATGTTGACCAGGACCGGGTGGTCGGGCGCGTGGCGGCGCCACCAGGCGCGCACGGGGGCCAGGTCGAGCGCCTCGCCGCCGAACACGACCAGGCGCAGGCCCAGTTCGCCGGCCGGGCGGCGTTCCTCCTGGGCGACGAGCTGGCGGAACGCGGACGGCGTCTGGGAGAGCACGGTGACGCGTTCGCGGACCAGGAGGTCGAGGAAGGCCGCGGGGTCGCGCGTCACGTCGCGGGGGACGACGACGAGCCGTCCGCCGTAGGCCAGGGCTCCCCACATCTCCCAGACGGAGAAGTCGAAGGCGAAGGAGTGGAACAGCGACCAGACGTCGCTCTGCGACGGCTTCGCCAGGCCCTCGGTCGAAGCCAGCAGCCCGGCGAGGTTGCCGTGGGTGACCTCGACGCCCTTCGGCCTGCCGGTGGAACCCGACGTGTAGATGACGTAGGCGAGTTCGCCGGCCTCCGGACGGACGGATCCGGTGTGGACCGCGTCCGTCGCCCGGCTGGTTTCGAGGGTGCGCCAGGGACCGGCCGGGACGCGGTCGGCGGTGCCGGGGCCGGCGAGGACGAGCCGGACCCGGGCGTCGCCGAGGACGTACTCGATGCGGCTCGCCGGGTTGTCCGGGTCGACGGGGACGTAGGCCGCGCCGAGGCGCCACACGGCGAGGACGGCGGCGACCATGTCGGCGGTGCGGCCGAGGCACAGGCCGACGCGGTCGCCGCGCCTCACCCCGTCTTCGGCGAGCAGTGCGGCGAAGTTGCATGCGCGCTGCGCCAGTTGACGATACGTCAGTGATGTTCCGATGCCGTCGGTGACCGCGACACTGTCACCTGCCGCCGCCACCTGCTCGGCGAACCGCTCCGCCGCCGACGGTCGCATCCGGGGCAGCGACGCGTCCGCGCCGCCCCGTTCGAGCAGCCACCGCCGCTCGGCCCCGTCCAGCAGCGGAAGTTCGCCGATCGGGCGCCCCGGGCCGGCCAGCGCCCCGGCCAGCAGCAGCTGCCAGCGGTGGGCCACCGCCTGCGCCGTGGCCCGGTCGAACAGGTCCTCGGCGTACTCCAGCACTCCGCTCAGGCCCGCCGGCCCGCCGTCCGCGCCGCGGTGCTCGGTCACGCCCAGGCTCAGGTCGAACTTGGCGGAACCCGCTTCGAAGGGCTCGTCGGCGACCTCCAGGCCCGGGAGGACCAGGCCGCCGTCCCCGCCGGCCTCCAGTGCGAAGCTCACCTGGAACAGCGGGTTCCCGGCCGCCGTGCGGGCGGGGTTGACGGCCTCGACCACCCGGTCGAAGGGGACGTCCTGGTGGGCGATCGCCGCCAGGGCCGTCCGGCGCACCCGCTTCAGGAGCTCGCCGAACGTCGGGTCGCCGGAGCAGTCGAGCCGGAACACCAGGGTGTTGACGAAGAACCCGACGACTTCCTGCAGGTCCTCGTCCGTCCGGCCGTCCACCGGCGAGCCGATCGGGAGGTCGGTGCCCGCCCCCAGCCGGCTCAGCAGCGCCGCGAAACCCGCCTGGAGCACCGTGAACAGCGTGACCCGGTGCTCGCGGGCCAACCCGGCCAGCGCGCGGTGGGTGTCGGCGTCGATCTCGAAGTGCACCGTCCCGGCGCGGGAGGAACCGGCCGGAGAGGACCCGGCCGACTTCGGCCGCGGGCGGTCGCGGGGCAGCCGCAGCTCCGGCGGTGCGCCGCGCAACTCTTCGCGCCAGTAGTCGAGCTGCTGTGAGATGAGGCTGTCGGGGTCGTCCTCCGCGCCCAGTGACCGCCGCTGGCGCACCGCGTGGTCCGCGTACTCCGTCGCCGGCACCGGCCACTCGGGCGCGGTGCCGGCGCGGCGGGCGGCGTAGGCCGTCCCGAGGTCGCGATCCACCAGGCCGACGGACCATCCGTCCGCAGCGATGTGGTGGATCACCAGCGCCAGCACGTGCTCCTCGGCGCCGGTTGCGAACAGCCATGCCCGCACCGGGAGTTCGGAGGTCAGGTCGAAGTCGTGCCGGCAGGCCAGGCCGACCCGCTCCGCCACCTCCCCGGAGCCGCACTCGGCGAACTCCACCGTGAACCGTCCGGCGACGTCGCCGGCGGGCACGACCTGCTGCCACGGCTCCCCGGCGACCTCAGGGAAGACCGTCCGCAGCGCCGCGTGCCGGCGCACGACGTCGCCGAGCGCCGCCGTGAGCGCCGTCCGGTCCAGCCGCCCGGTGATCCGGACCACCCGGGGCATGTTGTATCCGGCTCGGAACTCCCCGAGCCTGGAGAGGAACCACAGCCGCTGCTGCGCCAGGGACAGCGGCAGCCTGCCGGTGCCCGCCGCGGCGGGTGCGTCCGTCCCGGCGGGAGCCGGGGCGGGGGTCGGCCCGTCCTCCGGGGCGTCCAGACCACGAGACATCTCGATGTACCTCCTCACTCCGTCCCGACCGACCGTGCCTAGGCGCTGCGCAGGCTCATGGGCCGCATGTCGGTCCAGTTCCGCTCGATCCACTCCAGGCACTCGGGCTTCTTGCCGCGCGCCCCGGCGTCCCGCCAGCCGACCGGGTTCTCCCGGTCCTGCGGCCAGATCGAGTACTGCTCCTCGTCGTTCACCACGACCTTGTAGTCCAGGTCCAGTTCGTCGTTCGACATGCCAGCCTCCACGGCCTTCACGGGGAATAGGGATGGGTGTTCTCGCGGTGGGACGGTCAGGCCGACAGGTGGCGGGCGAGTTCCACGACCGTCGGGTGGAGCTGGACGTCGACCGGCCTGAGCGCGATGCCGAGCTCGCGCTGCACCCGGAACGCGATCTGCACGGCGCGGATGGAGTCCCCGCCGAGGTCGAAGAAGTCGTCCTCCAGACCGACCCGGTCGACCTTGAGGATCTCCGCCCACACCCGGGCCAGGCCCTCCTCGACGGGGGTGCGCGGTGCCGCGTAACCGGCCGCGTCGCCGGAGAACTCCGGTGCGGGCAGGGCGGCGCGGTCGATCTTCCCGTTGGGGGTCAGCGGCAGCGTCTCCAGGACGACGATCGCGGCCGGGACCATGTACGCGGGGAGGTGGGCGGTGGCGAGGTCGCGCAGCTCGCGGGGGTCGGTGGTGTCCGGGCAGGCGGCGTAGGCGACGAGTCGGCGGTCGCCGGGGGTGTCCTCGCGGGCGACGACGGTGACGCCGTGTACGGCGGGGTGGCGGCCCAGGGCGGCCTCGATCTCGCCGAGTTCGATGCGGAAGCCGCGGATCTTGACCTGGTCGTCGTTGCGGCCGAGGTATTCGAGGTCGCCGTCGGCGGTCCAGCGGGCGAGGTCGCCGCTGCGGTACAGGCGGGCGCCGGGGGTGTCGCCGAAGGGGTCGGGGACGAAGCGCTCGGCGGTCAGGGCGGGTCGTCCGAGGTAGCCGCGGGCCACGGCGTCGCCGCCGACGTACAGTTCGCCCTGCACGCCGATCGGCACGGGGTTGCCGTGGCCGTCGAGGACGAGCGTGCGGTAGCCGGGCAGTGCGCGGCCGATGGGGCTGTTGCTGGTCTCGATCCGTTCCTCGTCCAGGACTTGCCAGGTGACGTGGACGGTGGTCTCGGTGATGCCGTACATGTTGACCAGCGCCGGGTGGTCGGGCGCGTGGCGGCGCCACCAGGCGCGCACCGAGGCCAGGTCGAGCGCCTCGCCGCCGAACACGACCAGGCGCAGGCCCAGTTCACCGGCCGGATGGCGCTCGTCCTCGGCCACGAGCTGGCGGAACGCGGACGGCGTCTGGTTCAGGACGGTGACGCGTTCGCGGACGAGCAGGTCGCGGAAGGCCGCGGGGTCGCGCGTCACCTCGCGCGGGACGACGACGAGCCGTCCGCCGTAGGCGAGGGCGCCCCAGATCTCCCAGACCGAGAAGTCGAAGGCGAAGGAGTGGAACAGCGACCAGACGTCGGTGTCGCGCAGGCCGACGGTCTCCTGGCCGGCGTCGAGCAGCGTGGCGAGGTTCCCGTGGGTGACCTCGACGCCTTTCGGTTCGCCGGTGGAGCCCGAGGTGTAGATGACGTAGGCGAGTTCGGCCGGCTCGGGGCGGACGGACCCGAGGTGGACGGCGTCGGTCGCTCCGCCGGTGTCGAGGGTGCGCCAGGGTCCGGCGGGGACGCGGTCGGCGGCGTCGGTCAGGACGAGCGGGACGCGCGCGTCGCCGAGGACGTACGCGATCCGGCTCGCCGGGTTGTCCGGGTCGACGGGGACGTACGCGGCGCCGAGGCGCCACACGGCGAGGACGGCGGCGGCCAGGTCGACCGTGCGGGTGAGGCACAGCCCGACGCGGTCGCCGCGCTGCACGCCGGCCCCGGCGAGCAGGGCGGCGAACTTCGAGGAACGCTCGTCGAGTTGGCGATATGTCAACTCCAGGGTGCCGTCGCTCACCGCGACGCTGTCACCGGCCGCCGCCACCTGCCCGGCGAACCGCTCCGCCGCCGACGGCCGCACCCGCGGTGCCGGGGCCGCGCCGACGAGCCGCGCCCGCTCCTCGGCCGACAGCAGCTCGGCCCGTGCCACGAGCGTCTGCGGCTCGGCCAGGAGCGCCCCGAGCAGCCGGCACCAGTGCCCGGCCAGGCGCGCGGCCTGCGCCGCGTCGATCAGCTCGGTCCGGTGCTCGACCTCGATCTCGATCCGCTCGCCGTCGTCGTTGACGTTCCAGGTGAGGTCGAACTTGGCGGTCGCGGTGTTCACCGGGACGTGGGCGGTCTCCAGCCCGGCCATCCGCGGTGCCGCGTGCCCGCGGCTGTAGCCGAACAGGATCCGCAACAGCGGCGAGCCGTCGCGGTCGGTGCCCAGCCGCCGGGCGAGGTCCTCCAGGACGACGTCCTGGTGTTCCAGGGCGTCGATGAACGCGTCCCTGGTGGTCGCGAGGAGCCCGGCGAAGTCGGTGCCCGCGCCGGCCGTGATCCGCAGCGGGACCACCTTGACCAGGCAGTCCACCAGCCGTTCCGTCGTCGGGTCGTCGCGGCCGGCCAGCGACGTGCCGATGACGAGGTCCTGCTGCCCGGAACAGCGGGTGAGCAGCGCGGCGAAGCCGGCGAGGAGCGTCACGGCGGGGCTCACCCGGTGGGTCCGGCCGAACTCGCGGATCGTGGCGCAGAGGGCGTCGGGCAGCGTGAAACGCGAGGTCATGCCGCGGTTGGTGCGGGCGGCCGGCCGGCGTCCGGAGCCGAGCGGCTCGGTCGCCGCGGGGGCGTCGCCCAGCGTCCGCTCCCAGAAGGCGAGGTTCTCCTCGGCGGTGGCGGCGTCCAGCGGCGGGAGCTCGGGCTCCGGCGGTGCGTCGACGGAGACGGGGGCCGCGTCGGCCCGGTAGTGGGCGGCGAGCTCCTCCAGCAGGACGTCCACCGACCAGCCGTCGCTCACGAGGTGGTGGGACACCAGCAGCAGGAAGCACTCGTCCTCGGCGTAGCGGATGACGGACACCCGCAGCAGGGGGTCGGCGGCGACGGCGAAGGGGCGCGCGATCTCCTCGTCCATGGCCTGCCGGGCCGCCGCCTCGTCGGGCAGCCGCAGCACCTGGACCGGGACGTGGGCGTGGTCGAGGACGGTCCGGCGGGGGAGCCCGGCGACGGACGCGAACCGCGTCCGCAGCGCGCGGTGGCGCCGGACGAGCGCCTCGACCGCGTGCCGCAGGCCGTCCAGGGACAGCTCGCCCCGCAGGCGCAGCGCGGCCGGCACGTTGTAGACCGGCTGCCCCGGGTCGACCTGCTCGGCCAGCCAGATGCCGTGCTGCGTCGGCGACACGGGCAGGGGCGCGCCCCCGGCGCCCGGGTTGGGTACGGAGTGGGTCATGACGCTCAAATCCCTTCCTGGTCGGCGGTCTGCCGCTGCCGGTGGGTGTCCGCCCGCGCGAGCCGGATGACCCGGACGGTCCGCTGCAGGCCGGGGAGGTCGGGCTCGTGGGTCTCGACGTAGGCCGCGAGCGAGGCGACCGTCCCGTCGACGAGCAGGACGCGCAGCGGCACCGTGACGGACAGCTCGCGGCGCAGCCGTGCCACGATCCGCGTGGCGGTCAGCGAGTAGCCGCCGAGTGCGAAGAAGTCCTCGTCGGCGCCGACGGCGGCGAGGCCGAGCTCGTCGGCCCAGATGCCGGCCAGGACGGTTTCGAGGGCGGCGCGCTGGCGGGAGGCCGGGGCGGCGCCGCTGTCCTGTTCCTGGTCGGCAGCGGCGGCCGGAACCGGGGCGACCGGGCTCGGAACGGCCGGTTCCCCGGCGGGCAGCCACTGGTCGGCCCGCAGCTCCGGGTCGCGCACCACGGCCGCGAGGAGCGACAGGTAGTGCTCGACGAACCGGGCGATGCGCGCGGCGTCGTAGCGGTCGGCCCGGTACTCGACGTTGCCGATGGTCCCCGACGCGGTGGCCTCCAGCGTCACCATCAGGCCGAACTTCGCCGAGCCGACCCGGACGGGCACCTCCTCGGCCTCGGCGCCCGGGAGCGCGAGCCGCACCGGGTCGACGTTGAGCAGCTCGAAGATGACGGAGGTCGGCGGCGTGCCCGGGACGCCGTGGGCCCGCCGCTCCCGCAGGGCCGCCTCCAACGGGTAGTCCTGGTGCGCGTAGGCGTCGATGACGGTGGTGCGGGCGCGGTCGAGGAGCTCGCGGAACGGAACGCCGGGGGCCAGCCGGGTGCGCAGTTGCACGAGGTTGACGAACGACCCGACCATCGTCTCCAGCTGGGGGTGGCCGCGGCCGGCGACGGAGGTGCCGACGGTCAGGTCGTCCTGGCCGCAGTAGCGGTGGAGGAGCCCGAGGAACGCGGCGTAGAGCACCATGAACGGGGTCGCGCCGCTGCGCCGGCCCAAGGCCTCGATCTCGCCGAGGAGCCCGGCGGGTATCTCGAACCGGTGGCAGCCGGCCCGGAGGCCGGGGCCGGCGTCGGCGCGGTGCAGGGCCGTCAGGTCCACCTCGGGGGCGGTGACGACGCGCTCCCGCCAGTGCTCCCGCAGCGCGGGCAGCCGCTCGGCCAGCACGCCCCGGTGCCAGGCCGCGTAGTCCAGGTAGCCGGTGCGCGGTCCGTCCTGCGGCGCGCCCTCCCGGCCGGCGTACAGCGTGCCGAGCTCGTCGACGAGACGGGCCAGCGACCACTGGTCGCAGACGATGTGGTGGACGACGAGGACGAGGGCCCAGTCGTCGTCCGCGAGGCGGACGAGCAGTGCGCGCAGCGCGTTCTCGGCCAGGTCGAAGGGCGCGTCGACGGTGCGCCGGACCAGTGCGGCGAGGGCCGCGTCGTCGTGTCCGGTCAGGTCGACCGTCTCGAAGGGGGCTGCCGCGACCGGGGCGACGCTCTGGACGGGGCCGGCGGCCGACTCCGTGATCCGCAGCCGCAGCGCCTCGTGGCGCCGCACCAGTCCGTCCAGGGCCCGCCGCAGCGCCGCCGGGTCGACCGTGCCGCGCAGCCGCCAGTACAGCGGGAAGTTGTACTGCGCCGCGCCCGGGTCGAGCTGTTCGGCGAGCCAGATGCCGGTCTGCGCGGAGCTGAGCGGGTGGGCGCCGCCGGCCGGTGCCGCCGGGATCGGCGCCACCGTGGTGGGCGCGGCCCGGTCGATCAGGGCGGCGAGCCCGGAGAGCGTCGGGTGGTGGAAGAGGTCCTCCACGGTGACCTCGGCGCCGAAGACGGCGCCCGCCCGCATGGCGACCCGGGCGGCGAGCAGCGAGTGGCCGCCGAGGGCGAAGAAGTCGGAGCCGGCCTCGATCTCGGTGGGGGAGACGTTCAGCACGTCGGTCCAGATGCCCGCCAGGAGGGCTTCGGTGGAGCTCGGCGCGGGGGCGTCCAGGACCGTGGCGTCGGCTGTTTCCGGGGCGGCGGCCTCCTCGACGTCGAGCACCGGCAGGTCCGGCGACTCAAGGAGTGCGGTCAGCACCTGCCGGACGTCCTCGCAGAAGGCCGTCACGCCGGCGGGGTCGTAGAGGTCGCGGTCGAACTCGCAGCCGGCCTCCTTGCGGTCCGGGTCGATGCTGAGGACCAGGTCCCGGTCGGCGAGCCGGGGTCCGAGGCCGCGCCACTGCTCGGCCGGGCGCCCGAACAGCACCGCGACGCCTGAGCGTTCGGCGGACCGCGGCCCCGATTCCGCTTCGAGTCCGGCTTCGAACTCCGCTTCGAGTCCGGCTTCGAGTTCGGCCTCCAGCCGGCCGAGGGTCACCGCCGCGGCGGCCCGCCCGCCCAGCTCGACCCCGACGTCGACGAGCCGGAGCGGCCCGAGGTCGGTCCCGACCGCGAGCACCGTGCGCCCGCGCCGGTGGCGGGCGGCCAGGGCGGCGGCGACCGCGGCGACCGCCGCCGTCCGCGGCTCGATCCCGTACCGGGCCGACACCTCCGCGAGGCACTCGGCGAAGGCGGCGCCGTCGGCGGCCACCGCCGCGCGCCGGAACTGTGGCACCGGCGGGCGCGGCCGGTCGGGCGGCAGGGTCGCGTGGGCGGCCGGCCACCGGGGCCGCAAGGGGCTAGCCGACATCGGCGATCGACTCCTCGGCGCCCTTGACGACGACGGTCCGGCCGAGGACGAGGGCGTCCAGCCTGGAGCGCAGGAAGGTACGCAGGGCCTCCTGCGGGGTCGCGATGATCGGCTGGCCGCGCAGGTTGAACGAGGTGTTCAGCACCACCGGGGTGCCGGTGCGGCGGCCGAAGGCGCCGATCAGCTCGAAGAACCGCGGGTTGCTCTCCGGGTGGAGCACCTGGACGCGCGCGCTGCCGTCGACGTGGGTGACCGCGCCGAGGCCGTCGCGGTGCTCGGCGCGGGTCTGCGTCACGAACAGCATGTGGGCGTACCGGGATTCGGTGCCGGGCTCGATCTCGAAGTACTCGGTGGCGTCCTGGACGCGGACCACCGGCGCGAACGGCCGGAAGCTCTCGCGCTCCTTGACCACCTCGTTCAGGCGGTCGCGCATGGCCTCGGTCCGCGGGTCGGCGAGGATGCTGCGGTTGCCGAGCGCGCGGGGGCCGAACTCCATCCGGCCCTGGACCCACGCGGTGATCCGGCCGTCGGCCAGCAGCTCCGAGACCCGCTCGGCGAGTTCGGCGTCGGTGGCGTACTCCTCGACGGTGCAGCCCTCCGGCTCGCCGACCGCGGCCGCCAGCTCCTCGTCGGAGAACCCGGGCCCCCAGTACGGCATGGACATCCGCCCGGCCCCGGCGGACGCGGCGGCGTCCGCCGCGAGCGCCGCGCCGATCGCGGTGCCGTCGTCGCTGGAGGCCGGCTGGACGAAGACGTCGTCGAACAGCCGGCTGCGCGACACGAGGCCGTTGAGCGTGCAGTTGAGCGCGACGCCGCCGGCCAGGCAGAGCCGGCTCAGGCCGGTGCGCTCGCGGGCCGCGCGCAGGACGTGCAGCATCGACTGCTCGGTGATCGCCTGGAGGGCCGCGGCGATGTCGGCGTGCTCCTGGGTCGAGGGCTGCCCCGGGAGCCGTGCGGGGCCGAGCACGGCCGCCAGTTCGCGCAGGACGCCCTCGTGGGTCTCGTGCTCGAAGGCCGTGCGGTCCCGGGCCAGCACGGGGACGGTGTACGTGCCGTCCTCCCGCAGCCGCACCATGTCGGCGAAGCGGTCGTAGTAGCGCTGCGGGTCCCCGTAGGGCGCGAGGCCCATCACCTTGTACTCGTCCATGAAGGGGACGAAGCCGAGGTGGTGGGTCACCAGGCTGTAGAGGATCCCGACCGAGTGCATGGCCGGGACGGTGCGCAGGACCTCGATCTCCTCGCCCCGGCCGACCGCGACGGTCAGGCTCTCGGACTCGCCCATCCCGTCGCTCACCACGATCAGCGACTCCTCGAACCCGCTGGGGTAGAAGGTGCTCGCGGCGTGGGCCAGGTGGTGGGGGACGGGCCGGAAGCGGTCGCCCCAGGGCCGGCCGGGAAGGACCTTCTCGGCCAGGGCGATCTGCGACTCCGTCGAGTACACCTCGCGGAACCGGGTGGACGCGTAGGCGCTCCCTGAGCCGCCGACCGGCTCCCCGTAGGCGAAGCCGTGCGCCAGGACGTCGACGTCGTCGGGTTTCAGCCCGCCCTGCTCCAGGCAGTACGCGATCGCGTTGGCCGGGAACGACCCGGTGGTCTTCTCTCCGGTGAACCGCTCCTCCGCGGCGGCGGCCACGACCTCGCCGTCGATCACCAGGGCCGCCGCCGAGTCGTAGCCCTGGGCGAACCTGTGCAGCCGGGGATCGAGCCCGGGGAATGCCGCCCGCTTGAATTCCAGTCCGCCGTTCAGCCCGCTGTAGCCGAGGACGCGCATAGTCTCCAACCTCACCGTCGTTGCCACGCGAAATCGTTCGGCCCTCACGCTAGGCCGGGAAAGCGCCGCACGTCGCCGCCCGCAGGTCGAGAACCGACCTGTACTCCGGTAGGGCCGGGATTCTGTTCCAAAGGACGAGCGGTAAATCGTTGACCCGTGCGCGGCGCCGCTCCTAATGTGACCGGCGGACATATCGAAAGAACAGCGGATTCCGTCAGGATTCGTGTGGGCGACCGGGTGATAGGAGCCTGAGCTCGATGTGCGGAATAGCCGGGGTCTACGGATTCGACGACCCGGCCGGCCTGGACCCCGACGTCCTGACGGCCATGACCGACGCGCTGGTGCACCGGGGGCCAGACGCGCACGCCACCTGCGAGACCGGCGCGTTCACCGCCGGGTTCCGCCGCCTGTCGCTGGTCGACCTGGCTGGCGGTGGACAGCCCCACGCCACCCCGGACTCCTCGGTGGTCTCCGTGTGCAACGGCGAGATATTCAACCACCGGGAACTTCGCGAAGAACTCCGGAGAAAGGGCCACGCATTTCGGTCCGGTTCGGACACGGAAGTCCTGGTCCACCTCTACGAGGAATACGGCACCGAACTCACCGACCACCTCGACGGCCAGTTCGCCTTCGCCCTCTACGACCGGCGCGAGGACCGCCTCCTGCTCGCCCGCGACCACTGCGGAGTGCTGCCGCTGTTCTACACCGAAGTGGCCGGCCGGATCGTTTTCGCCTCCGAGGTCAAGAGCATTCTGCGCCACCCGCTGGTGGAACGCCGGGTCGACCTGCGCGGACTCGACCAGGTCCTGTCGCTGCCCGGACTGGTCAGCCCGCGGACGATGTTCGAGGGCATCCGTTCGCTGCGCCCCGGCGAGCGGCTCGTCGCGGACCGCTCGGGCCACCGGACCGAGCGCTACTGGGACCTCGACTACCCGCTCTGGGACGACGAGGCCCGCCACCGCGACGCCGCCGCCCTGCGCGACCCGCGCGTCCTCGACACCTTCGCCGACCGCACCCGGGCCCTCCTCGACGCCGCCGTCCGCTCCCGCTCGGTCGCGGACGTCCCCGTCGGGACCTACCTCAGCGGCGGCCTGGACTCCAGCCTGATCGGCGCGCTCCTGGCCGCCGGCCGCCCCGGCCACGCGTGGCCCAGCTACGCCGTCACCTTCCCCGGCAGCAGCATCGACGAGGCGCGCTACCAGCGGCTGGTGGCCGGCAAGATCGGCACCCGCCACCACGAGGTGCCGGTCGACGCCGCCGACACCGCCGGCCTGCTCGGCGGCATGGTCCGGCACGCCGAGACCCCGGTGAAGGAGTCCTACAACGTCTGCTCGATGCTGCTGGCCCGCGAGGTCCGCGCCACCGGCACGGTCGCGGTGCTCAGCGGCGAGGGCGCCGACGAGCTGTTCGGCGGCTACCCGGGCTACCTGTTCGACACCGGCGGCCCGGGCCGCGGCCCGGCCGACCTCCTGGAGGAACAGCTCGAACGCGAGGCCGCCCACCGGATGTGGGGCCTGGACCTGCGCTACGAGACCGACCAGGTCCCCGCCCACGACCTGCGCCGCCAGCTCTACAGCGGCCCGCTGGCCGAGGAGTTCGACGCCTTCTCGGTCACCTCCCAGCGCCTCGTCGACCCGGAGCGCCTGATCGGGCGCCACCCGCTGCACCAGCGCTCCTACCTCGACTTCCACCTGCGGCTCGCCGACCACCTACTCGGCGACCACGGCGACCGGATGGCCATGGCGAGCTCCGTCGAGATGCGCTTCCCCTTCCTGGCCAGGGACGTCGTCCGGCACGCGACCGCGATCCCGCCGTCCCTGATGACCGCCGGCGGCCGCGAGAAGGCCGTGCTGCGCCGCGCGGCCGAGGGCCTCGTCCCGCAGGAGGTCCTCGGGCGCCGCAAGTTCGGCTTCCGCAGCCAGACCAGCACCGAACTGCTCCTGGCCGGCGACGACTGGTTCAACGACCTGCTCTCGCCCGCGACCGTGCGCCGGCAGGGCTACTTCGACCCGGCCGTCGTCGCCGAGCTGATCCGCCGCCAGACCTCGGGGGCGCGCACCGTGCACCCGCACCTGGACACGGACTACCTGCTCGTCATCGCGACCTTCGCGATCTTCCTGGAGGAGTTCGGGCTGCCGTGCCTGGGATGACCCGAGAACGCGTCACCACGCCCCCGGCGACCGCCGCGCGGCCCCTCCCGGCCGGCGCCCCCGCGCGCACCGGGGAGCCCGGGGCCCGCAAGCCGCTGATCGGCGTGATCGGCGGAATGGGCCCGCTGGCCTCCACCGAGCTGCTCAACACGGTGTACGGGCTCGAACCGCCCGAGCACGAGCAGCTCGCCGCCCGGATCCTGCTGTGGTCCGACCCGGCCGTGGCCGACCGGACCACCGCCATCCAGTCCGGGACGGTCGACCTCGTCCGCGACGCGCTGGAGGACTCGGTCGAGCGCCTGCTCACCGCCGGCGCCGACGTCGTCGTCGTGGCCTGCATCACCGCGCACCCCGCGATCCGGCTGCTGCCCGAGGCGCTGCGCTCGCGCTGCGTCTCCCTGGTGGACCTGGTCTTCGAGCAGCTCGCCGAACGCCCCGGCCGGCACCTGGTGCTGTGCACCCGGGGCAGCGTGCTGGCCGGCGTCTTCACCGGCCACGAGCGGTGGCCGGAGTACGCGCACCGCCTGGTCCTGCCCGACGAGGCCGACCAGGAACAGCTGCACCACCACATCTACCGGCTCAAGCGCAATGCCGACCGGCTCCCGACGGTCGACTTCGTCCGCGGCCTGCTGCCGAAGTACCGGGCGTCCGCGTTCATCGCCGGCTGCACCGAACTGCACCTGGTGACCAGGGCGATCGAGGCCCGCGGACTGACCCGCCACCTGCCCAGCATCGACCCGATGACCGTCATCGCACGGCGGATCAGGAACGGAGAGTTATGACCACGCCGACGGTTCTGACGCGATGGGCGGACGGCCTGGCCCGCCACGGCGCCCGCTGCGCCGTCAAGTCCAGTGCCCGGGAGGTGAGTTACGAGGAGCTCGCGGGGCGGGTGGCCGGCTATCAGGCCGCCTTCGAGGGGGTGGGGCCCGCCGACCCGGTCCTGATCTCCTGCGCCGACCCGGTGGAGGTGATCGCGGCCGTCCTCGGCTGCACGGCCGCCAGCCGGACCTTCGCGCCGGTCGACCCCAGGCTGCCCGCAACCGTGCTGGACGGCGTGCTCGCCACCTTGCGGCCGGGCGCGGTCGTCGCCGACGCCCCGGGCCGCGCGGCGCTCGCGGAGCGCGAACTGCCCGACGGCGCACGGCTCGTCCGCCCGGAGGAGCTGGAGCCGCGGGCGTGGTCCGCCGAGGCCTGGCAGAGGTCCGGCCCGGAGGACCGCGGGTACGTCTACTTCACCTCGGGGACGACCGGGCGCCCCAAGGGCATCCGCGGCAGCCTCCGGGCGGTCCACCACTTCGTCGACTGGGAGATCGCCGAGTTCGGGATCGGCGCGGGCACGAGGGTCTCCCAGCTGACCTCGCCGGGCTTCGACGCGTTCCTTCGCGACGCCTTCGCCCCGCTGTGCGCGGGCGGCACCGTCTGCGCGAGCCCGGCCGGCGGGACACCGGTCGGCGAGGGCCTGGCGCGCTGGCTCACCGAGAACGAGGTCGAGGTCCTGCACTGCGTGCCGACCCTCTTCCGCACCCTGCGCTCCGCCGGCCTCACCCCCGGCTCGTTCCCGGCGCTGCGCGCCGTGCTGCTCGCGGGCGAGCCGCTCCACCCCTCGGACGTCGCGTGGTGGCGCGGCCTGTTCGGCGGCGGCAAGGAGCTGGTCAACCTGTACGGGCCGTCCGAGACGACCATGACGAAGCTCTTCCACCGGACGACGGAGGAGGACGCCCACGCCCGGCTGGTGCCGGTCGGCCGGCCGCTGCCGGGCGTGTCGGCCCGGGTCCTGACCGGGCCCGGCGATCCGCCGGACGCGCTCGGCGAGGTGGAGATCGAGGTCCCGTTCCCGCTCCTCGGCTACCTCGGCGACGACGAGTGGCGCGGCACGGCCACCACCCACCGCACCGGTGACCTCGGCAGGTTCCGGCCCGACGGGACGCTGGAGCTGTACGGCCGCCGCGACCAGCAGGTCAAGGTCCACGGCGTGCGCGTCGACCTCGGCGAGGTCGAGAACGCCCTGCGCGGCCGCCCCGGGGTCCAGGACGTCTGCGCGGCGGCGGTCACGGAGGACGTGACGACGGCCCTGGTCGCCTACGTGGTGGCCCCGGACGTCTCCGACGCCGACCTGCGCGCGCACGCGGCGCAGCGCCTCGCGCCCGGCCTGGTGCCCTCGGTGTTCGTCCGCATGGCGGCGATCCCCCGGACGCTCAACGGGAAGGTGGAGCGCCGCTCCCTGCCCAAGGTCGCGCTGCGGCGGTCGGCGGAGGCAGCGGAACCACCGAAGGGGCCGACGGAGACCGGGATCGCGGCGATCTGGAGCGAGATCCTCGGCCTGGCGGACATCGGCCGCGACGACGACTTCACCCTCCTCGGCGGCGACTCCCTCGCGAT
Organism: Kitasatospora sp. NPDC048722; assembly: GCF_040650235.1. NCBI lineage: Bacteria > Bacillati > Actinomycetota > Actinomycetes > Kitasatosporales > Streptomycetaceae > Kitasatospora > Kitasatospora sp. NPDC048722. The sequence continues at coordinate 23,026 of NZ_JBEZGX010000016.1, forward strand.
CGCGCGCCTCATGGACCGGGTCCGTCACGAGTACCGGGTGGACCTCCCGCTGCGTGCCTTCCTCCAGGACCCCACCGTCGCCGGGCTCGCCGCCGCCGTGACGGACCGTACGGCGGGGAGCGGGTCGTGAGCGCGCCCGTGGCGGCCCCGCCCGTGAACGCGCTGCTCCGCGCCCGTCTGACGGGCGGGCTGGACGTCACCGCGCTGTCGGCGGCCGTCGACGACCTGGTGGCCGCGCACCCGGAGCTCCGGGCGGCGGGCGGGCGGCCCGGCCGGGTCCGGCTGAGGGTCATCGACCTCGCGCGGTCCGGCGGGGAGCAGCAGCGGCGCGTCCTGGCGGACCTGGCGGCGGACGAGGCCGCCCGGCCGGTCGGGGCCGCCGGCCGCCCCCGGCTGCGGGCCTGCCTGGCGGGGCTGGGCGCCGGGGCGTACGAGCTCCTGATCGCGGTGGACGCGGAACGGGCCGACGAGTGGACGGTCGCGGCGCTGACCCGGGACCTCGGTGCCGCCTACCGTGCGCGGACCGGAGCCCCACCGGCGCCCGCGCCCGGTCCCCGGCCGGGCGCCTGGTGGCCGGGGGAGCGGGCGGCCCGCGAGCTGCCCGACGGCGCCACCGCCGAGCGGGTGCTCGCCGCCTTCGCGGCCGTGCTCGCCAGGTACGCCGGAACCGACGGGGCGGTGGTGACGGTGGCGGACGGCCCGGAGTACCGGATGGTCCGGCTGGACCTCTCCGGCGCCCTGACGTCCGCCCAGTTGGCCGCCCGGGTGCGTACGGCGCCGGAGGCCGCCGCCGACGCGCCGGCCTTCCCGATCCGCGCCGTGTTCGCGGGGCGGGACCTCCCGGCCGCGGCCCTGGACCTGCCGGGCGTCGCGGCCGAGGTGAGCGTCGACGCCCCGCCCGAACCGCAGGGCCGGCTGACCCTGACCGTGACCGGGCCGCGCGCGTTCACCGTCGCCCTCGCCGGTACGCTGCCCGGCGGAGCGACGGCGGAGGGCTTCGCCGACCACCTGGTCCGGGCGCTGCGCTTCGGGCACGTCACCCCGGACCGGCCCCTGGCCGAACTCGACCTCTCCGGCCGCCCCGCGCCCCACCCGGCGCCCGCCCCCGCCACCGTGCGGCCGTACCGCGACTACCTGGCCTTCTTGGAGGAGGAGTTCGCGGCGCGGGTGCAGGACGCCCCCCAGGCGGTCGCGGTGCGCTCCCCGGAGGGCACGCTCGACTACCGCGGGCTCGACCGGTGGAGCTGCCGGATCGCCCACGCCCTGGCCGGCCGCGGCGCGGGCCCCGGGCGGGTGGTGGCGATCCTGCCGGGCGGCGGCGCCGACGGGATCGCGGCCGTGCTCGGCGCTCTGCGCACCGGCGCGACGTTCACCTGCCTGAACCCCGCCGACCCGGACGCCCGCCTGCGCGACATCCTGTCCGGCACGGGGGCGGTCTGCGTACTGGCCGACGGGGCCGCCGCCGCGGCGCACCCCGCGCTGCTCGGACCGGACGGCCGGTTCGCCGGCCTGCCGGTGCTCCCGCTGGAGCCGGCCCCGCGCGACGAACCGCCGGGGGAGCACGACCGGTTCCCGGCCCCGCCGGCCGCCGACCACCCGCTGTGCATCGTGCACACCTCGGGGAGCACCGGGACGCCCAAGGGGATCGCGCTGTCGCGGGCCGCGTTCGCGCAGTTCGCCGAGTGGCAGCGGGAGCGGTTCGGGATCGGGCCGGGGAGCCGGGTCGCCCAGTGGGCGCCGCTCACCTACGACGCCGCGTACACCGAGGTCTTCGCCGCGCTCACCGCCGGCGCCGAGCTGTGCCTGCCGCCCGACGGGGCCCGGCGCGACCCGGTCGCGGTGGTGCGCTGGCTGCGGCGGGAGCGGATCGGCCAGATCCAGACCGTGCCGTCGTTCTTCCGGCTGCTCACCGAGGTACTGGACGCGCAGGGCGGCGAACTGCCGGACCTGAGGCACGTCCTGGTCGCCGGCGAGGTGTTCCCGGTGGACCTCGCCGAGGCCTGGGCGCACCGGCCGGCGCGCCCGGCGCTGCACAACCTGTACGGGCCCACCGAGTGCATCCTCGCCACCCACCACGAACTGCCTCCGGGCACGGCGTTCCCGGTCACCGTGCCGATCGGCGGGGCGATCCCGGGCCGGGAGGCGCTCGTCCTCGACGCCCTCGGCCGGCCGTGCCCGGCCGGGGTGCCCGGCGAGATCCACCTGCGCAGCGCGTTCCTGGCCGGTTCGTACCACCGCCGGCCCGCCGAGACGGCCTCGGCGTACCTGCCCGACCCGTGGCGGCCCGGCCGGACGCTCTACCGGACCGGCGACCGCGGGTACTGGCGAGCGGACGGCACCCTGGCGTTCACCGGCCGGACCGGCAACCAGGTGAAGATCCGCGGGAACCGGGTCGAGCTGGACGAGGTCGAGGCGGTGCTGGAGCAGCAGGCCGGGGTGCGGGAGGCCGCCGCGGCCGTGCGCACCACCGCGACCGGCGACCCCTGCCTGGTGGGCTACGTGGTGGCCGACGCCGGGGTCTCCCCGGAGGAGCTGCGTCGGCTCGTGGCCCAACGGCTGCCGGCGCCCGCCGTGCCCGACCTCATCGCGGTGCTGGCCGATCTGCCGCGCACCGCCACCAACAAACGTGATCGTGCGCGGCTGCCCTGGCCCCTGCCGGCACGTCGGAACGAGCTGGAAGGTGACGAATCATGAGGAACGCCGAAGCGGCGGTCGCGGCCCTGGCGGCCGAGGCCGGGGTCGACCCGGACACCGTGCGGCTGGCCGCGTCGTTCAAGGTCGCGGCGGTGCTGACCGGCTCCGACGCGCTCGGCGACGGCGGCCGGAGCTGGCGGGAGCTGATCGCCCGGGTGGCCACGCCGCAGGGGCGGGCCGACGCGGACAGGGTCGTGGCGGAGGCCGCCGCCCGGGGACACGTGGGCGCCGACCGCACCGAGGGCTACGTCCGTGCGGTCCTGGAGCGGATGACCGGCTCCCCGGACGAGGCGCACGACGAGCACGGCCTCGTCGCCGGAGCGGAGCTGGCCGCCGTGCTCGCGGCCTCCGCCGGTCCGGTCCGTGCGCTGCCGGACCGCCGGTTCCACGAGCTGTTCGAGGAGCGCGTGCGCCGGCACCCCGGCGCGGTCGCCGCGGTGCAGGACGGGCGGAGCTGGACGTACGCGGAGCTGAACCGCCGCGCCAACCGGATCGCGTGGTCGCTGCGGGAGCAGGGGCTGGCCGACGAGGACGTGGTGGCCGTGGTGGCCGAGCGTTCGCTGGAGTGGCTGGCCGCGGTCCTCGCGGTCTTCAAGGCGGGCGGCTGCTACCTGCCGCTGGACCCGGCGTTCCCGGCCGAGCGGATCGCCGTCGTGCTGGAGCGCAGCGGCTGCCGCCGGGTGCTGGCGGACCCGGGACTGGCGCAGCTCGACGAGGCCGTGCGCGGCCGGGAGGCGGTGACCGTCTCGGTGCTGACCGAGGTACTGGCCGCGCCCGGCCGACAGGACGATCTCGAACTCGCGGTTGCAGCAGACCAGTTGGCGTACATCTACTTCACCTCCGGCTCGACCGGCGAGCCCAAGGGCGCGATGTGCGAGCACGCGGGCTTCCTCAACCACCTCTACGCCAAGATCGAGGACCTGGGCGTCCGGGAGGGCGACGTCATCGCCCAGACCGCGCCGCAGTGCTTCGACATCTCGCTGTGGCAGCTGGTCTGCGCGCTGCTGGTCGGCGGCCGGACGGAGATCGTCGGGCAGGAGACCATCACCGACGTCCGCCGGTTCGTGGAGACCGTCACCGGTGCCGGCGTCCAGGTGGCCCAGCTGGTGCCCTCCTACCTGGACCTGGTGCTGGAGACCCTCCAGGGCGACAGCCCGGGACTGCCGTCGCTGCGCTGCCTCGCGGTGACCGGCGAGGCCCTCAAGGCCGAGCTGGTGCACCGCTGGTTCGCCGCCTTCCCCGGCATTCCGCTGGTGAACTGCTACGGCACCACCGAGGTTTCGGACGACACCAACCACGGCGTGCTGCACGGTCCGCCGGCCGGCCGGTCCGTCCCGCTCGGCCCGCCGACCCGCAACGTCCGGGTGTACGTCGTGGACGAGCGGCTGCGCATGGTCCCCGACGGGGCGCCGGGGGAGATCGTCTTCGCGGGGGTGTGCGTCGGCCGCGGGTACGTCAACGACCCGGCCCGCACCGACGCCGCGTACCGCGCGGACCCGTACCGGCCGGGCGAACGGCTCTACCGCTCGGGCGACTTCGGCCGTCGGCTGCCGTCCGGTGAGTTCGAGTACCTCGGCCGCCGGGACTCGCAGGTGAAGGTGAGCGGCTTCCGGATCGAGATCGGCGAGATCGAGAACCGGCTGCTCCAGGTCCCCGGAGTCCGGGACGGCGCCGTGGTGATCGCGGGTCCGGCGCAGGACCCGCGGCTGGTGGGCTTCTACAGCGGCTCCGGCGCGCCGGAGCCCGGGGCCGTGGAGCGGGCCCTGGCCGCCGTCCTGCCCCACTACATGGTGCCGGGCCGGCTGCACCGCCTCGACCGGCTGCCGCTGTCCGCGAACGGCAAGATCGACCGGAAGGCGCTCACCGCCTCCGCCCGGAAGAACGGCCGGGCGGCGGCCGACGGCGACGCGGCACGCCCGGAGACCGACACCGAGCGCCGGGTCGCCGGGCTCTGGGCCGAGTTGCTCAACGTGCCGCTCGACCGGGTCGGGCGCGGTTCCCGGTTCGTCGAGCTCGGCGGCACCTCACTGGCCGCGATCCGGCTGGCGATAGCCCTGGACCGCGCGGTGACGGTGGGCGAGCTGAAGGACACCCCGACCGTCGCCGAGGTGGCCGCGCTCCTCGACCGCAAGGCGGCCGGCCGCACCGCGGAGGTGCGCCGATGACCCCCGCCGGCGCCGTACCGGTCCTGCGCGTGCTCGCCGCCGCCCCCGGCGCGGAGTGGGCCGCCGAACACCGCGAGGAGGTCCTCACCGAGGTCGAGGCCTCCGGGGCCGTCCTCCTGCGCGGCCTGGACGTCTCCTCGGCCGCCGGCCTCGCGGCCGTCACCGCGGCGCTCGGGATCGAGTCGATGGCCGAGCGGGAGGGGTTCGCGCCCCGCGACCGCCTCGGCGAGGGGGTCTACTCGGCCTCGCACTGGCCCGCGGACACCCCGATGTGCATGCACCACGAACAGAGCTACGCCGCCGAGGTCCCCGGGCTGCTGGTGTTCGGGTGCCTGACCGCCCCGCAGCGCGGCGGCCGCACGCTGCTCGCCGACTCCCAGCAGGTGCTGGGCGCGCTGCCCCCGGAGCTGGTCGAGCCGTTCCGCCGGGACGGCTGGCGGCTGCTGCGGGCCTACCAGGACGTCGGCGTGCCGTGGACCGACGCCTTCGGCACCGACGACCGGGCCGCGGTCGACGCCTACTGCACGGCCGAGGGCATCGCGCACGCGTGGTCCGGCGACGGCGCGCTGCGCACCGTGCAGCGCCGGGCCGCCGTCGTCGCCCACCCCCGCACCGGGGTGCCCGGCTGGTTCAACCAGATCGCCTTCCTCAACGAGCTGACGATGGACCCGGCGGTCCGCGAGTACCTCCTCCACCAGTACGGGCCGGCCGGTCTGCCCTTCACCACGGCCCACGGCGACGGCGCCCCGATCGGGGCCGGAACCGTCGCGGCCGTCAACGCGGTCTACGACGCGGCCGCCTTCGGCGAGACCTGGCGGGACGGCGACGTCCTGGTCGTCGACAACATCCGGATGGCCCACAGCCGCGAGCCGTACGAGGGCCCCCGGGAGGTCGCCGTGGTCCTCGGCGACCCGGTGCGGCTCTCCGGGCACGTCCTGCCCGGCGGTGCGGCCGGATGACCACCGCGTCCTTCGCGCAGCAACGCGCCTGGCTGGCCAGCCGGTTCGCGGCCGGCACCGCCCTGTACCACGTCGCGGACCAGTGGCCGCTGCACGGGGACGTCTCCGAGCGGCAGATCCGGGCGGCGCTGGCCGCCGTGGTGGAGCGGCACGAGCCGCTGCGCACCGGGTTCCGGGTCGTGGACGGCGTGCTGACCGCGGTCGTCCGCGACCGCGTCGATCCCGACGTCGAGGTCGTCGACCTGTCCGGCCGCCCCGAGGAGCGGCAGCGCGAGGACCGTGAGGACCTCGCCGACCGGCTGAAGCACACGGCCTTCGACCTCTCCCGCGCACCGCTGTGGCGCGCCGGGCTGGTCAGGCTCGGCGCGGGCCGCTGGCGGCTGCTGTTCGTCGCCCACCACGCCGTCTGCGACGCGCCGTCACTCTTCAACCTCCACGCCGAGATCGCCGAGTTCTGCGCGGCCTTCGAGCAGGAACGTGCGCCGCACGTTCCCCAGCTCCCCGTCTCCTACGGCGATCACGCACGTCAGCAGCGCGAGCGGCTCGGCGGCGACGGGCTCGCCCCACTGGCGGGCTACTGGCGGGCGCAGCTGGCCGGCCTGCCGCCCGTGCACGGCCTTCCGCTGGACCTGCCGCGCCCGGCCCGGCGGTCCTTCGCCGGCGCGGAGCTCCGGGTCGCGCTCCCGGCCGGCACGGCGCGAGCGCTCGCGGAGGCCGCCCGCCGGTCCGGGACCACGTCGTTCGAGCTCCTGCTCGCCGGTTACGCCGCCCTCGTCCACCGGCGCTCCGGCCGGGACGACCTCGTGTTCGGGGTGCCGCTCTCCGGCCGGGACCGGCCCGAACTGCTGCCCCTCGTCGGCACGTTCGTGAACACGCTGGCGCTCCGGGTGGACGCCTCGGGCGACCCCTCGTACGCCGCGCTCGTCGACCGCGTCCGAGCGGTGTGGCGGGCGGCCCGCGACCACCAGGAGATGCCGTTCCAGACCGTGGTCGAGCAGCTCGCGCCGCAGCGCGGGCCCGGCCTGCCCCCGCTCTACCAGCTGGCGTTCAACGTCACGGCGGCCGGGGGCTTCGGGCCCCCGTCCACGGCGGCCGAGGACGACCTGCTGCTGGAGGTCTCGGGCACGACGGTCCGCCTGGAGTACAACACCGCACTGTTCAAACGGGAGACCGCCGCAGGGCTGCTCTCCGACTACGCGGCGGTCCTCACCGCGGCCCTGGCCGACCCGGCGACCCCGCTGTCCCGACTCCCGGCCGGCCCGGGCACGGGCCGGCCGGCAGCGGCACCGGCCCCACCGTCCGGCCGAGTACCGCCGCGCACCGCCGCCGAGGCCCTGGTGGCCCGCGCCTGGGCGGAGGTCCTCGGAGTCGACCGGGTGGGCGTCGACGACGACTTCTTCGCGGCCGGCGGCCACTCGCTGCAGGCACTGCGCCTGCTCGCCCGGCTGTCGTCCGACCACGGCGTCGAGACCACCGTCGACGCCTTCTTCTCGAACCCGACCGTCGCGGGGCTGGCCGCCGAGCTGGCCCGGCACACCGCGACCCGCCGGGAGGACCAGAGCGACCAGAGCGACCAGAACGAGCCCGAGGGAGAGACATGGCAGTGACCGGCCGGATCGACGGCGTGCCCAGCGAGGTCTGGGACGAGGAGGTGCTGGCCCCGCAGTTCGCCTACGAGGCCGAGGCCCTGCTGCCGCACTACGTCTCCATCGAGAAGGTGCTGCTTCTGGAGTACCGCAGGATGGGCCTGGTCGACCCGGAGGGCGCGGCCGCGATCGCCGGACGGCTCGACGAGCTGACCCCCGAGCTGATCCGGGCGGACCCCCGGGACAACATGTCGGACATCTTCTTCGCCATGGAACGCCACGTGGCCCGCGGCGCCACCGCCCCGTTCGCGGCCTGGCACGTGGACCGCAGCCGCAACGACTTCCAGGCCTGCGGCCAGCTGCTGTCCTGCCGGGAGAACGTCCGGGCCGTCGCCGGGGACCTCATCGCCCTGGGACGCACGGCGGCGGCGCGCGCCGCCGAACTGCCGGACAGCCCAATGCCCGGCTACACCCACGCGCAGGCCGCGCAGACCATCACGCCCGCCTTCTACCTCTCGGCGCTCTCCGAGGAGACCCTCGGCGCGGCCCGGCGTCTGCTGACCGCCTACGACGAGATCGACCGCTCGCCCCTCGGTGCCGGCAGCATGGCCGGCCAGGAACTGCCCTGGGACCGTGAGCGGATGGCCGGCCTGCTGGGCTTCCGGCAGCCGCAGGCGCACGCCCTGGTCTCGGTGGCCTCCCGGTCCTGGGCCCTCGTGGTCGCCTCCGCGCTGGCGGACCCCGCCGTGCTCCTCAGCCGGTTCACCACCGACCTGATGACGTGGAGCGGCGCCGGATTCGGCTTCGTGGACTTTCCCGACGCGCTGGCCGGGATCTCGGCGGCGATGCCGCAGAAGCGCAACTTCCCGGTCCTGGAACGGATCCGCGGCCGCTGCTCGCACGTCGTCGGCTGCGCGACGCAGCTCGCCTTCGCCCAGTGCGGAACCCCGTACGCCAACAGCGTCGAGGTCTCCAAGGAGGCCGGGCGGCACCTCCAGACCCAGTTCGCCGCGCTGCGCTCGGCCCTGCGGCTGGCCCACTCCGCCCTCGCCGGCGCCGTCTTCCGGACCGACCGCATGCGCGAGGCGTGCGAGGGGGACTTCCTCGGCGCCTTCACCCTCGCGAACCTGCTGACCCTGGAGGCCGGCGTGCCCTGGCGGACGGCGCAGGTGATCGCCGGGGCCTACGTCAGGGCCGCCATCGCGAAGGGCCTGACCGCGGCCACCCCCGACGGCCCGCTGCTCGCGGCGATCGCCGGGGAGCACGGCCACCGGGTGCCCGAAGCCGCCGCGCTGCTGTCCGGCGCCTTCGACACCGACCAGGCGGTCCGGATCAAGCACTCCGCCGGGTCGACGCACCCCGACGCCGTCCGCGCCGTGCTCGCCGCGCAGGAACGCGGCTACCGGGAGGTGGCCGGCCAGTGGCGGCTGCGGGACGAGGCGGCGCGCGTCGCCGCGGCGCGCGTGGACACCCTGCTGGCCGTCGAGGACAGCGCGGAGCGCACCCCGGCGGGCACCTCGTGAGGGGCTCCGGCCTCATCACCCGCCGCCCGGGCGCGGACCTGCGCAGCGGCCGGGCCGACGCCTCGGGCACCTTCGGCGAACTGCTGCAGGGACGGCTGCCCGACGGCACGGACTTCCTCGTCACCCTGCCGATCACGCTCCGCTCCCGGGCCTGGTTCCGCTTCGACCCGGCCGGCCCGCTGCGGGTCTTCCCCGCCCACAAGACGAAGTCGCTGCGGCTGGCCGGGGCCATGCTGACGGCCCACCAGGCCGGTGGTGGCGGGACCCTGATCCTGGACAGCGACCTGCTCATCGGCAAGGGGCTCGCCAGCTCCTCGGCCGACCTGGTCGCCACCGCGCGCGCGGTCGGCGGCGCGCTGGGCCTGGACACCGGCCCGGCCGAGGTGGAGCGCTGGCTGCGCCCGATCGAGCCGACCGACGGGGTGATGCACCCGGGCGTTGTCGTGTTCGAGCACCGCGAGGTGCGGCTGCGCGAGGCCCTCGGCGGGCTGCCGCCGGCCACCGTGGTGGCGGTCGACGAGGGCGGCCACCTGGACACCGTCGCCTTCAACAAGCGGCCCAAGCGCTACTCGCCGGCCGACACCGCCGAGTTCACCGGACTGCTGGACGCCCTGACCGGCGCCGTGCGGGCCGGGGACCTCGCCGCCGTGGGCCGGGTGACCACCCGCAGCGCCGTCCTCAACCAGCGCTTCGCGCCCAAGCGGCACCTCGACGCGATGCTGGCCGTCGCCCGGCGGACCGGGGCGCTCGGCGTGGTGTGCGCGCACAGCGGCACCATGCTCGGCCTGCTGTTCGACGACGCGGACCCGGATCGCGCCCGCAAGGTGGCCGAGGCGCAGGCGGCCTGCGCGGCCCTGGGTGACGACGTCCTGCTGTTCCGCACACTCACCCGGCCCGCCCAGTAGCGGCCACACCGACACCCCTAAGGACGTACGGACATGCGGCAGGAATCGGTCATCGACGGCATCGGCCACACCCCGGCGGTGCGGCTGCGGGTGGACGCGCCGGACGGCGTCGAGGTCTTCGCCAAGCTGGAGATGCAGAACCTCTTCGCGATGAAGGACAGGGTGGCCCGGCAGGTGATCCTCGAAGCCCGGCGCACCGGCGCGCTGGCCGAGGGCGGCCCGATCGTGGAGAGCTCCTCGGGCACGATGGCGCTCGGGGTGGCCCTGGTCGGCACCTACCTCGGCCACCCCGTGCACATCGTCACCGACCCGCGCATCGACCCCATCACCCTGGCCAAGCTGCGCACCCTGGGCTGTGAGGTCCACGTCGTGGCGGCGATGACCGGGCAGGGCTGGCAGAGTGCCCGGCTGGAGCGGCTGGCCGAGCTGATGGCCGGCCTGCCCGGCGCGTTCTGGCCGCGCCAGTACAGCAACCCGCAGAACCCCGCCGCCTACCGCGGCCTGGCCGGCGAACTGCTCTCCGACCTGGGGGCGGTGGACGTCCTGGTGGGGGCGGTGGGCAGCGGCGGCTCGCTCTGCGGAACGTCGAAGGCGCTGCTGGAACGGCTGCCCGGCGTCTCGGTGGTGGGCGTGGACTGCGTGGGAAGCGTGCTCTTCGCCCAGCCGGACCGTCCGACCCGCAGGCAGGGCGGGCTCGGCAACAGCCTCTTCCCGGACAACATCGACTACCGCGTCCTCGACGAGGTGCACTGGCTCTCCGACGACGAGGCCTTCGACGCCACCCGCCGGCTCGCCCGGGAGCAGAAGATCTTCGGCGGGAACACCTCGGGCTCGGTCTACCGGGTCCTCACCCACCTCGCGGCCCGTGCCGAGCCGGGCACCCGGCTGGTCGGGATCATGCCGGACCGGGGCGACCGCTACGTGGACAGCGTCTACGCCGACGGTGCCTGCGGGGGTGCCGTCGCCGGGGCCCCCGAGGAGGTGGAGTACGGCGCCACGGTGTCCAGTTGGTCGTTCGCCCGGATACCCCGCCGGGACCGGCGGCTGCTGCTCTTCGTCGAGTCCAACACCACCGGAACCGGGATGATCGCGCTGCGGACCGCCGTCCGGCTGGCCCTGGAGCCGGTGCTGTTCACCAAGGACGCGGCGCGCTACCCGGACCTGCCCGGCACCGGCTGCCGGGTCGAGGTCTGCGACACCGACGACGAGGCCGCGCTGGACGAGGCCATCGCCCGGGTGTGCGCCGGACGCCGGGTGGCGGGCGTCACGACGACCAGCGAGTTCTACCTGGAGCACACCGCCCGGGCCGCCGCCGCCCTGGGCACGCCCGGCAACCCGCCGGAGGCGATGGCCCGCTGCCGCAACAAGGCGCTGACCCGCACCGCGCTGCGCGAGGCCGGAGTGCACCAGCCCGGGTTCGCGGTCGTCACCGACCCGGCCGGCGCCGCGGCCGCCGTCGAAGCCGTGGGGCTGCCCTGCGTCGTCAAGCCGGTCGGGGAGTCCGGTTCGCAGTCCGTGCTGTGGTGCGGGGACGCCGCCACGGCCGTCGCGCACGCCACCGGGCTGCTCGCCGTCACCCACAACGTCCGCGGCCAGCGGACGGCGGGCGCGGTACTGGTCGAACAGTACGTGGACGGGCCCGAGTTCAGCGCGGAGATGTTCGGCGTGGACGGCGAGGCGCGCTGTGTCGGCGTCACCCAGCGCACCGTCAGCCCGCTGCCGCACTTCGTCGAGACCGGTCACCTCTTCCCCGCCGACGTCGACGGCGCGCTGGCCGGACGGATCGCCGACACCGCCCGGCAGGCCCTGAAGGCGCTCGGCTTCGAACGCGGCCCGGCCCACGTCGAGCTCCGGCTGACCGCCGACGGCCCGGCCGTCATCGAGGTCAACGGACGGCTGGCCGGCGGCATGATCCCGGAGCTGATCCGCCCGGCCACCGGGATCGACCTGCTGGAGCAGCAGATCCGCGCCGCCGCCGGCCTGCCGCTGAACCTGTCGGCCGGCCAGGCGCGCCGGGCCGGCCTGCGCTTCCTGACCGCGCCGCGACCGGGGCGGCTGACCGGCGTGGACGGGGTCGCTCGGGCCGGGCGGGTGCCGGGGGTGGAACGCGTCGTGGTGAGCGGGACGCCGGGTCGCGAGGTCCGGCCGCCGCGCAGCGCCTACGACCGGCTGGGCCACGTCATCGCGGTGGGTTCCTCGCCGGAGGAGGTCGGACGCGCGCTGACCGAGGCGACCGGACTGATCGAAATCGGCGTGGAAGAGGAGTGACGATCCGTCACATCACCTCGGGTGCCGACCGTCCGTGGAGGTCGGCCGCCATCCGGTCGAGCATCCGCTCCATCTCCTCGCGGAGGAAGAAGTGGCCGCCGGGATGCACGTGGAGGGCGAACGACGCCGAGGTGTGGTCGGCCCAGCCCGCGGTCGGCTCCGCCGGGACGATCAGGTCGTCCCGGCCCGCGAACGCCGTGATGGGGCAGGAGACCCGGCTCCCGGCCGTTGCCCGCCACCGTTCGAACAGGGTCAGGTCGGCCCGGATCACCGGCAGCATGAGCTCCATCACCTCGGCGTTGGCGAGGATCTCGGGAGGCGTGCCGCCCATCGCGGACAGCTCCGTCAGGAGCTCGGCGTCCGGCAGTCCGTGCAGTGGCCTCGGCTCGGCGGCCGAGGCCGGCAGGGCCCCGGACACGAAGAGCCGGGCCGGCGGCGTGGCCCCGGGCCGTCGCTCCATCTCCTCGGCCACCGCGTACGCGATCTTCGCGCCCATGCTGTGCCCGAGGATCGCGTACGGCCCGCTCTCCCACCGGAGGACCTCCTCGCACAGCGCGTCCACCACGGCGGCCATGTCGGTCAGCGGGGGATCGAGCAACCGGGTGCCGTGGCCCGGCAGTTCGACCGGGACGACCTCGACGGAGAGCTGCCGGGCGGCCGCCGTCCACGGGCGGAAGAATTGTGCCGCCCCGCCGGCGAAGGGGAGGCAGTAGACGCGGGGCGAACCCGTTGTCGTCGTCCCGGTCCAGGGCAGCCAGCGGGCGCCGTGGTCCTGGTTCTGTCGCAACATCAGATGACACCGTTCTGGTGGGCGAACACGGCGGCCTGGAGGCGGTCCCGGAGGCCGAGTTTCCTGAGCAGCTGGGAGACGTGGAACTTGACCGTCGACTGCACGATGCAGAGCCGCTTGGAGATCTCCGCGTTGGACATCCCGTTCGCCAGGAGCGCCAGGATCTCGCGTTCGCGGAAGGTGAGGAGGTTGAGCCCGAGCGCCGGGAACAGCGCGGGACGTCTCTCGCGCACCCAGCTCAGGAGCAGGGCCGCGATGTCGGGGGAGAGGAAGGAGTGGCCGGTGGCCATGGCCCTGATCGCCTGGGGGAAGTCCTCCACCAGGGTGTTCCGGGTGACGATCCCGGTCGCGCCGGCCAGGACGGACTCCAGGACGGCGTCGTCCTCGGCCGGTGTCATGAGCAGTGTGCGGGGGGACTGCCGGCTCGGCCCCTGGAGGTCGCGGACGAGCTCGATCCCCGTCATGTCCGCGAGTTCGTAGTCGGCCACGACGACGGCGGGGTTCAGCTCCCGGGCCAGCGCGCTGGCGGTGCTCCCGTCCGCGGTCTCGCCGACCACCCGGATGTCCGGCTCGGCCACGAGGGCCGAGGAGAGTCCGCTGCGCATCAGCGGCTGGCCCGCACAGATCAGGATCGGTATTTCCATCGGTCTGTGACATCCCCTTTCTCCGGAGTGGTCCTCCCGGCACGCCGGCTTCCCGCCGGTCGGTGCTGCTCGGATTCGGACCGGATCAGCCCGTACCGGGCCCGGCGGGCCCGGCGGTGTCGAGCCCGAGGGCGATGGCCAGCAACTGCGTGCGGCTGCTGGCTCCGCTCTTGGCCCGCATGTTGCGGATGTGGGTCTCGACGGTGTGGTGGCTCAGGTGCAGCAGGCGGGCGATCGCCCGCGACGTGTGGCCGTGCGCGAGGTGGTCGAGGATCTCCCTCTCCCGCGTCGTGAACAAAGGGTTCAGCCTCCCCAGGAGGTGTCGTTGCAGCGGGTGCGGGGCGGGCAGACGAAGGGGGCGGACGGCGCGGGGCCGCCGCGCTGGGCGGTCGTGGTGTGACCGTCGTGGGCGCGCGCCGATGCGGTCGGCGGCAGCCAGGCGGCGACGGCGGCGAGGAGCGCCACGGTGGTGAGGACGATGCGCTTCATGGGTGTCTCCCGTGGTTCGTTGGTATTCGCCCCATCGGCCGAAGGGGCGGTGGCCTCACTCTGGCGGGCATCGAAGATCGCCGACATGCTTGGAGCCGTTCATCAACGTGCCTGGCAACAAAGGGGTGTGGGTGTAAACATGGACATAAGTGATCACGATGTGACAGGGCGTCGGGCCGAACCAGGTCAGGGGCATGAATCCGATCTGTCCGTCTACGCATGGTTCGCGGAGAACCGGTACGCCGGCGCCCACGATCCGGTGGTCGTGGCGCAGGCGACGGGACTGGCCCCGTCCGGCGTGACGGCGGCGGTCGAGAGACTCCTCGACACGGGACTGCTGGCTCCGGCAGGCGTCCGGCAGGACGCGCTGCGGGTGGTCTCCCCCGACGCGGCCTTCTTCCGGCGCGCCGCGCCCGTCGAGGCGGAGATCCGGCAGCGCCAGGACGACATCGCCCGCATGCGCAGCCGGTACGACGAGTTCTCCGCCCTGTTCCCGGAGAGCCGGGAGACCGGCGCGGGCATCGAGGTGATCCCCACGCTCGCGGAGGTGCGCTTCCTGCTCAACCGGCTGGGCGAGCAGTGCACCACCGAGGTGGTCTCCTGCCAGCCCGGCGGCGGCGCCCGGCTCCCCGAGGCGATGTCCGAGGCCCTCGTGCGCGACCGGGCGATGCTGGAGCGCGGCGTGCGCATCCGCACCCTCTACCACCACACCGCTCGCTTCAACGGCCCCAGCCAGGCCTACGTCGCCGCCGCCTCCGCCCTGGGCGCCGAGTACCGCACCACGCACGAACTGGCCGGGCGGCTCATCATCATGGACCGCGAGACCGCCTTCCTGCCCTCCACGGGCCCGGGCCTCGGGGCCGCGGTCATCCGCGAACCGTCGACCGTCGCCTACCTGTACGAGATGTTCGAGCTCACCTGGGGCCAGGCCACCCCGTTCCAGGAGTCGACCGGACGCGAGATGGAGGCCGTCGCCCGGGAGATGCACGGCACGATCCTGCGCCTGCTCGCCGACGGGCTGAAGGACGAGGCGATCGCGCGCCGGCTGGGCATGTCGCTGCGCACCGCGCGCCGGCACATCGCCGAGATCCTGGAGCGGCTCGGCGCCGACAGCCGCTTCCAGGCGGGCGTCGCCGCCAGCCGGGCGGGCCTGCTGGATACCCGAAAACCGTGATGCCGTCCGACACGCCGATGCACCATGCTTGACACCCCGACACCAGCGGGGTGAGCGGTACCGCGCCGAAGGAGACGACACGTGGACTGGGAACGCCTGAGCGAGCGCCCCGGGCAGGATCCCTACCTCCAGGAGCTGGCGCTCTTCCTGGACGCCCACTTCGCCCGCACCTTCGGGCTGGTCTGGCCCGAGAACGACCCCGTCGTTCCACGGGGGACGGCCGGACCACCGGACACCGAGCTGGCCAGGTACGTCGCCGACGGCCTCACGGCCCTGCTGGGCTGGCGGGTCGAGCACGTCGCCGGCGCCCGGCCGCCCTCCGGCCACCTCCTGATGATCCAGTCCGCCGGATCGAGCCGCTGGACGCTCGATTCGCCCGGGGAGCCCGTCGCCGAGGTCTCCACCCTGAGCGGCGAGGCCCTGTACGTCCCGCCCGGCTACCGGTCCAGCGCCGTCCACAGCGACGACGCGCGGCACGTCGTCCTCCTCGTCACCGGACCCGAGGGGGCGCAGGCCTGAGGCCGTGCGGATCGGGCCGGGTACCGCGACGCCTGCCCGTCCCCACCCGCGGGCTTCCGTAGAATCCACGGGCGCCCGTCCGGCCGCGCCCGCCCGTCTGCAGGAGGAAGCCTTGACGTCCGACCCGCGGCCCGGTGTGCTCACCCGCCTGGACGGCCTGCTCGACCGGGCCCCCGCCGACCGCAGCGGCGCCCTGTGGCGGCTCGCGGAGGACGGCCGCCAGCTGGATGCGAACGTGATCCGCCTGCTCCCGCACGCCGAGGTCGCCGGCCACGAGGAGCCGGACCTGGACGTCCTCGTCCAGGTCCTGGAGGGGAGCGGCCACCTGGAGACGGCGGCCGGCCGGCAGGTCCTGGAGCCCGGCTGCACCGCCTGGCTGCCCCACGGCGCCCGCCGCGCCGTCTCGGCGGGCGCGGACGGCCTCGTCTACCTCACCGTCCACCGCCGCCGCCCCGGCCTGTCCATCCGCCCGGCACCGGCGGACGTCCGGTGAGGCGCTGACGGGCGTGCCGTACGCCCGCGCGGGTGTGCCCCGCTTGTGGACGGGCGCGGTCGCGGGTTCTCGTGGAGACCGGTGTCCGGACAGAACCGGGAGGGTCCCGTCATGGCCGCACGAGTCGCCTACCGGCGGATCTACGAGGAGTCCTCACCCGGGGACGGGCGGCGGGTGCTCGTCGACCGGGTCTGGCCGCGCGGGATGACGAAGGAGGACGCGCACCTCGACGAGTGGCTGCGGGACGTCGCCCCGTCGACCGAGCTGCGCCGCTGGTACGGGCACGAGCCGAGCCGGTTCGCCGAGTTCCGCCGCCGCTACCGCGCCGAGCTGCGCGACGCGGGGCACCGGGAGGCGGCCGGACACCTGCGCGACCTCGCCGCCGGGGGCGCTCTCACGCTCCTGACCGCGACCAAGGACGTCGACCACAGCCAGGCCGCCGTCCTCGCCGAGTGGCTCGGCGACACGAAGCGATGACCGTCAACCGTGCTCCTTCGCCCCCACCCGCAGGAATGAAGACGGGGGTCGACCGGGGTGTTGAACCGAGCCGGCGCCGCGCTCGTACCGAAGGGCAGGGGAAAGCGGTCCGGCATCCGGCCGGGCCGCCGGACCGAGACGGGACATGATGGCCGACGAGCGCATCGACACCCGACTGCTGGAAGAACTCACCGAGCAGTCACAGGACTTGAACAGTGACGCCATGCGGATCACCCGCGGCGCGCTGAGCGGCTTCGCGGAGGCCGCCGGTCCGTCGCGGCCGTGGTGGCGGGGCGGCCTGCTCGCCGCCCTGGTCGGCGGGGCGGGCCTGCTCGGCGCGGCCCGGGCGGCGGCGGACTCCCCGTCGCCCTCGGCGTCCGCCTCCGGCGCCGTGACGGCGGACGACATCCGCGCGCTCCAGACCGCCGCGGCGCTGGAGAACCTGGCGGTGAGCGTCTACCGGACGGCCGCCGGCCTGCCGTTCATCAAGGACGGCAACACGACGGTGGCCGCGTTCATCGCCAAGACCACCGAGCAGCACCAGGCGCACGCCCGGGCCTTCAACGCCGCCGCGACCGCCGGCGGCGGCAAGGCGCAGACCGGCCCGGACCCGACGTACAAGGCGGTGGTCGACCAGGCGCTGCCCACCATCAAGACGCCGGCCGACGTGGTGAAGCTCGCCGTCGGCCTGGAGGACGTCGCCGCCCAGACGTACACCAGGAACGTCGGCCAGGTCTCCAGCGCCGACCTGCGCAGGCTCTTCGCCTCCGTCGCCCCGGTGGAGGCGCAGCACCGGGCCGTGCTGCTCGCCGTGCAGGCGCTGCTGGCGGGCAACGCCGCCGACCTGGTCACGATCCCGGTGGACCCGGCGAAGCTGCCCGCCGCGGCCGGCAGTGTGGGCTTCCCCGACGCCTTCTACAAGACCGACAACGCCTCCCCGATCACCGAAGGGGCCGTCCAGTGACCGCCGACCGCACCTGGGAGCCCGCCCTCGGCGAGGCCGAACTCGCTCGCCTGACCCGGGAGATGGACGAGGCCCACCGGGCCACGCTGCCGCTGATGCGGGCCTCCGCGCGAGACCTCGGGGAAGAGCTCCGCGCCTCGGTCCCGGCCGATCCGGGCCGGCGCCGGTTCCTGCTCGGCGCGGGAGGCGTGGCCGCGGCCCTCACGCTGGCGGCGTGCTCCGGCACCAAGAGCGCCGAGGACCCGGCGCCGACCAGCCCGGCCGGCTCGGTCGATGCGATGTCCGGCTCGCCCTCGGCGTCCGGCGGCTACACCGGGGACCTGCGGGTCGTCGCGCTGGCCGTCGCGCTGGAGAACCAGGCGGTCGGTGCCTACAAGGCCGCGCTGGACGCCGCGGGCGCGGGCAAGCTCGGCACCGTGCCGCCGGCGGTCGCGACGTTCGTCACCACCGCGATGAACCAGCACGCCGACCACGCCAAGGCCTGGAACGCCGTCCTCACCGGCGCCGGACTGCCCGCGATCAACGACGTGCCGCTCTCCTCCCACGCGGACACGATGGCGGCCCTCGGCAAGGCGGCCTCCGTCGGGGACGTGGCCGAACTCGCGCTCGAACTGGAGGACCAAGCCGCCCAGACCTACCTCTTCGCGACGTACGGCGTGACCGGTGCGGCCGGCATCGCGACGGCCGCGAGCATCGCCCCGGTCGAGGCCATGCACGCGGCGATCCTGAACTACGTGCTCGGCCGGTACCCCGTGCCCGACGACTTCCTGCCCACCGACAAGGCCGCCAACCCGGACCTGCTGACCGTCTGACGACACCACGAGCCGGCGCGCGCCCACCCGACACCCCGGGCGCGCGCCCCACCCCTCCACCCGAAACGGAGCCCGTACGTGACCAGAACCCGGCCCTTCCCGGCCGCTGCCGCCGCCCTGCTGCTCTCCGTGGGTCTCGCGGCCTGCTCCAGCTCCGGCAAGCCCGCGAACACCACCACCAGCGCGGCGAGTTCCCCGGCCGCGAGTGCCAGCGCCAGTGCCGGCGCATCCGTGACCGCCTCCACGCCCGCTCCCAGCAGCACCGGGGCGCTCCAGGTCACGATCAAGAACTTCGCGTTCGCGCCGGCCTCCCTCACGGTGAAGCCCGGCCAGACCGTCACGGTCGTCAACCAGGACTCCACCACCCACACGCTGACCGCCTCCGACAAGTCCTTCGACACCGGGAACATCGCCCCGGGGGCGTCCGCGACCTTCACCGCGCCGCAGCAGACGGGCGACCACCCGTACATCTGCACCATCCACCCGTTCATGCACGGCACCCTCACCGTTGGCTGATGCACCATGGACATCCCCGAACCAGGCCGCCGCCGCAGCCGGAGCCTCACCGATCTCGTCCTGCGCCTCGTGGCGGCGGCCGGACTCGCGGTCGACGCGGCCGTCCACGCCCGGCTGGCCGACCAGTACGACGCCGTCGGCGACTCGATCAGCCAGGGCACCCTGTTCCGTCTGGAGTCCGCCGCCGCGAGCCTCGCCGTGCTGCTCCTGCTCCTGTGGCGGCACCGTGCCGGCGACGTCTTCGCGTGGGCCGTCGCCGCCTCGGGGCTCGGCGCGCTGCTGCTCTACCGCTACGTGGACGTCGGCGCCATCGGCCCGCTGCCGAACATGTACGAGCCCGTGTGGTTCTCCGACAAGACGCTCGCCGCCTGGGCCGAGGGGGTCGCCACGGCGGCCCTCACCATCCTGCTGTTGCTGGGCCGCCGCCGACGCCATCCGTGACCCCGGTCGTGAGGGCCGCGTCCCACACCGGCGCGCGCTTCAGGGCGCCCCTCCGCGCCCCCAGTGCGCCCTGCCAGCCTCCGCACGCCGTTGTGGGCCGGGCCGACCGCGATGAGGCTTCTTGTCGGGACGCGTTGTCTGTACATGTTCATGAAGCCCAGTCGCGGAGGCGCACACGGTCCACACCCGTCACTAACCCCGCAATCAGCCGACCGGTGGCCCGCCCCACCTCCCCGGGGGCGGGCCACCTCCACGTCGCCGGGCGGCAGCGGCGGCGACGACGGCGGTTCGGGTGAACGGGCGGCGCGGCGGCGGGCGCGCGGCCGGGGGCGGACGGGGCCGGGGCGATGATCGCCGGGTTCCCGGACGCTCACCCCACCGGAGGCGGAGATGCGGATCCTGCTCCTTGCCAGCGCGTTCAACAGCCTCAGCCAGCGACTCCACGCCGAACTGCGCGACCGCCGCCACACCGTGGACGTCCACCTCGCCGGGGACGACGACGACCTGCGCGCCGCCGTCCGGCGCCTGCGGCCGGACCTGGTCCTCGCGCCCATGCTGCGCACCGTCGTCCCACCGGACGTCTGGTCGGAGACCACCTGCCTGATCGTCCATCCTGGCCCGCCGGGCGACCGCGGCCCGTCCTCGCTCGACCGGGCGGTCCAGGAGGGCGTCACCGACTGGGGCGTCACCGTGCTCCAGGCCGAGGCCGAGATGGACGCCGGGCCGGTCTGGGCCTGGGCGCCGTGCCGCCTGCCCCCGCGCGGCAAGAGCGACCTGTACCGCAACGAGGTCTCCGACGCGGCCGTGGCGGCCGCGCTGCTCGCCGTAGAACGCGTCGCCTCCGGCACGTACGTGCCGCAGCCGCAGCACGGGCCCGGCTGGCGGGCGCCGGTGCGCACCCGGCCCGTCCTGCGCCAGGAGGAGCGCCGGATCGACTGGGCGGGCGACTCCACCGAGGAGGTGCTGCGCCGGCTCCGCGCCGCGGACTCGCAGCCCGGCGTGCTCGACGAGCTGTGCGGCGGCGAGTGGTACCTGCACGGCGGGCACCCCGAGCCGGAGCTGCGCGGCCGTCCCGGCGACCTGCTCGCGACCCGGGCCGGGGCGGTGTGCCGGGCTACTCCGGACGGCGCCGTGTGGATCCCCGAACTTCGCCGGCGGCGCACGCCCGGCGGGCCCGCGGCCTTCAAGCTCCCCGCCGTGACGGCGCTCGGCGCCCTGCTGCCCCCGCTGCCCGAGGTGCCGGCGCCGCTGATGCCGGGCGAGGACGACGGGCCCGCCTGGACGGACATCGGCTACCGCGAGGAAGGCCCGGTGGGCTTCCTGCACTTCTCCTTCCCCGGCGGCGCGATGTCCGCCGGCCACTGTCGACGCCTGCGGGAGGCCTACCGCTTCGCGCTCGGACGGCCGACCTCGGTGCTGGTGCTTGGCGGCGGCCGGGACTTCTTCTCCAACGGCATCCACCTCAACGTCATCGAGGCCGCCCAGGACCCGGCCGCCGAGTCCTGGGCGAACATCACCGCGATGGACGACCTCGTGGCCGAGGTGCTCACCACCACCGACCGCCTGGTGGTCGCCGCCGTCGCCGGCAATGCGGCGGCCGGCGGTCTGATGCTCGCCCTGGCGGCGGACGAGGTGTGGTGCCGCGGCGGATCCGTCCTCAACCCGCACTACCGGCTGATGGGCCTGTACGGGTCGGAGTACTGGACCTACACCCTGCCCCGACGGGTGGGCGCACCCGAGGCCGAGCGGCTGACCCGCCAGGCGCTCCCGCTGTCCGCGGCGACGGCCGAGCGGGTCGGCCTGGTCGACCGCGTACTCGCCTGCGGCCCGCAGGAGTTCGGACCGACCGCGGCCCACCTGGCCGGGCTGCTCGCCGCCTCGCCGGGCACGCAGCGCCGGATCGCCGAGAAGAAGGCCGCGCGCGAGGCCGACGAGCGGACGAAGCCGCTGGCCGCGTACCGGGCGGAGGAGCTCGCGGTGATGCACCGGCAGTTCTTCACACCCGAATCGCCGTACCACGCGCTGCGCTCCGCGTTCGTCCGCAAGCGCCCCGCGTCCGCGGGCCTCCTCGCCCGGACGTGACCCGAACGGCCCAGCCGGCTTGCGTCCACCGGGCGACCCGTACGGGTCTGCCGGACCGGCGTTCGATCCGAACGGTTGCTATGACTGTCTTTGAGCCATTTCGTCCGGCTCCCATCCCCGAGGAGGCATCCTCATGGGTGCTGCAACAGCTGCATCAACCGACACCGACGTGGTGCACATTCTCTGGATCAACGCGGGCCTCAGCTGCGACGGCGACTCCGTCTCGCTGACCGCCGCGATGCAGCCGAGCATCGAGGAGATCGTCACCGGCGCGCTGCCCGGCCTGCCCAGGGTCGCGGTGCACTGGCCGCTGATCGACTTCGAGTGCGGCCCGGTCCAGGGCGCGGACAACTTCGTCGAGTGGTTCTTCAAGGCCGAGCGCGGCGAGATCGAGCCGTTCGTGCTGGTCGTCGAGGGGTCCATCCCCAACGAGAAGATCAAGAAGGAGGGTTACTGGTGCGGCTTCGGCGACGACCCCGCGACCGGCCAGCCCATCACCACCAGTGAGTGGCTGGACCGGCTCGCCCCCAAGGCGACCGCGGTCGTGGCGATCGGCACGTGCGCCACGTACGGCGGCATCCACGCGATGGCCGGCAACCCGACCGGCGCCATGGGCGTGCCGGACTACCTCGGCTGGGACTGGAAGTCCAAGGCCGGGCTGCCGATCGTCTGCGTGCCGGGCTGCCCGATCCAGCCCGACAACTTCGCCGAGACCCTCACCTACCTGCTGTACCAGCTGGCCGGCTCCGCGCCGATGATCCCGCTCGACGACAAGCTGCGGCCCGCCTGGCTGTTCGGCGCCACCGTGCACGAGGGCTGCGACCGCGGCGGCTACTACGAACAGGGCCAGTTCGCGACCGACTACGGCACGCCCGAGTGCCTGGTGCGGCTCGGCTGCTGGGGACCGGTCGTCAAGTGCAACGTCGCCAAGCGCGGCTGGATCAACGGCGTCGGCGGCTGCCCGAACGTCGGCGGCATCTGCATCGCCTGCACGATGCCGGGCTTCCCGGACAAGTTCATGCCCTTCATGGACCCGCCGCCCGGCTCGCGCGTCTCCACCGGCGCCAGCAGCGCGTACGGGACGGTGATCCGCCGACTGCGCGCGATCACGCTGAGCACCGTCGACAAGGAACCGAAGTGGCGCCACACCGGCCGCCACCTGACCACCGGTTACCGCCCGCCCTGGTGACGCCGGAGGGCCGCGCACCCCGCCCGGGGTGCGCGGCCCGTCGCCGCCCCGCCCACCTCACCACCCAAGCAGGCCACGACAGAAGGGCACGACACACACGATGGCAACACCGACGACCAGGGCCTCCGGCGACGGCAGCGGCCTGACCGAGATGTCCTGGGACCCGATCACCCGGATCGTGGGCAGCCTGGGCATCCACACGAAGATCGACTTCAAGCAGAAGAGGGTCGCGGAGTGCTACAGCACCTCGTCCGTCTTCCGCGGCTACAGCGTCTTCATGCGCGGCAAGGACCCGCGCGACGCACACTTCATCACCAGCCGGATCTGCGGGATCTGCGGCGACAACCACGCCACCTGTTCGGTCTACGCGCAGAACATGGCCTACGGCGTGAAGCCCCCGCACCTGGGCGAGTGGATCATCAACCTCGGCGAGGCCGCCGAGTACATGTTCGACCACAACATCTTCCAGGAGAACCTGGTCGGGGTCGACTACTGCGAGAAGATGGTCAAGGAGACCAACCCGGGCGTCCTGGAGCTGGCCGAGCGCACCGAGGCCCCCCACGCCGGTGACCACGGCTACAAGACGATCGCCGACATCATGCGCTCGCTCAACCCGATCGAGGGCGAGTTCTACCGCGAGGCGCTGCAGGTCAGCCGCTACACCCGGGAGATGTTCTGCCTCATGGAGGGCCGCCACGTGCACCCCTCCACGCTCTACCCGGGCGGCGTCGGCACGGTCGCGACGGTGCAGCTGTTCACCGACTACCTGACCCGGCTGATGCGCTACGTCGAGTTCATGAAGAAGGTCGTGCCGCTGCACGACGACCTCTTCGACTTCTTCTACCAGGCGCTGCCCGGCTACGAGGAGGTCGGCCGCCGCCGCGTCCTGCTCGGCTGCTGGGGCAGCCTCAACGACCCGGACCACTGCGACTTCACGTACCGCAACATGACGGACTGGGGCCGGCGGATGTTCGTCACCCCCGGCGTCGTCGTGGACGGCAAGCTCGTCACCAACGACCTCACCCAGATCAACCTCGGCATCCGGATCCTGCTCGGCAGCTCCTACTACGAGGACTGGCAGGGCAAGGAGCTGTTCGTCACCCACGACCCGCTCGGCAACCCGGTCGACCCGCGGCACCCGTGGAACCAGCACACCATCCCGCAGCCGCAGAAGCGGAACTTCGACGACAAGTACAGCTGGGTGATGTCCCCGCGCTGGTTCGACGGCAAGGACCACCTCGCCCTCGACACCGGCGGCGGTCCGATCGCCCGCCTGTGGTCCACCGCGCTGTCCGGCCTCGTCGACATCGGCTACATCAAGGCCACCGGACACAGCGTCAGGATCAACCTCCCCCGCTCGATGACCAAGCCCGAGGTCACCTTCGAGTGGAAGATCCCGCAGTGGAGCAATGCCATCGAGCGCAACCGCGCCCGCACCTACTTCCAGGCGTACGCGGCCGCCGCCGCCCTGCACTTCGCCGAGAAGGCGCTCGCCGAGGTCCGCGCCGGGCGCAGCCAGACCTGGGAGCGCTTCGAGGTACCTGACGAGTCGATCGGCTGCGGCTTCACCGAGGCCGTGCGCGGCGTGCTCTCGCACCACATGGTCATCCGCGACGGCAAGATCGCCAACTACCACCCGTACCCGCCGACCCCGTGGAACGCGAGCGTGCGCGACAGCTACGGCACGCCCGGCCCGTACGAGGACGCGGTGCAGAACACGCCGATCTTCGAGGAGAACTCCCCGGAGAACTTCAAGGGCATCGACATCATGCGCGCCGTGCGCAGCTTCGACCCCTGCCTGCCCTGCGGCGTGCACATGTACGTCGGCGGCGGGCGCACCGTGCAGACCATGCACGTGCCCACCGGCCTGAGCGGGCTCACCGCATGACGGCCGAGCAGACCGGGCTGCGGATCCAGGAGGCACTGGACGCCCTGGCCGGCAGCGGCGCCGAGCAGGCCGGCGAGCAACTCGTGCGCGACCTCATGGAGTTCTACGGCGAGGGCCTGGCCAGGCTGGTGCCGGAGCTCGCCCCGCCCGCCCTGGAGCGGATGCTGGACGACCCCGCCGTCGCGGGGCTGCTGCTCCTGCACGACCTGCACCCCGAGGACGTGAACGCCCGGATCGACCGGGCGCTCGCGGCCCTGCCCGAGCGGGTCGAGGTGCTCGGCTTCGAACCGGGCACCGGCACCCTGCGGCTGCGCCGGACGGCCTCCGGCTGCGGCTGCTCGGACCAGGACGTCGAAGCCGTCCTCGCCTGCCACGCCCCCGAGGTGACGGCCGTCGAGCTGGCGCGCGCCCCGCAGCTGCTCCAGATCGGCACCCGCCCACAGCAGCCCGCGGAGGCGCGATGAACACCCGGAGGGTCTCCCGGGACGGGACCGCCCTGCTGCGCCGGCTGCGCGAGCCGGCGCCGCCGCGCCCCGAGCAGTGCGGCTTCTGCGGCCGCGACCTGCCGCCCGGCCACCGCCACCTCGTGGACGTCGAGGAGCGCGCCCTGGCCTGCACCTGCACCGCGTGCGGCCTGCTGTTCCAGCAGCCCGGTGCGGCCGGCGGCCGCTTCCGCACCGTGCCCGACCGCTACCTCGCCGACCCCGACGGCGATCTCGACGAGCGGCTGTGGTCGGTGCTCGGGATCCCCGTCGGCACCGCGTTCCTGTTCCGCAACGCCGCGCTCGACCAGCTCCTCGCCTTCTACCCCGGCCCGGCCGGCGCCACCGAGAGCGAGCTGGACGAGGAGGCCTGGGAGCGCGCCCTCGGCGGCAGCCGGCTGGCCGCCGCCCTCGAACCCGACGTCGAGGCGCTGCTGCTGCGCCGCACCGAGGGCCGCGTCGAGTGCTACCTGGTGCCGATCGACGTCTGCTACGAGCTGGTCGGCCGGCTGCGGCGGTGCTGGCACGGCTTCGACGGCGGCGCCGAGGCGCGGGCCGAACTCGACGCGTTCTTCGCCCGGCTGGCCGACCGGGCCCGCCCGCTGCCCGCGGAGGTGACGGCGTGACACCGCTCGGCTTCACCTGCACCGGCGTGCGCTCCGACCCGTACGCGGCCGCGCCGACGCTGGTGTTCCGGCTGCGGATCACGGCGCCGGCCGACACCCGGGTGCACGCCCTCGCGCTCCAGTGCCAGCTGCGGATCGAACCGGGCCGCCGGTCGTACGGCGAAGCCGAGGGCGGGCGGCTGGGCGACCTGTTCGGCGAGCGGGAGCGCTGGGCGACCACGCTCAACCCGATCCAGCTCGCCACCGTGCCGCTGCTCGTGCCCGGCTTCACCGGTGAGACCGAGGCCGACCTCGCCGTGCCGTGCAGCTACGACCTGGAGGTGGCCTCCGCCCGCTACTTCCGGGCGCTCGACGGCGGCGAGGTCCCGCTCCTGCTGCTCTTCTCCGGCACCGCCTTCGCCGGACCCGGCGGCTTCCAGGTCACGCCCGTGCCCTGGGACAAGGAGGCCCGGGTGCGGATGCCGGTGCGGGTCTGGCGCGAGGCGATCGACCAGCACTTCCCGGGCTGCGCCTGGCTGCGCCTGCCCGACGACGTGATGGGCGAGCTGCTGGCCTACCGCTCCCGGCGGGCCCTGCCCTCGTGGGAGGCGACGGTGCGCGAGCTGCTCGCGGCGGCGGTCGAGGAGGCGGTCCGGTGACCGAGCGGAGCGAGGCCACCATCGAGAGGTGCGCGTTGCGCGAAGTGCCCGCCGAGCGCGGCGAGGTGGGCGCATGAGTGACTTCCCGGAGACGATCGAGAGCGGGTTCGCCGCCGCCCGGCAGATCGCGGACGCCGTGCTGCTGGAGGGCTACGTGCTCTACCCGTACCGCGCGTCGGCGGCCAAGAACCGGCTGCGCTGGCAGTTCGGCGTCCTGGTGCCGCCCGAGTACACCGCGCAGGGCGGCGAGCACTCCCACCAGCGCACCGAGTGCGTCATGGAGGCGCGGCAGGACGACCGGCTCGCGGTCGAGCTGCGCTTCCTGCGCGTCCAGCGGCGCACCGTCGAACAGGCCACCGCCACCGGCGGGTTCGAGCCGGTGGAGCGGCTGGAGCTGGCCGACCGGGTGCTCGTCGAGTGGGACGAGGCCGTCGAGGAGCGGATCGAACTCCTCCAGCCGGTGCAGGAGTTGATGGGTGAGGGGGTGCAGCACGGATTCCGCCTGCCGGGCGTCGGCGAGACCGAGCTGCTGCGCGAGAACGGCACCGCCGTCGGACGCCTCGTACGGCGGCGCGAACAGGTCGACGGCGTCGTGCGCTTGAAGGCCGAGGAACTGCCCGGCCCGTACCGCGCGCAGCGCCTCACGGCCGTCGTCGAGAACGCGTCCACCTGGATGCCGCGCCGGCGCACACCGCGCGAGCAAGCACTCCCGCGCGCCCTGGTCTCCGCCCACCTGCTGCTCGGGCTGGAGCACGGCCAGTTCCTGTCAGTCACCGACCCGCCCGAGTGGGCGCGCCCGGCCGTCGAGCGGTGCCGCAACGAGCAGACGTGGCCCGTCCTGGCCGGACCCGACGGCGGGTGCAAGGTGATCCTCTCCTCGCCGATCATCCTGGAGGACCACCCGCGGGTGGCTCCGGAGAGCCTCGGCACGCTGTACGACGCCACCGAGATCGACGAGATCCTCGCGCTGCGCACCGCGGCCCTCACGGACGAGGAGAAGCGCGAGGCCCGGGGCACCGACGAACGGGCCGGCGCCGTGATCGACCTCGCCGAGTCGATGCCGCCCGAGGTGCTGGAGCGCCTGCACGGGGCCATCCGCGGGTTGCGCGAGATCTCCTCGTCCGATCCGGAACAGCCCTGGTGGGATCCGGGCAACGATCCGGCGGTCGACCCCGAGCGGGACGAGGTGCTGGTCGACGGTCGTGCCGTCGCCGCCGGCAGCCGGGTGCTGCTGCGGCCCGGACGGCGGCGCACCGACGCCCAGGACCTGTTCCTGGACGGGCGGACGGGTGTCGTCGAGGCCGTGCTGCACGACGTGGACGGCTCGGTGCACCTGGCCGTCACGGTGGAGGACGACCCGGGCGCGGACCTGTGGCGGGCGCAGGGGCGCTTCCGCTACTTCCAGCCCGACGAGGTCACCCCGCTGGAGGAGTCGTGAACGGACCGAAGGTGCTGGTGGCCGGGGTGGGGAACATCTTCCTCGGCGACGACGGCTTCGGGGTCGAGACCGTCCGGCGGCTCGCCGCCCATCCGGTGCCGGACGGCGTCGAGGTGGTCGACGTCGGCGTGCGCGGCGTGGACCTCGCCTACCGACTGCTCGACGGCTACCGGGTCGCCGTGCTGGTGGACGCCACCTGCCGGGGCGGGGTGCCCGGCACGGTCTACCTCATCGAGGCGGCCGCCGAGCCGCTGGAGGCGCCGGTACTGGACGGGCACCGGATGGGGCCCGACGCCGTGCTCGGCCTGCTCGCCACGCTCGCCGCGGGCACCGGTGGCGAGCCGCCCGGACGGGTGCTGGTGGTCGGCTGCGAGCCGGCGTCGCTGGAAGAGGGCATCGGGCTGAGCGCCCCGGTCGCCGCCGCCGTGGAAGAGGCGGTCCAAGTGGTCCTGCGGGTCGTGGACGAGGCCGCGCAGCCGGAGAAGGAGACGACACCATGCTGAGGAAACTGTTCTGCGCCGCCCTGCTGGCGGGGATCGGCGCGCTGGTCTGGCAGAGCCTGCCGGATCTCAAGCGGTACCTGAGGATCTCGCGCATGTGACGCGCACGTGAGGTGCGCGCGGGGCGCGGATTGCTGCGAACGGTGCAGCCCCGGACGCGGTGGCGGCGCGGCTACGGGCCGGCGCCGCCACCGCGTCCTGTAATGGGGCGCGTTGCCGCCGGGCGTGGGAAGGGACCGATGCACGAGATGTCGATCGCCGTCGCCGTCGTCGAACAGGTGGACGCGGCCGCGCGCGAACACGGCGCCCCCGGGGTGGCCCGGGTGCGGCTGCAGGTGGGCGAGCTGGCCGGCGTGGTGCCCGAGGCGCTCGACTTCTGCTTCGAACTCGCCTGCGCCGGAACGCTGGTGGCGGGCGCGGTACTGGACACCGAGGCCGTCGCGGCGCGGGCCCGCTGCACGCCATGCGCGGTCGAGTGGGCCGTCGGCATGCCGCCGGACCTCGGGTGCCCGAGCTGCCCGGGCGGCGGCGTCGAGCTGCTGTGCGGGCGCGAGCTCCAGATCCTCGGCGTCGAGTGGGCCGAGCGCCCCGGCGTCCGGGCCGAACAGAAAGGCTGACGCCGATGTGCCAGACGGTCGACCTCCGCCAGGCGGTCCTCGCCCGCAACGACGACAGCGCCCGCGAGCTGCGCTCGGCGCTGAGCGCGCGCGGCACGGTCGTGGTGAACATGCTCTCCAGTCCGGGAAGCGGCAAGACCGCCCTGCTCGAAGCCGAGTTGGGGCTCGCGAAGGAGCGCGGCGTCGCCGTCGCCGCGCTCACCGCCGACCTCGCCACCGAGAACGACGCGCTGCGGCTGGCGCGTTCGGGCGCGCCGGTCAAGCAGGTGCTCACCGACGGGCTCTGCCACCTGGAGGCGCGGATGCTCGCCGGGCACCTCGACGGCTGGCTGCCGCGGGACTGCCGGCTGCTGTTCGTCGAGAACGTCGGGAACCTCGTCTGCCCGGCCTCCTACGACCTCGGCGAGTCGCTGCGGGTGGTGCTCGCCTCGGTGACCGAGGGCGAGGACAAGCCGCTCAAGTACCCGACCGCGTTCGGCCTCGCCAACCTCGTGCTGGTGACCAAGGCGGACCTCGCGGCGGCGGCGGAGTTCGACGAGGCCGCGTTCCTGGCGAACGTCCAGCGCGTCAACCCGGGTGTGGAGGTCGTGCACACCTCGGCCCGCACCGGGGACGGCGTCGGGGCGCTGCTGGACCGGGCACTGGGCGTGCTGGGCGGGGCGGCGGTGCACCGGCCGGTGATGGCTTCCGGGCATTCGCACGGCGGGCACGTGCACGTGGTGCAGGAGACCCCGTGACCGCGCTCGACCGCGAGCGGCGGCGGGTCGCCGTCCGCGGGCTCGTGCAGGGCGTCGGCTTCCGGCCGTTCGTCTTCACGCTCGCCGGCGAGCTCGGGCTGGCCGGCAGCGTCACCAACACCGGCGAGGGTGTGCTGGCCGAGGTCGAGGGCAGCCGGGAGGCCGTCGACGCCTTCTGCCGGCGGATCGCCAGCGACGCCCCGCCGCTCGCCCAGGTGGCCTCCGTCGAGCACGCGGCGCTCGCCGCCACCGGCGCCACCGGTTTCACCATCACCCCGTCCCGCGCCGACGGCCCCCGGACCACCCTGATCCCGCCCGACGTCGCCGTGTGCGCCGACTGCCTCGCCGAACTCGCCGACCCCGCCGACCGCCGCTACCGCCACCCGTTCATCAGCTGCACCAACTGCGGGCCCCGGCACACCATCGTGACCGGCCTGCCGTACGACCGCGCCAACACCACCATGGCCGGCTTCCCCCTCTGCCCGGACTGCGCCCGCGAGTACGCCGACCCGGCCGACCGCCGTTTCCACGCGCAGCCCGTCGCCTGCCACGCCTGCGGGCCGCGCCTCGCGCTGGCCGTGCCCGGACGGGCCGGGCGGACGGGCGAGGACGCGCTGACGGAGGCCCGGCTGCTGCTGGTGGGCGGCGCGATCCTCGCCGTCAAGGGCATCGGCGGCTACCACCTCGCCTGCGACGCGCGGAACGCCGACGCCGTCGGAATGCTGAGGCGGCGCAAGCGGCGCGGCGACAAGCCGTTCGCGCTGATGGCCCGTGATCTCGCCACCGTCGAGGGCCTGCTGCCCCTCCATCCCGTGGAGCGGGAGCTCCTCACCGGGCCGGTGCGGCCGATCGTCCTGCTTCGGGGCGCGCCGCCGGCCGGGCTCGAAGCGGTGGCCCCGGGCAGTCCCGACCTCGGCGTGATGCTCCCGTACACGCCGCTGCACCACCTGCTGCTCGCCGCCCCCGGGTGCGACCTCCTGGTGATGACCAGTGCCAACCTCTCGGGCGAACCCATCGTCACCGACGACCGGCACGCGCTCGCCGCACTCGCCCCGCTCGTCGACGGCTGGCTCACCCACGACCGCCCCATCCACGTGCCCTGCGAGGACTCCGTCGTGCGCGTGGTCGACGGCGAGCAACTGCCCCTGCGGCGCTCGCGGGGCTACGCGCCGCTGCCGCTCCCGCTGCCCGTGCCCGTCCGGCCGGCGCTGGCCGTCGGCGGCGACCTCAAGAACACCTTCGCACTCGCCTGCGACGGCTACGCCTGGCTCTCCGGCCACATCGGCGACATGGACGACCTCGCGACGCTGCGCGCCTTCGACCGCGCGGTGGATCACCTCGGCGTCGTCAGCGGCGTGCGGCCCGACCTGCTCGTCGCCGACCGGCACCCCGGCTACCGCTCGGTGCACCACGCCGAGCGGACCGCCGAGGGGCGGCCCGTGCGGAGGGTGCAGCACCACCACGCGCACGTGGCCGCGGTGATGGCCGAACACGGCCTGGACGGCCGCCGGCCGGTGCTCGGCGTCGCCTTCGACGGCACCGGGTACGGGGACGACGGCGCGATCTGGGGCGGCGAGGTGCTGCTCGCCGACTACGACGGCTACCGCCGCCTCGCCCACCTCGGGTACGTGCCGCTGCCGGGCGGGGACGCGGCGGTCGAGCGCCCGTACCGGACGGCGCTCGCGCACCTGCGCGCCGCCGGACTGCCCTGGGCGGCGGGGCTGCCGCCGGTCGAAGCCTGTCCGGATGATGAACTGCGGCTGCTGGAGCGGCAGTTGGAACGCGGGCTGAACTGCGTGAGGACCTCCAGCATGGGGCGGCTCTTCGACGCGGTGTCCTCGCTCGCCGGCGTCTGCCACCGTGCCGGGTACGAGGCCCAGGCGGCCATCGAGCTGGAGGCCGCGGCAGTCGCGTTCGGGACGGTCGGAGGGTACGCCTTCGGGCTGTCGGAGCGGGCGGGCGGCTGGACCGCCGAAGCGGGGCCGGTGCTGGCCGCGGTGCTGGCGGACCTGGCTGCGGGCGTCCCGGCCGGGCTGATCGCCGCGCGCTTCCACGCCGGGGTGGCCTCGCTGGTCCGGCGGATCTGCGCGGCCGCCCGGGAGGAGTACGGGATCTCGACGGTGGCGCTCAGTGGTGGCGTCTTCGCCAACGCGCTGCTCTCCTCGGCCTGCGCCCGCGGCCTCGGGGAGGACGGCTTCACCGTACTGCGGCACCGCCGGGTGCCGCCCAACGACGGAGGGCTGGCGCTCGGCCAGCTGATGGTGGCCGCCCGGTCGACGGCCACCCGGGAGGAGTGAGAGCGGATGTGCCTGGCTGTGCCCGGCAGGGTGACGGAGATCGAGGAACGCGACGGGACCCGGATGGCGGTCATGGACTTCGGCGGGGTGGTCAAGGACGTGTGCCTCGAGTACTTGCCCGACCTGGCGGTGGGGGAGTACGCGATCGTCCACGTGGGCTTCGCGCTCCAGCGCCTGGACGAGGAGTCGGCCCGGCGGACCCTGGAGCTGTTCGAGGAACTCGGACTGCTGCAAGAGGAGTTCGGCGACCCGTGGGAAGCGGCGCGGGCGGCGGAGGCAGTGGGGACGGAGCGCGGGGCTGAGGAGGCCGGACGGTGAAGTACCTGGAGGAGTTCCGCAACCCCGAGCTCGCGGAGGGCCTGCTCGCCGACATCAGGGCGACGGTCACCCGGCCGTGGGCGCTGATGGAGGTCTGCGGCGGCCAGACGCACAGCATCATCCGGCACGCCATCGACCAGCTCCTGCCGGACGAGGTCGAGTTGATCCACGGCCCGGGCTGCCCCGTGTGCGTCACCCCGCTGGAGGTGATCGACCGGGCGCTCGCGATCGCCGCCAGGCCCGAGGTGATCTTCTGCTCCTTCGGGGACATGCTGCGGGTGCCGGGCACTGACCGCGACCTGTTCCGCGTCCGCGGGGAGGGCGGCGACGTCCGGGTGGTGTACTCGCCGCTCGACGCGCTCAAGATCGCCCGGGAGAACCCGGACCGCGAGGTCGTCTTCTTCGGCATCGGCTTCGAGACCACCGCCCCGCCCAACGCCATGGCCGTCCACCTGGCCAGGAAGCAGGGCCTGCGCAACTTCAGCATGCTCGTCTCGCACGTCCGGGTGCCCCCGGCCATCGAGGCGATCATGGACTCGCCGGACTGCCGCGTCCAGGGCTTCCTCGCCGCCGGGCACGTGTGCAGCGTCATGGGCACCGCCGAGTACCCGGTGCTCGCGGAGCGCCACCGCGTACCGATCGTCGTCACCGGCTTCGAGCCCCTGGACATCCTGGAGGGCATCCGGCGCACCGTCCGCCAGCTGGAGCGCGGCGAACACACCGTCGACAACGCCTACCCGCGCGCCGTGCGGCCCGAGGGCAACCCGGCGGCGCGCGCCATGCTGGAGGACGTCTTCGAGGTCGCCGACCGCGCCTGGCGGGGCATCGGGGTCATCCCGCTGAGCGGCTGGCGGCTCTCGCCGCGTTACCGCGACCACGACGCCGAGTACCGCTTCGACGTCGGCGGGATCACGACCTGCGAGCCCGCCGCGTGCCGCAGCGGCGAGGTGCTCCAGGGGCTGCTGAAGCCCCACGAGTGCGAGGCCTTCGGCACCGTCTGCACCCCGCGCACCCCGCTCGGCGCCACCATGGTCTCCAGCGAGGGGGCCTGCGCGGCGTACTACCTCTACCGGCGGCTGAGCGTGCCGGTCGTGCCCCTTTCCGCTCAGGAGGCGAGTCGCGTTGGCTGACGTCGAACTGCTCACGGAAACCGGTGTGTTGGACTTCTCGGGCTGGAGCTGTCCGCTGCCCCTGCGCGATCACCCGAGAGTCGTCATGGGGCACGGGGGCGGCGGGGCGATGTCCGCCGAGCTCGTGGAGAACATCTTCGCGCCCGCGTTCGGCGGTCAGGCCATGGAAGGACTCGGCGACTCAGCCGTCCTCCACCTCGGTGGCGCCCGGCTCGCCTTCTCGACGGACTCCTACGTCGTGCGGCCGCTGTTCTTCCCCGGCGGCTGCATCGGCGACCTCGCCGTCAACGGGACCGTCAACGACCTCGCCATGAGCGGGGCCCGCGCCGCCTACCTCTCCTGCGGCTTCATCCTGGAGGAGGGGGTGGAGATGGCCGTCGTCGACCGCGTGGCCCGCGCCCTCGGCGCCGCCGCCCGCGCCGCCGGGGTCGAGGTCGCCACGGGGGACACCAAGGTGGTCGAGGCCGGGCACGGCGACGGCATCTACCTGAACACCGCCGGCATCGGCCTCGTCCCGGCCGGCGTCGACATCCGGCCGCAACGGGCCGAACCGGGCGACGTGGTCATCCTCAGCGGGCCGATCGGGCTGCACGGCGTGGCGATCATGAGCGTGCGGGAGGGCCTGGAGTTCGGCGTCGAGGTGCGCAGCGACAGCGCGGCGCTCGGCGGGCTCGTCGAGACCATGCTCAGGGTGACGCGTGACGTCCACGTCCTGCGCGACCCCACCCGGGGCGGCCTGGCGGCCTCGCTCAACGAGATCGCCGCGGCGGCCGGGGTCGGCGTGGTGATCACCGAGCGGGCCGTCCCCGTCCCGGAGGAGGTGGCCAACGCGTGCTCCGTCCTGGGCCTGGACCCGATGTACATCGCCAACGAGGGCAAGCTCGTCGCCTTCGTGCCGCGCGACGAGGCGGACGCGGTCCTGGCCGCCATGCGGGCCCACCCGCTCGGCGCGGAGTCCGTGGTGATCGGCGAGTGCGTCGAGGACCACCCCGGGATGGTCGTCGCCCGGACCGGCTTCGGCGGCACGCGGGTCGTGGACCTGCCGATGGGGGAGCAGCTGCCGCGGATCTGCTGATCCCGCTTCGGCAACCTTCCGGGTGTGTCCTCTGTCGACGAGCCCGTTCACGTCGTGGCGTACGACCCGGCCTGGGCACACCCGGAGGCGGCCGCGCGGTACGCGCGCGTGAAGCGCGAGGCGGCGCTGGCGGCGGGCCGCCTACCGGCCTACTCGGAGCTCAAGGCGGCGACGGTGGCCGACATCATGCGCGCGGCGCGGTGGACCCTGCGCCGGACTGCGCCCGGCGGGTGCGGTGGTGGTGGACGAGGACGCCGATCGTCGCGGTGACGACGGCGATGGCGACGAGGACCGTGTCGAAGAAGGCTGCCATGACCAGGTCGAAGCGGCCGCCTGCGGCCTGGTCGGAGAATTCGGGGGAGACCAGGCCGTCCGGGTCCTCGGTGACGGCCACGCGTTCGCCGGCCGTGTCGGCGGCGCCGCAGTCGACGGCGTGGGTGCGGGCGGGGGCGTCGTCGTAGCGGACGTCGCAGTCGTATGTCGTGGTCTTGCCGTGGACGACGCGGATGCCGGCGACCGTGCCCGGGTGTTCGGTGCCGCGGATCGTCAGCACGGTGGCCTGCGCCGTGTTCATGCTGAGCAGCGGCACGGCGACGAGCGGGGCGAGGAGCAGGCCGAGGGAGATCTTCCGCAGGGCCTTGGACGGGCAGAGGCCCCAGAGTGCCACGACCAGGCCGGTCATCCCGGTGAGGACCAGGGCCAGCGAGGGCACCAGCATCCAGAGCCCGAACGCGCCGAGAGCTCCGCCGAGCGGCAGGAGGACGGCGGCGGCCGGTATCCACAGCGCCGTCAGCAGGGGGCGCTTGGGCCAGGGGACGTCGTTCCCACGGCCTCCGCGGCCCGGGCGCCGCTGCCCGGTGGCGGGCCGGGGAGTCTCACTGTGCGTCACGGTCGGACATCCTGCCAGGTCACGCAGGGGGCGTGTCGGGTGGGGCGGTGCGCTGACGCAGTGTTGATCGATTGTCTACGCACGCTCGGTGTGCTGTCTCCCGCCCCGCGATCGCAGCCGCACGCGGGCCGCCCGAGGCAGGAGAGTCCCGTGTCGCACATCGCCCTTTCCACCGTCCGTCGCCGTTCCCGTCCGGCGGCGGTGGCACTCGCCGTGTCCGTGATCTCGGCGGCCGGCTTCACCGCGCTCGCCGCGCCCGCGAGCGCCGCCACGTCGGACGTGGTCGAGCAGATGGTCACGATCCAGGACCACCGGAACGGCTACGCCCTGGCGACCATCGACGGCGAGGGCTCGCGGATCGTCGCCCGTGACCACCGGGACGCCTCGACCTCGTTCTGGATCTCCAACAAGCCGGGCGGGCGGGTCGACTTCGTCCGCAACGTCAACGGCACCGACCGCGTCGTCGAGATGGACACCAGGGACGGCCGCTCCACCCAGTTCGTCCACTGGTGGGCGGGCGCCAACCAGCAGTGGACCCTGGAGAACGCCGCCGAGGGCGGCACCTACCTCCACAACGCGCTCGACGGCCGCTGCCTGACCTTCAACGGCCTCGACCGCGAGGCCACCGTGGAGAACTGCAACGGCACCGCGTCCCAGCGCTTCGACCTCGTCGGCAGCGGCGGCCAGAACAACGGCACGCCCGTCGAGCAGCGCTTCCTCCAGCGGGTCAACGACCTGCGTGCGCAGTACGGACGGCCGGCGCTCCGCTACAACCAGACCCTCGCCCAGGCCGCCCGGTGCAACGCCGACCAGATGAACCAGCGTCGCGTCTCGGGCCACTTCTGCGACTCGGCGGGCATCCTGAAGGGCCTCGGCTACACCTTCAGGACGTGGGGCGAGATCGCGTTCTACGGCCCCACCGACATCGACGCGGCCGTCGACGGGTGGATCAACTCGTCCGGCCACCGCGACATCATGCTCGACCCCAACCACACCGAGGTCGGTCTGGCCCGGACGGGCAACGCCTCGTGGAACGCGGACTTCGGCTCCCGCTGAGCCGGAGGCCGTCGGGCCGGCGGCACCGACGAAGCCCGGTTGCCCCCACCCGAGAGGGGGCAACCGGGCTTCGTCCGGTCCGGTCCGGTCCGGGTGGTGCTCCGGGCTCAGGACTCCTTGATGACGAGGGTCTTCGCCGCCTTGTCGTGGAAGCACTGCTGCAGCGGCTTGTCCCAGAGGTGGGAGAGCACGTTCACCAGGTAGAACAGCGAGCCGATGCAGTAGACCGCCTGGGGCAGGCCGTAGACGGCGCTGCGGATCCACAGGTCGTTGTCGACCGGGCGGCCGCCGTGCTCGACCGAGACGACCCGCAGCTTCATGACCTTCTTGCCGACGGTCTGCTGGTCCTGGGTCATCATCATCAGGGCCTCGTAGCCGAAGACGACGATGCCGCTGATGATGCTGGCCATGATCGTGCCGATCGCCGCCGCGACGACGAGCTGGACGATGAGCAGCGGGATCAGCAGGACGAGGGCGTCGATCAGGCGGGCCAGGAAGCGGTCGCCGGGGTTGGCCAGGACGCGGGTGCCGGGCGGCGTCGGGCCGTACGGGTTGGGCACGCCGAGCCACGGCGGCAGCTGGGGGCCGCTCGTCGGGTAGCCGCCGCCCTGCGGGTAGCCGGCCTGGGGCGGCGGCGGGTAGCCGTAGCCGGGCGGCGGCGTGCCGGGGCCGCCGGGCTGGGGGTCGTACGGGCCCTGCGGGACGCCGTAGCCGGGCTGCTGCGGGGGCTGCTGGCCGTAGGGGTTCTGGGGGTTCGGCTCTGACGGGTAGCCGTAGCCAGGGGTGTCGTTGGTCATCGTCCCGCTCGTCTCGTCGTGTCTTAGGACTGAAGGTGTAGCGGCTCGACCGAACCTTTAGGAAGAGTTCGGGATCAACTGTTACGTGAACAAAGATGATTCGCGACCATTCGACGATCGGTCCGCTCCGAG
The DNA here is from genome assembly GCF_040650235.1 of Kitasatospora sp. NPDC048722. Lineage (NCBI taxonomy): Bacteria > Bacillati > Actinomycetota > Actinomycetes > Kitasatosporales > Streptomycetaceae > Kitasatospora > Kitasatospora sp. NPDC048722. The sequence continues at coordinate 60,336 of NZ_JBEZGX010000016.1, forward strand.
CCCCGGCACCGGCCGCGGGGTCCTCTACCCTGTGGCGGTTCCGATGCCCCGAGGAGGACCTCGGCGGCCCGGGTGCGGGCGCAGAGGACGTGGCGGCCGGCGCGGTGGGCGAGTTCGACGGTGGTGCGGGTTCGTCGAGTTCGCCGGGCCGGAGGGCCCGGCCGCGGCCGAGGACGGCGGTGAGTGCCCGGGAGGGCTCGTGACGGCGGTGTTCCCGGAGAGGCGTGATCCCGCGTGGCGGGTAGCGCAGGGTGGGCCGTCAGGCGGCCGCGCTGTCACCGGGGGCGCGGCGTTCGCGGGGACGTTCGCCCTCGCTGATGTCGATGCGGACGGCCCTGTGGGCGGGGGGCGGTGGGGCTGACGGGGGTGTGGGTGCTGATGTCCTGTTCCCCGCTGCGCACGGCCCGCGACCTGCAAGGGTGTGACGCGCGGGCGCGGGCCGGGCGCGGGGGTGGAGGCGCCTCGGTCAGCAGGGGCCGGTGCCCGGGCCGCCGAGGTGGAAGGACGTCGGGGTGACGCGGCCCGCGTCGTAGAGGGCGGGGCTGGTGGAGGTGACCGTCAGGTGCGCCTCGTCGGCCGAGCCGAAGAGCTGGAAGTCGCGGATCCAGCCGGAACCCGGTGCGCTGCCGAAGCGGCCGTCGCCCATGGACTCGCACGTGCTGCCGGTGCCGTGGGCGACCTCACCGAACGCGCTGATGACCTGGGTGCGGGTGTAGGTGCCGTTCCAGAGCGAGCCGGGGAAGTAGCCGACGGCGTGCTGGTCGTAGAAGATCCACCAGTCGCCGCCGAGGTTCCGGATCCCGTAGCGGGCGGCGTCGCCGGGCTGGAGCGCCATGCCGGCGGTGTAGACCGGGGAGACCTGGACGAAGCCGCACGCGTTGTAGCAGCTCTCCTTGCCGTCCACCCAGTGGTAGACGAACAGGTGCGGCAGGAGGTCGCCGTTGAGGCCGAGGTCGACCGTCCAGCCGACCTCGACCGTGGACTTGCGGTCGGTGGACTGGACGGCCAGCTCCTGGAGCGAATGCGCGTCGGTGTCACCGGACTTGAGGGCGGGCGAGGACTGCAGCATCCGGATGCTCGCGCCGGCGGCGTCGGTCTGCTGGCGGCCCGACACGTAGTCGTAGCAGGCGCCGAACCAGCAGATGGGGCCGGTGCCGTCGGCGAGGGGCGCGGCGGACGGCACGACGGGGGCTAACGCGGTGGTCACGGTGGTCGCGGCGGTTGCGGGGGCGGCGGTGAGGATGCCGAGTGCCGCCGTGAGGGCGGCGGCGGTGCGCCGAATACGCATGTGGGGGTCCATTCAGCGGAAGTGGCGGTCGTGAGTGAAGTTCGGCCGGGGGAGCGGGAGTTAAATACCGGAGTAAGCTCACTTACGTGTGGGGTTAAGCTAGCGGCGGCCGCATCGGCACGCAATAGCCTGGGCGCGTCGACGAGGTGGTCACGCGGCGGCGACGTGGTGGCGACGGGAAAGGCGGGGGAGCGCGATGACGGACGACGGCGGGGACGACCGGCTGGTGATCGGGCGGCGGATCCAGCGGCTGCGGGCCGAACGCGGCCTCACCCAGCGCGCGTTGGCCGAGCCCGCCTACACGGCGGCGTACGTGTCGACGCTGGAGTCCGGCAAGGCCCGGCCCTCCGACGCCGCGCTGCGCTACCTCGCCGGACGCCTCGGCGTCAGCGCCGAGCAGCTCGCCACCGGACGGCCCGCCCACCTCGCCACCGACCTCCGGTCCCGGCTCGCGGACGCCCGGCAGGTCCTGTGCACCGGCGAACCGGCGGACGCAGTGGCGCAGTTCACCGCGCTGGCCGCCGAAGCCGACCGCTACGGCCTCGCCGACGAACGCGCCGCAGCCCTGGTGGGGTTGGGCGACTGCGCCCTGGAGGCGGGCGAACTCGACCAGGCCATAGGACACTTCAGATCCGCCGAGGACCTGCTCCGCGACGCCCCGCTCCCGCAGCGCGTCCCGGCCCTGCGCGGACGGGCCGTCGCCCACCTCCTCGCCGGCGACCTGCGCTACTCCTGCTACCTCCTGGAGAGCGCGATCGACCGGCTCAACGCCGCCGGCCTGCCCGACCCGCAGGCCCTGCTGCTCCTCTACTCCGCGATCACCGCCCCCTACCTGGACCTCGGCGCCCACCGCCTCGCCGCCCAGGCCGCCGAACTCGCCCTCGCACTGGCCCCGCAGGTCGACGACCCCGCCGCCGTGGCCCGGCTGCACCGCTCGGTGGCCCGCACCCTCCTCGCCGAGGGCCGCGCCGCCGAGGCCGACGCCTCCCTCGCCCGAGCCCAGGAGCTCCACCAGCAGCTCCGGATCCGCACCGAACTCGCCCACTGCCACTGGATGCGCGGATACCTGCGCGCGCAGGACGGCGATCTTCCCGCCGCCGAGCGCGAACTCCGCACCGCCCGCCGGATATTGGCCGAGCGCCGCGCGGTGCTGTACGTCCAGCAGATCGACGTGGAACTGGCCGACGTGCTGCGGCGGTCGGGCCGCAGTGCGGAGGCGGCCGAACTGCTCGCCGATCTGCTCGGATCCCTGCACCCGAGCCGGGGAGCGGTCCACGCGGGGGCGGCCCACCGGCTGTTGGGCCTGATCGCGGAGGACAGGGGCGAGGATTCCGGCGCCGAGGACCACTATCGGAGCGGCCTCGCTCTCCTCGAACACGCCGGTGCCACGGCCGATCTGGCGGAGCTCTGCCGGCTCCTCGGCGACCTCCTGCGCCGCACCGGCCGCCCGGAGGAGGCGCTGGACGCCTACCGTGCCGGGCTCGCCCACCGTGCCACCCCGGGTACCACCACGCTCGGCCCGGCGCCCGCGCTTCCGCCGCTGTAGCGCGGATCAGGACGGCGTGGCGGACCGGTCGGATGTCAATGGATGTGGTCCTGCCAGTCGGCGGGGACGCGCTCCTGGGGCCCGGGCACCGTCTGCGTCCGCGGGTGGTGGTGCGGCGCGGCCAGTTCCGGGCCCTGGTCGAAGAAGTCGTTGGTGCGGTAGTCCCAGAACCAGTCCTCGTCCGGCTCGAAGGTCTGGATGAACGGGTGCCCGGTCTCGGCGAAGTGCCGCGTGGCGTGTTGCGCCGGAGACGTGTCGCAGCAGCCGACGTGCCCGCACTGGGCGCAGCGCCGCAGGTGCACCCACCAGCCCTGCACCGCCTCGCACTCGACGCAGCCCGTCCCGCTGGGCGGCACCGCCGGATCGACACCCTCGATGGCCTGCGACATGAGCGTCCTTCCCGAGTGCGGTGCGGTCGCCCGCATCCTGCCACGCGCGGCGGCGGGGTCGCGGGCGGCACGCCAGACGGCCCGGTCCGGTCCTGCGCGGGTCTTGACCCCGAGTGAGTTAAGGAACTTTACTTTCTCAGCCGGTCGACCGCTCGCCCCCCAGGAGGTGCCTGTTGGCCACCACCGAGTCCGTTCCCCAACTGTCCAGACGGGTCGGCCTGTTCCAGGCCACCGCCATCAACATGAGCCAGATGTGCGGCATCGGGCCGTTCGTCACCATTCCCCTCATGGTCGCCGCCTTCGGCGGGCCGCAGGCGGTCATCGGCTGGGTCGCCGGGGCCGTCCTCGCGCTCGCGGACGGGCTGGTGTGGGCCGAGCTCGGGGCCTCGCTGCCGGGGTCGGGCGGGACGTACGTGTATCTGCGGGAGGCGTTCCAGTACCGGACCGGGCGGTTGATGCCGTTCCTGTTCGTGTGGACGGCGATGCTGTTCATCCCGCTGATCATGTCGACCGGCGTGCAGGGGCTGGTCCAGTACCTGGGCTACCTGTGGCCGGGCATCACGGGCGGTCAGGGCGATCTCGTCGGCCTCGCCGTCGTCGCGCTCGTCGTCCTGCTGCTGTGGCGGCGGGTCGAGAACGTCGGCAAGGTCACCGTCGCGATGTGGGCGGTGATGATCCTCGCCGTCACCGTCGTCATCCTCGCCGCCTTCACCCACTTCCACCCCTCGCTCGCGTTCACCTGGCCCGCGCACGCCGTGCGGCTCTCCAGCGGGAGCTTCTGGCTCGGCTTCGCGTCCGGGCTGACCATCGGGATCTACGACTACCTCGGGTACAACACCGCCGCCTACCTGGGGGCGGAGATCAAGGACCCGGGCCGGGTGATGCCTCGGGCGATCATCTACTCCGTCGTCGCGATCATGGGGATCTACCTGCTCCTCCAGGTCGGCGTGCTCGGTGTCGTGCCCTGGCGGGACATGCTGGACCCGGCCGACACGGCGTCCCGGTCGGTGGCTTCGGCCGTGCTGGAGCGGACGCTCGGCAAGGGGGCCGCGGACGTCGTCACCGTGCTCATCCTCGTCACCGCGTTCGCCTCCGTTCTCACCGGCCTGCTCGGCGGATCCCGTGTCCCCTATGACGCCGCACGCGACGGGCTCTTCTTCCGGTCCTTCGCGCGACTCCACCCCGAGCACCGGTTCCCGGTGGTGGGCCTGGTGGCGATGGGCGCCATCACCGCCGGGGCCTTCCTGGCCGCGCGGCACGTCGGCGACTCCGCGACGCACCCACCGCTGACGGTCCTGATCACCCTGCTCACCACCGTCATGGTGATCGTCCAGGCGCTCGCCCAGATCGCCGCCGTCAGCGTGCTGCGCCGACGACAGCCGGACCTCGCCCGCCCGTACCGGATGCTGCTCCACCCGCTGCCGAGCGTCGTGGCCGCGGTCGGCTGGCTGGTCATCTACGGGTACGCGGACAAGGCGAACCCGGGCCTGCATCCGATCGAGTGGTCGGTGGGCTGGGTGCTGCTCGGCCTCGTGGCGTACCTCGTGTGGTCGCGGGTCGAGGGGGCCTGGCCGTTCGGGCCGAAGGAGATCGAGGAGCGGTACCTGGACGAACAGGACGCCCGCGCTGCTTAGGGTGTCAGCCCTGCGGCGCGCGGGTGTTCTGGAAGGCGGCGATCCGCCAGTCGCCCGCGTCGGCGTCCCGGACGAGCAGGAACGACACCGTGGACGCTCCGACGGATGCCGCGCCGCCGTCGGACGGGCGGGGGCCGCCGGAGGTGGTGAACATGCGCTGGACCGGCGGGAGCCCGGAAATGCGTCGCGCGTCCGGAAGTCCTTCCGGCGGGCTACACGGCTTGGGGAAAGCGGAACAGTCCGTCCGGGTCGTAGGTGTGCTTCACCTGGCGCAGGCGGGCGAGGTTGCTGCCGTAGTAGGCCTGGGCCCAGTCGGTGAGGCTCGGGTCCGGGTAGTTCTGATAGGCCTCGCCGCTCGCGTACGGGCGCATGGTCGTCCAGACGTCCTGCAGCCAGGCCTGGGACTGCTCCACCGCAGGGCCGGAACCGGCGCCGGGAGCGGGGTAGTTGGTGATGTACTGGGCCCCGAACAGGGCGTTCCGGTGGACGAAGGCGGTGTCGCCGGGGGCCACCCGGTTCACGGCGCCGCCGAGGGCGTCCAAGGAGACGGAGGCGCTCCCGCCCTGGGGCACGCTCTGCGGGTACCGGCCGACGGCGGCCACGAGCGCCGCGATCCCGGCCGGGTCGATCGGCCGGGTGTAGAAGTCGGACCGGGCCGCGTACGAGCCCCGGGTCAGTCTGCCGTCGGGGTTCTGGCCGGGGAGGCTGCCGGGCAGGTGGGCGGCGGCCTCCGACCAGCCGGCCACGCCGCCCATCTCCTTCATGGTGTCCAGGAACGGCGCCGTGTGGAGGGAGGCGGTGGCCGGGGCGACGGTCAGCCGGTCGACGAGGCCCGCGAGGTCGGATTCCGGGCCGAGGTAGTTGACGGTGCTGGTGAGGCGCCGGCGGCCGTCCGGCCAGGTGTCGAGGTGGAGGTTGGCCCAGAGCGGGTCCGGCGCGCCCGCCACCCACGCCTGCCAGGCCGCCACGGCCGTCGCGGCGGACGACCAGGGCCAGGAGAGGAACGCGTACGCGCAGGTCGGCGCCGGGTGGGTGCGGAAGGCGAAGGACGTGACCACGCCGAAGTTGCCGCCGCCACCGCCGCGCAGCGCCCAGAAGAGGTCCGGGTCCGTGGTCGCGTCCACGTGGCGGATCCGCCCGTCGGCCGTCACGATCTGGGCGCCGGTGAGGCTGTCGCAGGTCAGACCGTACGCGCGGCAGGTGACGCCGATGCCGCCGCCCAGCGTCAGCCCGGCGACGCCCACGCTCGGGCAGGAACCCGCCGGGACCGTCACGCCCTCGGCCGCCAGGCCCGCGTACACGTCGATCAGCCGGGCGCCGGCGCCGACCGTCGCCGTGCCGCCGGAACGGGAGACCGCCGCCATCGACCCGACGTCCAGCACCATCCCGCTGCCCGACGACCAGCCCGCGTAGCTGTGCCCGCCGCTGCGCGCCGCGACCGGGAGGGCGTACCTCCGGGCGAAGGCGAGGCAGGTGGCGGCGTCCTGGGGGGTGGCGGCGTAGACGATCCCGGCGGGGCGCAATCCGTCGAACTGCGGCTGGTAGAGGTGGCTCGCGTCCACGTAGCGACTGTCCTGCGGGCCGATGACGGTGCCGCTGAGGTCCTTCGCCAGCGCGGCCCAGTCGGGCGGCCCGGCCGGGGTGGGGGTGGGGGTCGGGGACGGCGTGGGGTGGTTCGCGGAGGTCGACGGGTCCGGCGACGGCTCAGGCTTCGGCCCGCCGCACGCCGCGAGCGCCGCCGCCGCGAGGGGTGCGGCGGCGAGCCGCAGCACCTGCCTCCGGCCGGTCCGCTGCGGGAGGTGTGCTGCCGGACGGTCGTTGCTCATGCCCACTCCTCAGGTCGTAGGCCCCCAACGGTGGGACGGTGGGAGCGCGGCGGCCGGTTGCCCCACCGTGGGGGGTGTCAACGCGAAGACTCTGACGGCTGCTCGAGCGGTGCCGCGACGGCGGCCGCGACAGCGGCCGCGACGTCGACCGGGTCGCCGACCGGCGTGGTCGGGTAGGCGGACGTCGAGTGCGCCCACGCGTCGTCCAGGGCGAAGAAGTCGACGGGCGCCGGGCGGGTGTGCTGCGTCAACGCGACCTCCAGCGAGGCGAAGAACGCCGCCCAGCGCTTGGCGTAGAGGTCGGCGACCAGGCCGGACCACTCGCGGGCGGCGTAGTCGTGCAGGCCGCCGTCCTCGGCCTCGGCGCGGGTGCCGCCCCACGTGGTGAGGATCGACCGCGCGTCGTACTGGAGCCGGCGGCGCTCGGTGTCGGTGGCGCCCCAGGACGGCACCTGGGCGAGCCACGTCCCCACCATGAAGCGGGCGTCGGTCGCCGCCAGCCGGTCGAGGTCGCTCCCGGCGGCCGTCCAGCGGCTCACCAGCGACCGGAACGCGGCCAGGTCACCCGCACCGTAAGCCCTGTCGATCTCCGGGAGCAGCCGGCGGCTCTCGTCCGCGAGCGCCTGCCGGGCGACGTTGACGAGGTCGTACCGGTAGGCGTCGGTGGTGCGCAGCTCGGGCGCCACCGCCAGGAGCTCGGCGAGGGCGCTGCGCACGGTCGCGGGGTCGTGGCGCAGCTCCTTCGGCGACCAGGACGCCGAGGTCGAGGCGGTCAGCGACGGCCGGGCCGTGAACAGGCCGTCCTGCGGCTCGCTCCACCCGTCGGACGGCATGCCGTACGGGCCCTCGCGCAACTGCGCCCAGGCCGCCGCAGCGTGGGCGTCCGGGCGGCCGTAGCGGGCTGTCGCGTACGCCGTGAACCAGGCCTCCCGGTCGAGCCCGGCGGGCGACCACGCGAGGTCGGCGAAGAGGGCGAGGGCGGCCGGGTCGGTGCCGGTGCCCTCGGGCATGAAGGCGATGCCCCTGAGCGCGCTGCCGGAGCGGGTGAGCCACTGGCGGAAGCGGGTGGTCCAGACGCCCGTGTTGGCGCCGAAGGTGGTCTTGCCGCCGAAGTCGGGGATCGTGCCGAACGCGTACGGCGTGCCGCCCCAGTCGGACTCGCGGTCCAGGCCGTCGTAGCGGTCCGAGAGGCCGTCGACGATCAGCACCAGACTGCGGTCCACGCCCGACAGCAGGGCCGCCGTGGGGTTGTGCTCCCAGCCGAGGACCGTCCAGACGGCGCCGGGGTGCGCGGTGAGCAGGGCGCGCTGGATCGCGCCGGCCGCGGTGGGCACGTCGACGCCGCCCGCCGTGCCGCCCTCGTGGAGCGGGTCCATCTTGTACATCGCGCTGTCGCCGAACGCGTCGTGCTGCGCGGCGTAGTAGGCGGCGGCGACCTCGGCGAACAGCGGGCCGGTGGGGTCGAGCCACGAGTCGCGGGCGAACGCCGTCCAGGTGCCCTGCGGGACGACGGCGGCGCCGGGGTTGCGCTCGGCGAAGTCGGTCGGGACGGTGCCGAAGTAGCCGGGCAGCACCGGCGTCATGCCGAGCGCCCGCAGGTGGTCGCAGACCCGGCGGCCGACGGCGGCGCGGGCGGCGACCAGTTGCCCGGAGACCGGGCCGCCGAAGCCGGACATGTTCTGCAGCAGCCACCACGGCTGGTGCGCGGGCGCCGGGATCCACGCGCGCAGGTCGGCGGCGGAGTAGCCGAAGCCCTGGAGCGCCCGCAGGTACGGCGCCTCGGCACCGACGGTGACCAGGACCTCGTTGAAGCCGTGCAGGGCGAGGACGTCGACCTCGTGCTGGTAGTCGGCGAAGCTCCGGTAGGGGCCGGAGTACCCGTTGTCGGTGTCGTTGAGCGCGTAGCGGTGCGGGACGACGGCGGCGTCGGTGTGCGGGGCGGGCACCGGCGGCAGCGTGGCCGGGAGCGCCGCGGTGCTGTCGCCGGGCAGGCCGATGTCGGCGTGGGCGACGTTGCGCAGGTACCAGCCGACGCCGGTCAGCAGCGTGGCGGGCGAGGTGCCCCGCACCCGGATCGCGCCGGGCGCGCCGGAGACGGTGAACGCGTCGACGCCGGGCGCGGCCTGCGGCTCGGGGAGGAGCCTGATCTGTGCGGCGTGGACCGGCAGCAGCCGGGTGAGCGCGGCGACGGCGGGCGCGGGGTCGAAGGGGGCCGATGCGCGTGCGGCGGGTGCCGGAACGAGGGCGGCGCACACGCAGAGCAGCGGGAGCAGCACGGGGACGGCGCGGCGGTCGGATCGTGCGATCAGCGGCATGCGACCGACGGTCGCACCTCCCGCCGGCGCGGTGCCCCCGGCTCGCGGGCCCTCACCCGGATGAGCGTGCGGGCTTGTGCACGGGCACGCGCAGCAGGAAGCGCGTGCCGCCGCGGGTGCTCGGGTCGACGGTGAGGGAGCCGCCGTGGGTGTGGGCCACCCAGGCGGCGATGGACAGGCCGAGGCCGCTCGACCCGCCGCCGCTGTGGAAGCGCTCGAACAGGGAGGCCGCCCGCTCGGACGGGATGCCCGGGCCCGCGTCGTCGACGGCGACGGTGCCGTCCGCGGTGACGGTGACCTCGACGTCGGCCGGCTGGCCGGGCCCGTGCCCGTGGGCGAGCGCGTTGCCGAGCAGGTTCGCGACGGCACGGCGCAGCAGCCCGGCGTCGGCGAGGACGATCACGGGCTCGGCGCGGACGGCGACGCGGTGCCCGTCGGCCGGGGTGTCGGCGACGACGGCGTCGACGAGCTGGTCGAGCCGCAGCGGCTCCCGGTCGAGCGGGACGGCGCCGGCCATCAGCCGGGCCCGGGTGAGCAGGTCGTCGACGAGCTCGCTCATCCGGGTGGACTGGCGCAGCGTGCGGCGCAGGATCTCGGTGGTGTCGGCCTCGCCGCGCAGGCCGGTCTCGGCGAGGACGCGCACGGAGGCGACGGGGGTGCGCAGGTCGTGGGCGGCGTCGGCGAGGAACGCCTCCTGCTGGTCGAGCGCGTCCAGGGCGGGGCGCACGGCCCGGCCGGCGAGCCAGTGGCCGGCGAGGGCGGAGAGGGCGACGAGGACGGCGCAGGCGGCGGTGAGGAGCAGGGCGAGACGGTCGTGGTCGGCCAGGTTGCCGGAGATGTCGACGGCGGCGACGGCCACGGTGTCCGTGGTGTCCTGGTTCGGTCCGGTGAACGGCTGGGCGGAGAGCCGGAGTCGGTGGCCGTTGGGCGCGGTGGTGGTGAGCCGGACGACGTCGCCCTCGCGCGCGGCGTCGTCGGCGGCCGTCTGGTAGGCGTCCGCGGGGACGGTCAGACAGGTGCGGTGCGGGCGGGCGGCGACGGTCATCTTCTCGGCGGTGCCGGTGAAGAGCGTCACCGGCGGGCAGTCGTAGCCGCCCTCCTTGGGGTCCGGGTACTCCAGGGCGCCCTGCTCGTCGTAGTGCAGGTCGGCGGAGAACTCGCTGGTCCGCAGCTTCAGGTCGGAGTCGACCTGGGAGCGCCAGGCGTCGTCGTCCGCGTGCACGGCGACGGCCGCCATGCCGACCAGGGCGAGGGCGCTGACCAGGGCGAAGAGCAGGGCGATGCGGCGGCGCAGGCGGCGGATCCGGCCGGCCGGGGTGGGCGGGACGTCCTTCCTCGGACGGCGCGGGGCCGCTCTGCGGCCTGCGGTTCTCGTGCGTGCGGCTCTCAAGCCCGCGGCTCCAGCCGGTAGCCGACGCCGCGCACGGTGTGGATCAGGGCCGGCTCGCCGAGCTTGCGGCGCAGCTGGGAGACGAGCACCTCGACGACGTTGGAGTTGGGTTCGGTCAGCTCGTCCCAGCAGCTCTCGATGAGCTCGGCGCGGCGCACCGCCTCGCCGGGGCGGGCGGCGAGCGTCTCCAGGACGGCGAACTCCTTGATCGTGAGGGTCAGCCGGATGCCGTCGCGGTGCACGGTGCGGCGGGCGGTGTCGATCTCCAGGCCGTCGAGGCGCACCACGGGCGGGCGGACGACGGTGGTGCGGCGGCACAGGTTGTGCACGCGGGCGACCAGTTCGGGGACGGCGAAGGGCTTGACGAGGTAGTCGTCGCCGCCGGTGGCGAAGCCCTCGACCCGGTCGGCGACGGTGTCGCGGGCGGTGAGGAACAGCACCGGCACGGTCCGGCCGTCCGCGCGCATCCGGCGCACGTAGTCGGCGGAGTCGCCGGAGGGCAGCATGCGGTCGAGGACGACGCAGTCGTAGCCGGTGACGAACAGCGCCTCGTCGGCGGCCGGGAGGTCCCCGACCTCGTCGACGGCCAGCCCGCCGCCCCGCAGGGCCGCGGCCACGGCGAACCGCAGGTCCTCGTCGTCCTCGACCACCAATATGCGCATGCCGGCCAGGATATCCACGGCCCGGGGAGGGGCCGTCGGGGGTCCTGCGGGCACGAACGCGGCTCCAGGGGGTGACGGGGGCGGCGCGCCTGCGCGTCCGTGGGGGACCGGGAGGCGCGCCGTCTGTGGAGGATCATGGCAGCGGGAACCTGAGGAATTCGTGAGCCCGGTGGCGGCCGGTGGGCTCGGGCCGCCCCGCCGGTGTCGTCCAGCGCTCCATGCCGCCGCGGCAGAAGCGCATCGCGAGCCGGTGGTGCCCGGTGGAGGCGGCGTGTGCGCACACCACACGGAGCGGTCGCACGTCCGCGCTCGCGATCTCCCGCGCGGCGGTTCCGGCACCCACCACCGCCGCCAGCGCGACCGCCGACCACCCGGCCCGGCGCAGGAGTCCCCCGGCCCGCGCCGAGCCGCGTACGGATTCCGACATCGACTGCTCCGTCCGCCCACCGTCCGAGTACGGAACAGAGTGTGGTGGGGGGTACCTGAGGATTCGCTGAAGCGGAGGTTCGGAGCTGACGGTCCGCCGTACGGCGTACGGCGCTCGCAGCACCACGGGCGTCCGGGAGGGGCATGCGTCGCGCGTCGACTCTCTCATCTGACGTAGTTTCGACTCCCCCTCGTGCACACTCCCTTCACACCGGCCGGTCGGACCCGCGAGGCTTCCGCTCGGACTGCCACCGGGCCGCGCGACCGCGCGGCCCGTCGCATGGGGAGGACCGACATCGTGCCCAACAGGCAACGTCGACGGCTGCTGCTACCGGCCGTCACCCTGACCGCGCTCGGACTGACCACCGCCCAGGCACTCGCCGCCGCCGAGCCGCCCGGGCCCCGCCCGCACCAGGCGCGGCACCTGGAGGAGATCGGGCAGCAGCACGAGAGAAAGGTGCAGGAGGGCCGCGGCGCGGCCGGGCCCGTGTTCTCGGCGAAGGCCGACCGGGGCGGGGACGACGGCGGTGCGGACGAGGCCGAGAACGCGGCCGAGGGCACCGCGCAGTACACCGAGGCCCGCACGGCCCCCGGCGTCGTCGCCCCCGGTGCGTACGGCGCGGCGTGGGCGCAGCTGAAGTCGATGCCGAGCGCCGGCGGCCGCTGGGAGCAGGTGACGGGCAAGCCGTACAACGCGGACGACCCGCGCTACCGCGACGTCAACTCCAACTCCAGCGGCGGCGCGGGCTTCGTCACCGGCCGGATCACCGGCATCGCGGCGGACGACGACGGGTACGTCTACGCGGGCGGCGCGAACGGCGGCGTCTTCCGCTCGCGCACCGGCGGCGGGCAGTGGCAGTCGATCTCGGAGAAGCTGCCGTCGCTGTCCACCGGCACGCTGAACCTGGACGGCTCCGGGCGGCTCTGGTACGCGACCGGCGAGTCGAACACGGGCGCGGTCTCGTACGTCGGCACGGGCGTGTACGTGCTCGCCGACCCCGAGCACGGCCGGTTCCAGCCCGGGAACCGGGTCGGCGGGGCGGAGTTGGAGTCGACGACGATCCACGCGCTGCGCTTCGCGGGCGACAAGGTGTGGGCGGCCACCAGCCGGGGTGTGTGGAGCCACTCGACGACGGACCTCTCGGGCCCGTGGGCGCAGGAGTTCGCGCCCAACCCCGAGTACCTGCCCGGTGGTTCGAAGGCGGGCGACCCGAGTGCACCGTACAAGAACATCGCCAACGACATCGCGATCGACCCCAAGGACCCGTCAAAGGTGATCCTCGCCGTCGGCTGGCGCGGTGGCGACACGTACAACGGCTTCTACAGCAAGGCAGCGGACGGGAGCTGGCAGCGCGTCGCGTCGCTGGGCGACCTGCCGACGGATGCGGCGAACGTCGGCAACGTGACCTTCGCCCGCTCGGCGGACGGTTCGCGCTACTACGCGATCGACCAGTCGCCGGACCTCACCGCGCACAACCCGGACTCCGGACTGAAGGGCGTCTACGTCTCCAAGTCCGGCTCCCCGTTCGGTCCCTGGACGCTCATCGCGGACAAGGACAAGATCAAGAACTCGGGCTCCGCGCTGCAGGGCGCCGGCTACCAGCCCGGCATCCAGTCCTGGTACAACCAGTTCCTCCAGGTCGACCCGGCCAACCCCGACCACGTCTACGCCGGCCTGGAGGAGGTGCTGGAGACCAAGAACGGCGGTGCCTCCTGGACGGTTCCCGGCCCGTACTGGAACTTCCCGTTCCCCTGTTGGAGCATCGACCCGACGAAGCAGACCGGCGACTGCTCGCCGACCACCCACTCCGACCAGCACGCCGTCGCCATCGGCACCTACCACGGCAAGGCGAGCGTGTACGTCGGCAACGACGGCGGCATCTACACCCGCCCGGTCAACGGCGCCGTCGACTCCGGCGGGCACGCCAAGGACTGGAAGTCCCTCGCCGACGGCACCATCGACACCCTGCAGTACTACTCGGTGGGCGTGGGCAAGGACCTGTCGGACCGCTCCGGGCGGGGCGTCAGCGTCAGCGGCGGCCTCCAGGACAACGGCGAATCGATCCTGCGCGCCCACGACAAGGTGATGGGCTCCAACTTCGGCGGCGACGGCGGCGACACCCTGGTCGACCCGGGGAACGGGTGCAACATCGCCCAGGAGTACGTCTACATGGACGTGTGGGTCACCCAGAACTGCGCCGTCAACGACGGCTCGGGCAACTCCGACCCCGGCAAGGCCACGTCCTACGAGGTCGCCCCGCCCGACAAGGCCACCAGCTCCGCCCGCTTCATCGCCCCGCTCGCCGCCGACCCCGAGGACGTCAACACCTGGATCGCCGGCGGCCGGCACATCTGGGTGCAGCACAAGGGCTACGCGATCCGCAGCGGCAGCGAATGGACCTCCGCCTACGACCTGGGCGCCGGGCACTTCGCCACCGCCGTCGCGACCGTCAACGGCACCGTGTACGCGGGCTGGTGCGGCCCCTGCAACAACCAGGGCTTCACGCGCGGCATCGCGGTGGGGAACACGGACGGGACGGGCTGGCACCAGCTCACCCTGCCGGTGGACGGGACGGTACCCAACCGGTACGTCTCCTCGTTCGCCGTCGACGAGAACGACGCGCAGCACGTGTTCGTCGCGATGAACGGATTCTCGCGGTCCTGGACCGAGGGGCCCGGCGCCGGCATCGGGCACGTCTTCGAGTCCCGGGACGGCGGCGCCACCTGGAGCGACATCTCGGCCAACCTGCCCGACGTGCCCGCGGACTCGGTGAAGATCCTGCCCAACGGCGGACTCGCCCTGGGGACCGACCTCGCGGCGTTCTACCGGGCGCCGGGCACCACGGACTGGAAGGTCCTCGGCCGCAACCTGCCGACGACGTCCGTGCAGCAGCTGAAGACCGGCCCGGACGGCAAGCTGTACGCGGCCACCTTCGGGCGCGGCATCTGGGCCGTCGACCTCCGGCGTTTCGACCACCGCGACGTGGTCGGCGACGGGGACGGGGACGTGGCCGGGAACCAGCAGGGCTGATGGACCACTCGGTGCCGGCCCGCCGAGCGTCGGCGGGCCGGGCACCGGCGTCGGGGAACCGGTCCGGGGGCCGCACCGTCCAAGAGGCGAGCCCCCGACGATCAGGAGACGACACCCCGTGAAGCGACCCGCCGCCGCCATCGCCGCCGGTACCCTGCTGTTCCTCGTGCTGGCCACCGCCGCGTGCAACTCCACGGCCGCGCCGCCGTCGCCCACTCCGACCCCGTCGCCGACTCCGGCGGTCACGGGCGCGCCGTCGAGCCCGTCGAGCCCGTCGACCCCGCCCAGCCCGCCCGCCGCACCATCGCCCACCGCCACGGGACGGCCCACGACGATGCCGACCGCCCCGAGCACGGCGGTGACCACCCCGCCGCCCATGCACCCGACCCCCGCCCCGACACTCGCCCCGACGTTCTCCCTCGGCCCGGACAACCCCACCGACCTCCCGCACCGTCCGGTCCCGGTGGGGTAGGCGGAGCACTGCGGGCGTGCGGCTACCGGCGGCGGGTTCGCTTGGTCGTGGCCGTCGGTGCCTCAGGCTTCCAGCGGTGGCCCGCGAAGTGGACGAGGGCGGCTTCGAGGTCGAGGGGGAGGGTGCCGGTCGGGCCGAGGTCCCAGATGCGGGCCCAGCCTTCCGAGTCCGCGACGGCTTTCGGGACGGTCAGGCCCTCCTTGAGTTTCAGGGCGACGTGGTACTGGGCGGGCAGGACGTCGCCGTCGGTCCTGTGGACCTGCACGTCGGTCACATCGTCCCAGTGCAGCCGGAGTTTGCGGCCCCTGTTGATCTCGACCGTCTCGGCGTCGATCCGGAGCCTCGTGGCCACGGCCCACAGCGCGACCGCCATCAGGACGAGCGTGACCGTCACCCCCACGAACTGGAACTGGTGCCTGCGGAACAGGTCCCAGCTCTGCTCCCAGTCCGCTCTCGGGCCGTCGTGCGCAGTGAGCGGAGAGGCGACGGCGAGGTACGCGAGGACCGGCATCGCGAGGTCGAGGGCGAGGAACCACACGGTGCGGACCGTGTGGGCGCTGCTGCGCATGAGGACGGTGCGCGGTGTCCACGCCACGGCCGCGGGCCGGTCGGCTTCCGCTCCGGCGAGGCGCCGGCGCAGTTCGGCGTGCCGGTACTGGTGGACGCCGCCGACCTGGCGCAGCAGGCCCAGTCGGTGCGCGTCCTCCAGGAAGCCCATCACGTTCCACGGAAGGCGCCCGGACAGCCACAGTTCGACCCGCGTGGCGGTCCAGCGCCCCCATCGGCTCATCGCGACGAGGGCCAGGGCTGAGCAGGACCAGGCGGTGAGGAAGGACACGGTGGGGATGAGGGGACGGTCGTGGGTCTGGGAGAAGACCGCCATCGAGAGCCCGGCGATGGCGGGTGCGACGACTGCCGCCTCGATCAGGGCGATCCGCCGTTCGTCGGCGAGCAGCATCCTGGGCTTCGTGGCCGTGTCGTGCTCGGCCCGCCGCGTCAGGAGGAGGCCCGACAGCGTGGGCAGGGCGACGGTGGGCACGACCGCGGGGACACCGCCCGGAACGACCGTTGCCGCACCGACGAGGCTTGCGGCGAGCAGGGCCGTGATGATCTGGATCCTGGGCGCGGCCGACCGGCGCGGGCGGCCGTCGAGGCCGGGGAACAGGTGCCGGGCGGTGGTGCGTCCGAGGACCGTGGAGATGGTGGCCAGCTCGGCGACGAGGTCGATCGCTTCGGTTGTGGTGCCGGGCCACAGGAGCCGGTCGAGGGAGAGGAGTGCCAGGATGGCCGTGAGGACGGTGCCGCCCCATGCGAGGGGACGCGTGACCACGCCGCGCAGCTCCCACCAGGCTATGTCCTGGGTTCGTCGGCGGATCAACTGCCGGGCCAGGAAGCCGTGGTACGTTCGCGCCTCCTGCACGCTGCACCGGCGGACGGGCTCGCGTTCGGAGGCTCGTGCCGGGGCCCGCGAGTAGAGGGCGGGGAGCAGCTCGTCGAGGAGGTGCCCTTCGACGTCCGCGGGTGCCGGAAACCTCGCGGAGTCGAGGAGTTCACGAGGATCGCGGGCTCCGCTCGCGTAGACCTTCGCGGCGAGCCAGAGCATCAAGGGCGAGGACAGAGCCGCTGCGACGGGTCCGTCAGGACTTCGTTCGATCTGCTCGAAGACGTCTTCCCACCGGGGGAGTTGGTCCTCGTGGCATTTCCCGGCGAGGTAGTGCCGGCCGGCTTCCGGGGTCATCGGACAGGCCTGGATCACCGGGATGTGCCGGAGCTCGGAGTCCGGGGGAACGGCCTCGATCGCTTCTGGACGCGACAGCAGGACCAGGGGCACCTTGGTGTTCGCGCGCCAGTCGTCGATTCCGAGGGCGACCTGCTGGCCGGGGAGGGACATGAGCTCGTCGAGGCCGTCCAGGACGGGGATGATTCCCTCGCGGTCGACCAGCGCCTTCACCCTGCTCTCCCCGGCCGAGGTCGGGAGGTCCCCGTAGTCCTCCCGGATGCGCCTGACCACCCACTCGTCCAATCTCTCCGTCGGCCCGGGAGTCCAGCCGGAGAGGGAGAGGAGGACGGGAACGGGCCCGCCGGGCTTCCGGTGCTCCAAGAGCTCGAGGACCAGGAGCACCGCGATCGACGACTTCCCTGCGCCGCCCGGCCCTGTGACGATGAGCCGGATCGGCTCCAGCGCACAGATCGACGCGAGAACCTCGTCGAGTGCCGATCGCTCACGGTCTGCGCCGAGTTCGCGTGCATCCCATTGGACGGGCATCTGCACGGTCCCGGTCAGGCCGCGGGCGTTGGCCTCGTCGTTCCACTGCTTGCGCACCCGTTCGGCGAGCAGGTCCTCGGCGGGCCGGTCGGGTTCGGGCGGCGTCACGTTGAGGGTGCCCGCCTGGATCACGTTCCCCGTGACGTGTCCGGAGACGGAGTTGTGGACTGAGTCGGTCACGCCGCCATGATGGCAGCGTGATCCGACAACGGGTGCTCAGGGCTTGAGGATCAGCCGGATCGGGTTGCCCGCCTTCTGCTCCAGGGCTTCGACGGCCTTGGCGGCGTCGGCGAGCGGGAAGGTGCCGCTGACCGAGCGGGAGAAGTCGAGGCGGCCGCCCTTCGCGAGGGCGACGAGGTCGATCACGTCCTGGGGCTGGGAGCCGTAGTGGCCGCGGATCTCCTGGCGCAGGAAGCTGACCATGGTGCCCTTGGTGATGGTGAGGGGCTGGTCGGTGAGGCCGACGAGGACCAGGCGGCCGCGTTCGCCGAGGGCGGCCATCGCCTGCTCGCGGACGGGGGCCGCGCCCGCGAAGTCGAAGGCGGCGGCGAGCGGGCGGCCGCCGGTGGCCTCGCGCAGGTGGGCGGCGAACCCGGGGTCGAGCGGGTCGAGGGCGGCGTCGGCGCCGAAGGCGAGGGCGCGTTCGCGGGCGGCGGGGAGGGGGTCGACGGCGACGATGGGGAAGGCGCCGATGGCGCGCAGGAGCTGGACGCCGTGGGCGCCGAGTCCGCCGACGCCCCAGACGCCGACGGCCTCGGCCGGGCGGACGGCGCCGGTGGCGGTGATGGCGGCCCACGGGGTGGAGACCGCGTCGGGGATGAAGCAGGCCTGTTCGAAGGGGAGTTCGTCGGGGATCGGCACGAGGGTGGTGGCAGTGGCGAGGCTGTACTCGGCCCAGCCGCCGTCGTAGTCGACGCCGCGGGTGAAGACGACGCCGCCCCGCTGCTCGCCGGCCTGGAGCAGGACGCGGTCGCCGACGGCGGCGGTGGTGACGCCCTCGCCGAGGGTGTGGACGGTGCCGGCGACCTCGTGGCCGAGGGTCACCTTGTCGCCGGGGAGGCGGAAGGGCTTGAGGGTGCCGTCGATCAGGTGGACGTCGGACAGGCAGACGCCCGCCGCCTCGACCTTGATCAGGACCTCCCCGGGGCCGGGCGCCGGGACGGGCACCTCCTCGACGGCGAACGTGCCCTTCGTGACGTCGAGGCGGCCGGCGAGCATCGTGGCAGTCATCCGGATCTTCCCTTCCGACGGGGGCGGCGCGGCCTGGGTCGGCTCCGGGCCCGCCCCGCATACTTACTTGTTGGTCAACAATCGTCCAGGGGGCCACCGACCCGGACGCGTTCGACGTGACGGCCGCGACGGCGGAGGCCGAGCGCTGGATCCGGCTGGCGCTGGTGGCCGCCTGACGTCGCCCACCGGTCCTCAAGGGCGGACCGTGAGGCCGTCCAGCACGAGGTCGAGCAGGCGCTCCGCCTGCGGCCGGAGTTCGGTGCCCGCCGAGGTGAGGGCGATGCCTTCGAGGGCGGCGAAGACGTCGGCGGGCCGGATGTCGGTGCGGATCGTCCCGGCGGCCGTGCAGGCGTCCATCAGCGAGGTGATGGCGTCCTGGATCATCTCCCGGCTGTGCCCGTAGGGGCTGCTTCCCGTCGCGGCGATCGCGCGCAGGGCGTCGATCATGCCGTACTTGGCGGTGACGTAGTCCAGGAAGAGGCGCGTCCACGCCCGCAGGGCCGCCACGGGCGGCTCCTGTGCGAGCAGGGCGGGGGCGGCCTCGCACAGGTGGGCCACCTCGTTGCGGTAAACCGCTTCGACCAGGGCCTCCCGGGTGGGGAAGTTGCGGTACAGCGTCGCGCTGCCGACACCCGCCTCCCTGGCGATGCGCTCCAGGTGCGCGTCCAGCCCCTCGGTCGTGAAGACGTGCACGGCGGCCGTGAGGATCTTCTCCCTGTTGCGCTGCGCGTCGGCACGCAGCGGTCGCGGCGCTACGTCGCTCATCGGTGTTCGCCATCCCTTCCCGGAGTCCCGGAAGCCCCGGAAGCCTGACGGCAGCCTATCGACTTGCCAAGCGGAGGCACCCCCACTTAACGTGAGGCAAGTGGGGGAGCCTCCGCTTTCACTGCGGGTCACCATCGTGACCTGCACGCATCCCGGGAAGGGAACCTGTCGTGTCAGGTATCCAGGGCAAGGTCATCGCGATCACGGGCGCCAGCAGCGGCATCGGCGAGGCGACCGCGACGTACCTCGCCGAGGAGGGCGCCCGGCTCGTGCTGGGGGCCCGGCGCGAGGGCCGGCTGACCGCCGTCGTGGACGGCATCACGGCGAAGGGCGGCACCGCCGTCGGCGTCGTCGTCGACGTCACGCGCCGCGAGGACCTCCGGCGGCTGACCGACACCGCCGTCGAGCGGTACGGCCGGCTCGACGTCCTCGTCTCCAACGCGGGCACGATGGCCGTCTCGCCGTTCGACGACTTGCGCCAGGACGACTGGGACGCCATGGTGGCGACCCACATCACCGGCCTGCTCAACGGGATCGGGGCGGCCCTGCCCGTCTTCCGTCGCCAGGGCTCCGGCCAGTTCGTCAACGTCGGCTCCACCGCGGCCTACGTCGTCAAACCGCCCCAGGGCGTCTACGCGGCGACCAAGACGGCGGTGAAGGTGCTCACCGAGGGGCTGCGTCAGGAATCGGGACCCGACCTGCGCGTGACCCTCGTCTCGCCCGGCCTCACCGACACCGAGGGCGTCGGCAAGGGTGCCGCTCCCGGGGCGGCCGCCGCGATGACCCGGCAGCGCGACGAGATCGCCATGCCGCCGTCGGCGATCGCCTCGGCCGTCGGCTACGCGATCGGGCAGCCCGCGGGCGTCGACGTCAGCGAGATCGTCGTCCGGCCCACCGCGCAAGCCTGAATGTCCATCACATCCTCTCCTCAAGCGGAGAATTGACTGACAGATGTCAACTCCGTCCACTAGCGTGCCCGTTGGGGGATCGCATACGCAGTAAGGGGAGGAGAAGCATGTCCAGGAGGATGCGAACCGCGGCTTTGGCGGCCGTCGTCGTGCTCGGACTGACGGGCACCGCGGCGGCGCAGGCCGCGCCCGTCGGCGAGACCGTCGTGACGGTGAGCGGAGAGCGGCCGGTGCCGCTGGTCAGTCCGGACGGCGGCACGCTGTACGTCGTCGCCGTCGAGAGCGACCGCAGCGTGAGCGTCAAGGTGGTGGACGTCCGGACGGGCGCGACGCGGGGGCAGGTGGGGCTGGGCGCGCTGGAGTGGGGCGTCAACGCCGCGCTCAGCGCGGACGGGTCGCGGCTGTACGTCGTGGACGGGCAGCGGCTCGTCGTCGTCGACACCGTGGGGAGGGCCGTGCTCGCGACCGTCGCGCTGCCCGACCAGCCGCGCCCGGCCAACTGGAGCGCCGGCCCGGCGCTCGGGCTGGCCGTCGGCACGGACGGCGGCACGGTGTACGTGTCGCAGCGCGGGGCGATGCGCTACAAGCAGAAGCCGGGCCCGGGCCGGATGCTGACCTTCGACACCGGTCGGCGGGCGTTCACCGGGTCCGCCCCGCTGCCCTCCGGCGGCGCGGGTGCCCCGGTGGTGCGGCCGGGCGGGCAGGACCTGTACATCGGCACCTCACGTGGCATCCAGCACTGGAGGACGGCCGGCCCGACCCTCGTCGGCACCGTCGCCGGGACGGTCTCGGCCGCCGAGTTCGACCTGGCCTTCTCCCCGGACGGCACGCGGCTCCTCGCCCTCGACGCGGGCTCGTCCGGCCGGGGCGACCTCATCGACCCGGCGACCGACACGGTGAGCCGGCACGTCACGCTCGCCCCCGAGGGCTCGATCGTGAACACGGCCCGGGCCGGGGCGGACGGCAGTCGGTTCTACGCGGTGAAGGACGACGCCCCGAACACGGCGCAGATCCTCTCCGTGGACGCCGCCACCGGCGAGACCGTGCCGGAGGAGAGCATGACCGTCGCCGAGGAGCAGCTCAGCGGCCTCGCCGTCGGGCCGGACGCCCTCGTCGCCGGCGGGTCCGACGGCGGCTACCAGGCGCGGCTACACGTGATCCCCCTGCCCTGACGACCACGCCTCGACCCACGCGGCGGGCCACGGGGTGCTCGTGCGCCCGCCGCGCGGGACGTGCACCGCCACGTACCGTCCCGAGGCGGCCGGTCGGCCGTCCTCCGCGCGGATCTCGAAGCGGACGGTGATGGACGTCGTGCCGATGCGTTCGACGGTGAGCTCGGTCGTCACCTCCTGGCCGAACCACAGCGGCGCGCTGAAGTCGGCCTCGTAGCGGACGCGCGGGGCCGCGCCGAAGTAGCCGGTGATGCCGCGGGTGCGCATCAACTCGGCCTCGGCCGCCTCGACGTAGCGCGCGATCGCGGTGTTGTGGTGGTGGCCGCCCGCGTCGGTGTCCATCCACTCGACGCGGCTGCGGTGGACGATGCTCGCGAAGCGCGCACCGTCCACCGGCTCAGGAGACGGGGGCCGGTTCACGGGACGGGCTCCAGCGGAGGTGGACGGCGCGGTCGGGGTCCTCGGCGCGCAGCAGGGTGAGGCGGGGGCGGATGGCGTCGGTGCGGGAGGAGGGGGGTTTGCGGCTGCCGGCGCGGTAGGGGAGGGGCCAGTCGGCGGCCGGTCCGCGGTAGTTCTGTTCGGCGGCGGCGTGCAGGGTCCACTGCGGGTCGTAGAGGTGGGTGCGGCCGATGGCGCAGAGGTCGGCGCGGCCGGCCAGGAGGATGGAGTTGACGTCGTCGTAGGAGGCGATGGCGCCGACGGCGATGACGGCGGTGCCGGTGACGGCGGCGACCTCGTGGCGGATCCGGTCGGCGTACGGGGTCTGGTAGGAGCGGCCGTAGGCGGGACGTTCGTCCTTGGTGACCTGGCCGGTGGAGACGTCGATGCCGTCGGCGCCGTGGGCGATGAACGCGCGGGCGATCTCGACGGCGTCGTGTTCGGTGTTGCCGTCGGGGGCCCAGTCGGTGGCGGAGATGCGCACGATCACCGGGCGGTCGGCGGGCCAGACCGCGCGGACGGCGTCGAAGACCTCCAGGGGGTAACGCAGCCGGTTCTCCAGCGGGCCGCCGTACCCGTCGGTGCGGTGGTTGGCCAGTGGGGAGAGGAAGGACGAGAGCAGGTAGCCGTGGGCGCAGTGGAGTTCGAGGAGGTCGAAGCCGGCTTCCGCGCCGCGTCGGGCGGCGGCGACGAACTCGGCGGTGATCCGGTCGAGTTCGCCGCGGGTGAGCTCGCGCGGCGTCGCGGAGGCGGGGCCGTAGGGGAGTTCGGAGGGTCCGACGACGTCCCAGTTGCCCTGCTCCAGCGGTTCGTCCATGCCCTCCCACATGAGGCGGGTCGAGCCCTTGCGGCCGGAGTGGCCGAGCTGGAGGCCCATCCGGGCGGTCGAGTTGGCGTGCGCGTAGGAGACGATGCGCTGCCACGCGTCGCGCTGCTCGTCGTTCCACAGGCCGGTGCAGCCGGGGGTGATGCGGCCCTCGGCGGAGACGCAGACCATCTCGGTCATGACCAGGCCGGCACCGCCCATCGCCTTCGAGCCGAGGTGGACGAGGTGGAAGTCGCCGGGGAGGCCGTCGACGGCGGAGTACATGTCCATGGGGGAGACGATGACGCGGTTCTTGAGCTCCAGCGGTCCGAGCCGGAAGGGCTGGAACATCGCCGGGACGACGCTGTCGGCGCCCTGTGCCTTCGCGAAGGCCTCGTCGACGCGGTCGGCGAACTGCGGGTCGCGGGTGCGGAGGTTGTCGTAGGTGATGCGGCGGGAGCGGGTGAGCAGGTTGAAGCAGAACTGCACGGGCTCCTGGCCGGTGTACATGCCGATGTTCTCGAACCACTCCAGGGAGGCCTGGGCGGCGCGCTGGGTGGACTCGACGACCGGGCGCCGCTCGGCCTCGTAGGACGTCAGCGCCTCTTCCAGCGTGGGGTGTTCGTGCAGGCAGGCGGCGAGGGCGAGGGCGTCCTCCATGGCGAGCTTGGTGCCCGAGCCGATCGAGAAGTGCGCGGTGTGCGCGGCGTCGCCGAGCAGGACGAGCCCGCCGTCGTGCCAGCGCTCGTTGCGGACGGTGGTGAAGTTGAGCCAGCGCGAGTTGTTGGCGAACAGCCGGTGTCCGTCGAGCTCGTCGGCGAACAGGGCGCGGATCCGCTCCACGGCGGGCTCGTCGGAGGCGCCGGGCGGGAGGTCGGGGCCGGTGTCGAAGCCGGCCCGGCGCCACACGTCCTCGTGCATCTCGACGATGAAGGTGGAGCCGGTGGCGGAGTAGGGGTAGCCGTGGACCTGCATGGTCCCCCACTCGGTCTGCTTGATGAAGAACTGGAAGGCCTCGAAGACCAGGTCGGTGCCGAGCCACATGTACTTGTTGCGGCGGGTGTCGAGCGTGGGCCCGAAAGCGTCCGGACTCGCCTGCCGGACGGCCGAGTTGACGCCGTCGGCGGCCACGACCAGGTCGTGCCCGGCGCGCAGCGCGGCCGTGTCGGGCGCGGGTGTGCCGAAGCGCAGGTCGACGCCGAGGCCGCGGCAGCGCTCCTGGAGCAGGTGCAGCAGCTCGCGGCGGCTCATGGCGGCGAATCCCTGGCCGCCGACGGTGTGGGTGCGGCCGCCGACGTGGATGTCGATGTCCGTCCAGCGGGCGAAGCGGTCGGCCATGGCGGCGGCGAACTCGGCGTCCGCGTTCTCGATGCCGCCGAGCGTCTCGTCGGAGAAGACCACGCCGAAGCCGAAGGTGACGTCGGGGGCGTTGCGCTCCCACACGGTGACCTCGTGGGCGGGGTCGAGCTGCTTCATGAGCGCGGCGAGGTACAGGCCGCCGGGGCCGCCGCCGACGATCGCGATCTTCACAAGGTTCCTCTCTCGGCAGGGGCCTGGCCGCAGCTCCGCTCGCCGTCCGCGACGATCCGGCGCAGCACGAAACGCTGGAGCTTGCCGCTGGTGTTGCGGGGCAGGGCGTCGCAGAACCGCACGTCGCGCGGGTACTTGTAGGGGGCCAGGACCTGTTTGACGTGGTCCTGGATCTCCTTGGCCTTGGCGGCGGCCGATTCGCCGTCCGGGACGCCGTCGCGCAGGACGACGAACGCGCAGACGACGGAGCCGCGTTCGGGGTCGGGCTTGGCGACGACGCCGGACTCGACGACGTCCGGGTGGGTGTCGATGGCGGCCTCGACCTCGGGGCCCCCGATGTTGTAGCCCGAGGAGACGATCATGGCGTCGCTGCGGGCCTGGTAGAAGAAGTAGCCGTCGGCGTCGCGGTGGAAGAGGTCGCCGGTGACGTTCCAGCCGTCCACGACGTACTCGTCCTGGCGCGGGTCGTCCAGGTAGCGGCAGCCGACCGGGCCGATGACGGCGAGCCGGCCGGGCTCCCCCGGGCCGAGCTCGTGGCCGTCGATGTCGAGGATGGTGGCCCGGTAGCCGGGCAGCGGGCGGCCGGTGGCGCCGGGGCGGATGTCGTCGCCGGCGGCGGAGATGAAGATGTGCAGCAGCTCGGTGGCGCCGATGCCGTCGATGACGCGCAGGCCGAGGCGGTCGCGCAGCTGCTCCCAGGTGGTCCGCGGGAGGTGCTCGCCGGCCGAGACGGCCACGCGCAGCCCGGCGAGCCGGTGCTCCTGCTCCTCCCGCAGGATCGCCTTGTAGGCGGTGGGCGCGGTCGCGAGGACGGTGACGCCGTGGCGCTCGACGTGCTCGGCGAGCTGGAGCGGGGTGGCGGACTCGGTGAGCAGCGCGCAGGCGCCGGCGCGCAGCGGGAAGACGACGAGCATGCCGAGGCCGAAGGTGAAGGCGAGCGGCGCGGAGCACGCGACGGTGTCGCCGGGGCCGAGGCCGAGGAGGGGGCGGCCGAAGGTGTGGTCGATGGAGAGCACGTCGCGGTGGAAGTGCATGGTGATCTTGGGGACGCCCGTGCTGCCGGAGGTCGGGCCGAGCAGGGCGACGTCGTCGGCGGCGGTCGGGACGTTGGTGAACTCGCCCGACTTGGCGCCGGCGCGGGCGAGGAGGTCGTCCGGGGTGTCCGCGCCGTGGGTGACGATCGCGAGGGAGGCGTTCTGGAGCCGCTCGACCTCCTCGGTGTGGCGGTGGTCGACGAGTGCGACGGCGGGCCCGGTGCGTTCGACGATCGGGGCGAGCTCGCGGGCGCGCAGCGCGGCCATCGTGGTGACGGCCACGCCGCCCGCCTTGAGGACGCCGAGCCACGCGGCCACCGCCCAGGGGTTGTTGGGCGAGCGGAGCAGCACGCGGCCGCCGGGCACGAGGCCGAGGTCCTCGGTGAGCACCTGGGCGACCTGGTTGGCGCGGCGCTGGAGGAGGCCGTAGGACCAGGTCTCGCCGTCCGGCGTACGGAGGGCGGGAAGGTCGGGGCCGTGCTCCGCCACCGGGCGGTCGATCAGCTCGGTGGCGGCGTTGAGCCGGTCCGGGTAGTGCAGTTCCGGCGTGGTGAACTCGATCGTCGGCCAGTGGTCCGCCGGCGGGAGGTGGTCGCGGGTGAAGGTGTCCTGGTGGGCCGAGGGTGAGAGGGACAACGGACGGGTCCTTCCGGGAACTCGCGGGCGGTGGGGGCGCCGGGAGATCAGGTGGTGCGGATCATGCCCTCCTGGGCGACGGTGGCGAGGTGGCGGTGGTCGCGGGTGAAGAAGCGGCCGGTGCCGAGCCCGCGTCCGCTGTCGGCGGCGACCGCCTCCTGCACGTACAGCAGCCAGTCGTCCACCGGTCCCGGCCGGTGGAACCACATGGCGTGGTCGAGGCTCGCCGTCACCAGCCCGGGTCGCGCCCATGCGAGGTCGAGCACGCGCAGGACGGGCTCCAGGATCGTGTAGTCGCAGACGTAGGCGAGGGCGGCCTGGTCGCGCTGCGCGTCGGTGAGGCCCTCGACGGGCCGCAGGTGGTCGAACGGCTTGATCCAGACGGCCTGGTGGGGGGTCCGCTCGCCCTCGACGGTGAGGTAGACGGGGCCCGGCACGTGCCGCATGTCGAAGCTGCGGCCGCCGGACCAGTAGGCCTTGGACCCGTCGGTCATCGTGCCGCCGCTGCGGTCGGCGAGGTAGGCGGCCGAGCTCGGCAGGCTCTCGGGGGTGGGGAGCGGGCCGTCGAAGCCGGCGGCGAAGGTGCCACCGGGCTCGCCGGCCGCGAAGTTGGCCAGGCAGACGTACAGCGGCTTGCCGTTCTGGTAGCCGCGCACCTGGCGGGTGCTGTAGCCGCGGCCGTCGCGCAGGACCTCCACCTCGTAGCGGACGTCGGCGCCGATGTCGGCCGGGCGCAGGAAGTAACCGTGCATCGAGTGCAGCGACTTGCCGTCCGTCACCGAGCGCATCGCGGCGGCGGCGGCCTGGGCGACGAGGTCGCCGCCGTAGGCCTTGGGCCACGGGCAGGGCTGGGTGGTGGCGGTGAAGGCGAGGTCGAAGTGCTCGGGCTCGGCGGGCTTGAGGGTGACGGCCGAGGTGAAGACCTCGGAGGTGGGATCGGCGGCCATCAGCGGTCCGTCCAGTCGCGCAGGTCGTCGTCGGCGACGTCCGGCAGGTTGACGACGATGTTCTCGGGCGTGCGGGTGGTCATCCACACGAGGCGCTCGGTGCGCGAGAGGTTGCACTCGATGTGGGGCATGAACGGGGGCACGAAGACCCAGTCGCCCTGCTCCATGTCGATGTAGTCCTCGAACCGTTCGCCGAAGTAGATGCGGCCGCGGCCCTCCAGGACGTAGCCGCCGGTCTCGGCCTCGCCGTGGTGGTGGGTCACCGAGCGGTAGCCGGGCTCGTTGCTGACCTGGCCGAACCAGAGCCTGCGGGCGGGGGTGTGCTGGATGCTCACGCCCGAGATCCGCACGGCGCCGCCGGAGTCGGCGGTGCCCGGGTCCTCCATGCCGCGGCGCGTGACGACGGGGGCGACCAGACCGCTCGGGAGGCGGTACATCGAGTTGTCGCCGTCGAGTTGGTACTTGCTGAGATCGGGCTCCATGCGGACGGCTCCGTTTCGTGTGGGCGGAGTTCGTGTGGGCGGAGTTGGCGAACGGGGGTCGACAGGGGTGGAGATGCCCCGCGCTGACGTCGGCGCGATCGGTATCTCGTTTTTTTCACGACCGTCATCTACTGTCAATACATCCCGCCACGACACCCCGCTGGAGGTGGCATGACGCCCGGCACCCCCCGTACGGCGCCCGTCCCCGTCAACCCGAGCTCCCTGCCGAGACCGAGCGGCTACTCGCACGGGACGCTGGCCGGCAACACCCTCCACCTCGGCGGGCAGACCGCCCTCGACGCCCACATGCGGATCGTGCCGGGCGGCATCGTCGAGCAGTTCCGGCAGGCCTTCGGCAACGTCCTCGCCACCCTGCGCGAGGTGGGGGGCGAACCGCAGGACCTGGTCAGCGTGACGATCTACCTGACCGACATCCCCGACTACCAGGCGCACGGCAAGGAGATCGGCGAGGTCTGGCGCGAACTGGCCGGCCCGGTCTACCCGGCGATGGCGGGCATCGGCTGCACCGCGCTGTGGCAGCCGGAGGCGCTGATCGAGATCCTCGGGGTCGCGGTGATCCCGGACGAGCGACTGGTGCGCCCGGCGCGGTGAACCGATGGCCGGGAACCGATCTTTCCTGACGGTCGCAACGGAGGTACCGGAACGATGAAACTCGCAGCCCTGACGGTCGACGGCAGGCCGCGCGCCGGAGCCGTCGACGAGGACGCGAAGGCCGTGGCCCTGCTGCCCGAGTGGCTCGGCACGGTCGACGTCCTCGTGCGCGGCGGGCCGGACGGCCTGGCGGCGGCGCGGGCCGCGGTGGCCGACGCCCCGGTCGTCGCGCTCGCGGACGTCCGGCTGGAGTCGCCGCTGCAGCACTTCAACCGCGACATCCTGTGCACCGGCTGGAACTACTGGGACCACTTCGAGGAGTCCCGCGGCAAGCGCGGCGGCCAGGACCCGGCCGGGCGGCCCGACCGGCCCACCTTCTTCACCAAGGGCCCGGACACCGTCATCGGTCCGGCCGACGACATCGCCTACGACCCGGAACTCTCCGCCCAGTGGGACTACGAGGCCGAGATCGCCCTCGTCATCGGCCGCGACGGCCGCTCGATCCCGGAGTCCGAGGCCCTCGGCCACGTCTTCGGCTACCTCGTCGCCAACGACGTCTCCCAGCGCGACCTCCAGCGCGCGCACGGCGGCCAGTGGCTCAAGGGCAAGAGCATCGACGCCACCATGCCCCTCGGGCCCTGGCTCACCACCGCCGACGAGGTGCCCGACCCGGGCGCGCTGCGCGTGCGCTGTGAGGTCAACGGAGAGCCGCGCCAGGACGCCACCAGCGCTCAGATGGCCTTCCCGATCGCCCGGTTGATCGCCGAACTGAGCCTGGGGATGACGCTGCGCGCCGGCGACGTCCTGCTCACCGGCACCCCGAGCGGCATCGGCAGCGCCCGCGACCCACAGGTCTTCCTGCGTGACGGGGACGTCGTCGTCACGCGCGTCGACGGGCTCGGCGAGCTGCGCAACCGGGTCGTGCGGACGTCGCTGATGTGATGACCCGCAGAGGCGATAGGCTGCCCACGGAAGAGCTTGATCCACAATGCCGGCCCGAGACGAGGAGAGCGCAGCTGTGACGGCCGGGCACGAGGAGTCCCCCGCGGCCGGCCGCGACGCGCGGCACGGCCCCCTGATCACCACCACCTTCGGCCTGTACGCGCGCGGTGAGGAGAACTGGCTCTCCGTCGCGTCGGTGGTCAGGCTGATGGGCGACCTCGGCGTCGAGCCGCCCGCCGTCCGCTCGTCCATCTCCCGCCTCAAACGGCGCGGGGTCCTGGAGAGCGGGCGGCACGGGGGCGCCGCCGGGTACTCGCTCGTCCCGTCCGTGCTGGAGACGCTCGCCGAGGGCGACGTCCGCATCTTCGAGCGCGTGCGCGCCGTGCCCGAGGACGGCTGGATCGTCGTCGTGTTCTCCGTCCCCGAGTCCGAGCGCCAGAAGCGCCACGAGCTGCGCACCAGCCTCACCCGGCTCGGCCTCGGCACCGCGGCGCCCGGCGTCTGGGTCGCGCCGGGCAACCTCGCGGCCGAGACCCGCCGCACCCTGGAGCGCCGCGGGCTCGCCGCCTACGTCGACATCTTCAGCGGCGAGCACTACGCCTTCGGCGACCTGCGCTCCAAGGTGCGCAGCTGGTGGGACCTCGACGAACTCGCCGAGCTGTACGCGGAGTTCCTCGCCCGTCACCGCCCGGTCCTGGACCGGGTGAAGGCCTCCGGCGTCACGCCGCTGGAGGCCTTCCGGGTCTACGTCCCGATGCTCACCCAGTGGCGCCGCCTCCCGTACCGGGATCCCGGTCTGCCGCTCTCGCTGCTCCCCCCGGGGTGGAACGGGGTCAGCGCGGGTGCCCTGTTCGACGAGCTCAACGCGATGCTGAGTACGGGCGCGCGGGAACACGCGCTGTCGGTGATCCACGTGGCGTAGGGGGCCGGTCCGGGGTCGACTCCGGTGCCTGACGCCTTGCGGCCGTCACCGGCTGCTCCGGCGCGTTCACGCGGCGGGCGGCCCGACGCGATCTCACCCCGGCCGGCACGCCCGCGCCCGGCCGTCGACTAACCCTGCGGCCGCGTCAGCACCTTCTCCAGGGAGCTCAGCGCCGACTCCAGTTCCTCGCGGGTGATGGTCAGGGGCGGGGCCAGGCGGATCGTGGAGCCGTGGGTGTCCTTGACCAGCACGCCCTCGCGCAGCAGGCGTTCGCTGATCTCGCGGCCGGTGCCGATCGCCGGGTCCACGTCCACACCCGCCCACAGGCCGCGTGTGCGGTACCCCGTGATGCCCCTGCCGGTCAGCGCGGACAGACCGGCGTCGAGGACCGTGCCGAGCTCGGCGGCGCGGCGCTGGAACTCGCCGGTCGCCAGCAGCTCGACGACGGCCGAACCGACCGCCGCGGCCAGCGGGTTGCCGCCGAAGGTGGAGCCGTGCTCGCCGGGGCGCAGGACACCGAGGACCTCGCGGCGGGCGACGACCGCGGAGACCGGGACGATCCCGCCGCCCAAGGCCTTGCCGAGCAGCACCACGTCGGGCAGCACGGCCTCGTGGTCGACGGCCAGCGTGGTGCCGGTGCGGCCCAGCCCGGACTGGATCTCGTCGGCGACGAAGAGGCAGCCGGCCCGCCGGGTCAGCTCACGCACCCCCGCCAGGTAGCCGTCGTCGGGAATGAGGACACCGGCCTCGCCCTGGATCGGCTCGATCAGGACGGCCGCCGTGGTCTCGTCGAGTGCTTCCTCCAGCGCCGTGAGGTCGTTGTAGGGCACGGTGCGGAAGCCCGGTGTGAACGGGCCGAAGCCCTCGCGGGCGACGGGGTCACCGGAGAAGCTCACGATGGTGGTGGTCCGGCCGTGGAAGTTGCCGTCCGCCACGACGATCGTCGCCCGGTCGGCCGCGACTCCCTTCACCTGGTACGCCCACTTGCGGGCGACCTTGATGGCGCTCTCCACCGCCTCGGCACCGGTGTTCATCGGCAGTACCATGTCGAGTCCGGTCAACTCCGCCAGGCCTTCGGCGAATTCGGCCAGACGGTCGTGGTGGAAGGCCCGTGAGGTGAGGGTGACCCGGTCGAGCTGGCGGTGTGCGGCCTCGATCAGCGCGGGGTGGCGGTGGCCGAAGTTGAGGGCCGAGTAGCCGGCCAGCATGTCGAGGTATCGGCGTCCCTCGACGTCCTCGACCCAGGCGCCCTCGGCGCGGGCCACCACCACCGGGAGCGGGTGGTAGTTGTGGGCGAGCACCGGTGCTTCCGCACGGATCAGCGCCGCCGAGGAGCGTGCCGTGGGAGTCCCCCCGGCCAGAGGCTGGGGGAGGGTGGGTGCGGTCATGGCCGGATCTCCTGGGTGCAGCACGTGATGCCTCCGCCGGCCTGCCGGAACTCCGACGGCCGACGGGGACGGGACGGTATCCGCGGCGGCTCGGCCGTTCGATGAGGCCGCACGCCCGGGGCTGGGGGACGCCCTCAACCGTAGGGAGCGGGGAGTGCGGGCGACAAGGGGCATCGGGTGCGCACCGGCGCAGCGGTGATGCGTGTTGCGGCGGATCAGCGCAGTCCTGCTGCGTCGCGGGGGGCCGTCCGGTCGGCCCCGGCCCCCGGGCTGCTGGCGAGCAGGTGCGACAGCACCAGATGGCTGACCGTCTTGCGGACGAACGGCTCGGTCCGGATCCGCTCCAGCACCTCCTCGAAGTGCGCCACGTCCGTGGCCCGGACGTGCAGCAGCGCGTCGGCACCGCCCGTCACGGTCATGGCCGCAACGATCTCCGGGTAGTCGCGCACCACCTCGGCCATCCGCCGCGGCGGCGCGGCGCTGTCGCAGTAGACCTCCACGAACGCCTCGGTGTTCCACCCGAGCGCGGCCGGCCGAACCGTGGCGGTGAACCCGGTGATGACGCCGTCCGCGCGCAGGCGGTCGACCCGCCGCTTGACCGCCGTGCCCGACAGGCCGATGGCGGCGCCGATCTCGTTGAAACTCGTCCTGGCGTTCTCGATCAACGCTGCCACGATCTTGCGGTCGAGCTCGTCGAACGGCGCAGCTTTGGTGCTCATGCCCGTAGCGTAAGCAAAGCCGGGAGCGGCCTTCGCGCCCTCGATGCTGTTGCGGGCGTGCTCCCGTGGGGTCGGCCCGGCGGACGGCGGCACCGGTGGGGTGCTCCCGGTCCGGGCACTTTAGGGTGGAAACGTTCCGCTGGGCCGGGTGTCGGGAGGTGGGCGAGGTGATCCGCGGGGTCCACCTGGAGGCGCAGTGGCGGCGGGAGGCCCTGCGGACGAACCTGTGGGTCGTGCCGATCCTGGAGGTCGGCCTCGCCGGGGTGCTGTTCGTGGTCACGTTCGCGCTGGACAAGGCCGCGTACCGGGGGGACCTGGAGCTTCCCACCTGGGTGATCAGCGGGACGGCGGACGCGGCGCGGCAGATCCTCGCGGCCATCGCGGCGTCCCTGATCACCGTCGTCGGCGTGGTGTTCTCCATCATGATCGTGACCCTGACGCTGGCCTCCACCCAGTTCGGGCCGCGCATGCTGCGCACCTTCATCCGGGACCGGACCACACAGCTCACCCTCGGGACGTTCGTCGGGACGTTCGTGTACGCGATCCTCGCACTCGTCGTCATCGCGCCCGGGACGCACGGGGACTTCGTGCCGCACCTGTCGATCACGGTGTGCATGGTGCTCGTCATGGCGGACCTCGCCGTGCTGATCTTCTTCATCCACCACATCGCCACGTCGATCCAGCTGCCCCGGGTGATCGCCAGCATCGCGACGGAGCTGTCCGAGGCGATCGAGGCGAGTGCAGGCGGGCCCGGGCCGGCGGAGGGGAGCGCGGCGAAGGGGCCGACGGTCGAGGAGCTGAACGTCCGGCTGGACACCTCGGGGGCCGCCGTCCCGGCGCCCGCCAGCGGGTACCTCCAGTTCGTCCGGCACCGCACGCTCGTGCGGATGGCGGCCGGGCTGGACGCCGTCATCCGGCTGGACCACCGGCCCGGGCACTTCCTCGTGCAGGGGCACCAGCTCGCCACCGTCTGGCCCGCCGAGGCGGCACCCGAAGTGGCCCGCAGCTTCGCCCGCGCCCACATCACCGGCTCCACCCGCACCCTCGCGCAGGACATCGCCTTCGCCGTCGACCAGCTCGTGGAGATCGCCATCCGGGCGCTGTCCACCGCCGTCAACGACACCTTCACCGCCCTGACCTGCATCGACTGGCTGGGGGAGGGCCTGTGCCGGATCGCCGCCCACTGGAGCCCGAACCCCGTCCACCGGGACGACGACGGCTACATCCGGGTGATGACCGCCCCCGTCAGCTACGAGCGGCTCGTGCAGCGGAGCTTCGAGAAGATCCGCCAGGCCGCCCCCGGCATGCCGGCCGTCCTGATCCGCCAGCTCGACGCGCTCGCCGAGATCATGGCCGAGACCAGGACCGAGCAGCAGCGCCGGGTGCTCATCGCCCAGGCCGAGATGATCGAACGCCTCAACCAGGAGTCGGTGACCGAGGCCACCGACAGGGACGACGTCCGCCGCCGCTTCCTCGGGGTCCTGGCCGCGTACGGCGAGGCGCGCTCCCGGCGCGGGCCCGATGTCAGCCCAGAGTGACGGGATCGCTCGAAAGGGTGAATTCGTGACGTTCGGGGTGAGGCCGCCGCAGCGGGGCATGATCGTACGCGGAATTCCGTGAGGGCATGAGGGGGCGGGTGTATGGCTGTTTCCGCTCGGCTGAGGCTGCTCGACGGCTTCGCGCTCGACTGCGGGGCGAAGGCCGTCCATCTGACCAGGACGCTCCAACGCCTCCTCGCCTTCGTCGCCCTGCGCCGCGAAGCCCACCGCGCCCTCGTGGCCGGCACGCTGTGGCCGGAGTCCGACGAGGCCAAGGCCCTCGGCCGGCTGCGCACGGCGCTGTGGCGGCTCCAGCAGTCCGGCGCGCCCGTGCTCGCCGCCCCGGTGCTCACCGCCGCCGGCGAGACGCTGCGGCTGCACGCCTCGGTGCGCCTCGACGTCGACGAACTGCTCGCCGGTATCGGCGGGTCCGGGACGGGCGACCCGCGCGTGCTGCTCGCCGGCGGCCCGCGCGAGCTCCTGCCCGGCTGGTACGACGACTGGGTGCTGCTGGAGCGCGAACGGCTGCGCCAGCTCTACCTCCACACCATGGAGAAGCTCGCCGTGCGCGACCTCCGCGCCGGCGACTACGGCGGCGCCCTCGAAGCCGTCCACGCCGCGCTGCGCGCCGAGCCCCTGCGGGAGAGCCCGCACCGGCTGCTGCTGGAGATCCACCTCGCCGAGGGCAACTACAGCGAGGCGATCCACACGTACCACTCCTACCGCCTGCTGCTCCAGCGGGAGCTCGGGGTGAACCCCTCACCGGGCATGCGGCGCCTCCTGGACGCGGCGGTGGAGGCGGCCCCGGGCGCGGACGACGGGATCGCCCGCGCCCGGTTCCGCTGAAGCGCGGCAGGCGCCGGTGCCGGACCGGACGCATAACGGCCGGCCGGGTGGGCAGGCGCGCACCATGGCCACACAGCAGGTGGAGACGGAGCGTAAGTACGAGGGGACCGCCCTTCCGGAGCGGCTCGACCAAGTCCGGGGAGTCGCGACCACCGCACGCGCCGCGCCCCAGGACCTCGACACCGTCTATTACGACACGTCCGATCTGCGTCTGCTGCGCCACCACGTCACCATGCGCCGTCGCACCGGCGCCGCCGACCGGGGCTGGCACCTGAAACTGCCGTTGGACGCGGACCGCCGTCGTGAGATCCAGCTCCCGGCGGTCGGCGGCCCCCACGACATACCGACCGAACTCCTCGCGCAGGTCACGGCATTCACCCGAGGCGCCGTGCTCGCCCCGGTGGCGCACCTGCGCACCCACCGGGCCCGGATGCTGCTGCGCGACGAGAACGGAGAGGTGCTCGCCGAGATCACCGAAGACCGGGTCGCCGCCCACGTGCTCGATGCCTCACGCCTCGCCGCAGCACCGCCGCACCGAAGCCCGGCTGCTGCGGCGGGCGGCCAGGCCGTGCCGGACAGCGCAGCACGCCCGCCCGGCGGGAGCAGTACGGAGATCAGCCGGTGGACCGAGTTCGAAGTCGAGCTGGACCACGGCACGGCGGAGCTACTGGAGCGCATCGACGCCGTCTTCGCCGACGCCGAACTGACCCGCTCGCCATGGCCCTCGAAGCTTGCCCGGGCCCTCGGCCCGACCCACCTGCCCGGGCCGCGTCCGTCCCCCGCCCGGCCGGGCTCGGGGGGCGCCGTTGTCACGGATTATCTGCGCACCCAGCACGATGCGCTCCTCACACTTGATGCAGCAGTGCGTCGGGCAGAGGAGGATTCGGTGCACCGGATGCGGGTGACCGTGCGCCGCCTGCGGAGCCTGCTCAGAGCCCACCGCAAGCTCTTCGAACGCCGCCGGGCCGAGCCGCTCGCCGCTGAACTGCGCTGGCTCGCACGGCTGCTCGGCCAGGCCCGCGACGAGGAGGTGTTCGGCGAGAACGTCGTGGACCAACTCGACGCCGTGCCCGCTCCACTGCGCCGGCACGACCTGCGGGGCCGGCTCACCGAGCACTACGCGCACCGCTACCGCCAGGCCTGGCAGCAGGTGGTCCTCCAACTCGACGGGGACCGCTACTTCGCCCTGCTCGACGCCCTCGACGCCTTCGCCACCAGCCCGCCCCTGCGCCGTCGGGCCGCCCGGAAGGCGCCGAAATACCTGTCCGACGTCCTGCGGCGCGAGCAGCAACGAACCGTCGAACGCCTCGACCACGCCCTGCGCACCGCACCGGGCCCCGCGCGTGACCAGGCGCTGCACCGTGCCCGCAAGGCCGCCAAACGCGCCCGCTACACCGCGGAAGGCGCGCAGGCGGTGGTCCCGCGGCGCACCGCGGAGCGCGCCGCCGCGTTCAGCGCCCGCATGAAGAAACTGCACAAGACCCTGGGCACCCACCACGACGCCGTGGTCCTGCGCCGCGAACTGATCACACTCAGCGGCGAGGGCACGGGTGACACCGAGCACGCATTCGCCTACGGCGTGCTGTACGAACGCCAGCGGCGCACCGCCGACGCCTGCGAGGAGCGACTGCCGAAGCTGCGCCGTCGGGCAGGCCGCCCCGGCCTGGCCCGGCTGACCTGAAGGACACGCGTCGCGGCCCGCCTCCGGCCTTCGTCCACGGTGACCGGGTCGCGCGGGCGACGTGCACTGGTACCACGCGCGGTACGCCGGCGCCGCGACGGACGCCCGGTTCTTGCCGACACCGCCGCCGCACCGCCGCCGCACCGCCGCCGCACCGCCCGCCACGGCGGCCGTGCGCGCCGCGCTCGACCCCGCCGAACGGCTTCTCATCCTGGGTTGCCCGGACTTCCGCCTGCCGAAGGGGCGTCGAGCCGCAGTGCAGGCAGCGCCGGGCACCGGAGAGGGCTCGCGGGCAGCAGCGGCAGGCGCCTGCCCGATCCGGGACGCGACCTCCGACACGCGCAGTCCGGGGATGCTCCCCGGACTGCGCAGGTGAGCGGGCCAGTCGAGCTCTCCGCGCAGGTTCCGGCCGCGCACCTCTCACCCTGACGCCTGCCCCGTCCCCTCCGGTGTGCTCGGGTGTGCTGAGCGGGCGTGAGCAGCCGGCTCTGTACGCGGGTCTCGGCGGCGGGTGTTCAGTGGTTCCGCCGGCACTGCCCGTTTCGAGCGGGGCGGGCGGACCGCCGTCGGTGACGGGCGATCACTCGACCGCGCATCGGACGGGTGCTGCCTGGTGTGAGGAGTCGGCGGCGTGGTGGACTTCGCGAAGGAGCAGGTCGAGGTCGCTTTCGCGGGTGCGGTAGTTGCAGAGGCAGGCGCGCAGGACCGTGGGTCGTGAACGGTGACGGTGGCGAGGTAGGCGCGTCCGGTGGTCCGGACGTGGTGGGCGACGCGGGTGTGGAGGGTGTCGGGGTCGGGTGCGTCGGTGGCGGCCAGGCGGAAGCAGGCGACCGGCCAGGGGCCGCCGGCCACGAGTTCCAGACGGGGGTCGGCGGTGATCTTGTCGCGCAGGCGGTCGGCGAGGGTCAGGTTGTGCTGGAGCAGGGCGGTGACGCCGTCGCGTCCGAGGTGGTGCAGGGTCGCCCACAGGGCGAGGGCCCGGGTGCCGGGGCGGGTCAGTTCGATGGTCGCGTGGGAGAGCCACGGGAGCGTGTCGGGTTCGCCGGGGGTGAGGTAGGAGGCGCGGTGGGCGAAGGCGGTGTGCAGGTGCTCGGGGTCGGTGACCAGGAGTGCGCCGCAGCCGACCGGCACGCTGAGCGTCTTGTGCGGGTCCACGGTCATCGAGTCGATGTCGGCGACTCCTCGATACAGGGGCGCCAGGGCGGGGACCATGGCGCCGAGCCCGCCCCAGGCCCCGTCCGCGTGGTGCCACATCCCGGTGCGCCGGCACAGGGCGGTGACGGGTTCGAGGGGGTCGACGGCGCCGGTGGCGGTGGTGCCGAGCGTGGTGACGGTGCAGAACGGCAGGAGCCCGGCGGTCTGGTCCGCGGTCACGGCGGCGCGTAGCGCGGCGGGGTCCAGGCGGTGCTGTGCGTCGCTGGGGATGGGGCGCAGCCGGTGGGCGGGGATGCCGATGCAGGCTGCGGCCTTGGCCACGGACATGTGGGCCTGGGCGTTGTAGTAGAGGGTGAGGCGGGCGTGGTCGCGGTCGTAGGCGAGGCCGTCACCGGAGCCGCGTCGGGTGAGGTACCAGGTGCGTGCGGTGGCCAGGGCGAGCAGGTTGGCCATGGAGCCGCCGCTGGTCAGGACCCCTCCGGTGGTGGCGGGGAGTGCCGCCAGGTCGGCGAGGATGCGTACGGTGCCGCGTTCCAGGTCCATGAGGGCGTTGTCGCCCATGCCGCAGGTCGCGTTGATGGCGGCGGCGAGGAGTTCGGCGATCAGGCCGGCGGGTGCGGGCGGGGAGTTGATCCAGGCGAAGAACGCGGGGTGGCCGTTGCCGGTGGGGAACGGCGCGATCTCCTCGCGAACCAGGTCCAGGATCCGGCCCAGCTCACCGCCGGTTCGGCCGAGCGAGGCGCCGCGCAGCCGGGCGCGCTGGCGCGCGGGCATCGGACGGCTCACCGGGGTTTCCGGAAGGTGGCTCAGGTACTGGCAGACCCACTCCGCTGCCGCGATGAGTTCGTCGCGCAGCACCTTCGGATGTGCTGCCGGTGGCGCCTCGTCCAACGGTGGCACCTCTTCGCCGAAACGGGCCAGTGCGTGGTCGTGTAAAGGGCGGGTCATGGCGGTGTGGAGCCTTTCGTCGTTACAAGGCCCAGGCCATCGCACGGGGCCGTGATCGTAACGAGCACCACAGTCCGTCGTCACGTCCATGCATGAAACTCCACCCCCGGGGGACGGCACCGAGCCGGACGCGGGACACCGCCGGCTCCAGGGTGGTGCGCGTGGTGCGGCTGCACCTGGTGGAAGCAGCGGACGAGCGATCCGACCCGAAGGGCCGCTGTGAACCCGCTGCGGACCGGCTCGCATCGCGCGCGGTCCGCCACCTCGTCGACGCCTTCCTCGCCGGTATCACGTGACGAGGGTCGGGCCGGGGCGCTCGCCGGGGCGCGGCAAGGGCGCTCCAGGTGCGGTTCGCGGGCCCGCAGCGCCCGACCCGCCTGTGAAACTTGCAGTAAGAGTTTCCATGGAGTTCTTGACGTCGTAATACCGGGCGCGAGATGGTCTGCTCGCGACGGCTCCCCGGCCCCATCCGGGTGGCTGCCGCACCATGAGGTGCCAGGCGGGTTCGCGGCCGTGTGGCACCCCGGTCGTGGCTCCGCCGGACGGGAACTCGGCGGATCACACGGCCGTCCCCGTCCGGGCGGTACCGCGAGCCGCCCCGGAGCACCCCCACCCCAGCTCCACCACGGCCTGCCGGTTCCACCCCGCGACGATGCGCTCGCTTCGTGCTGCCCGGTGACCCGTGTCCGGCCGCCAGCACAGGAGAACCCCCACATGAGGCGAACCCGCCAACGCGGCAGAACCGTCCTTTCGGCGGTCGGCGCTCTGCTTGCCAGTGCCGTCCTGCCGCTCACCGTCCAGACCACCGCCCACGCCACCAGCGCCCCCGACGGCGGCGACGTGATCGCCAACCTCTTCGAGTGGAACTGGTCGTCGGTTGCCGGCGAGTGCACCAACGTCCTCGGCCCGAAGGGCTACGGCGCGGTCGAGGTGGCCCCGCCGGAGGACTCGATCCGGCTCAACCAGACCAGCCACCCCTGGTGGGAGGTGTACCAGCCGGTCGGCTACGACCTCAACAGCCGGATGGGCACCGCGGCGCAGTTCGCGTCCATGGTCACCACCTGCCACAACGCGGGCGTCAAGGTCTACGCGGACGCCGTGCTCAACCACATGGCCGGCGCCGGGAACACCAGCACCGACTCCTACGGCGGCGACGGCTTCAACGCCTCGACGGAGACGTACGCCCAGCCCGGCTACACCTCGGCGGACTTCCACAGCTCCCCGGCCAACTGCCCGAACTCGGACATGTCCATCCAGGACTGGAACAACCAGACCCAGGTCCAGGAATGCGACCTGTCGAACCTGGAGGACCTCTCCACCGAGACCGCCCACGTCCGGTCCACCGAGGCCGGCTACCTCAACAGCCTGGTCAACCTGGGCGTGGACGGCTTCCGGACGGACGCCGCCAAGCACATCAACCAGACCGACATGGCGGCCGTCCTGTCCCAGGTGAACAACACCACCTGGACGGGCTCCCGGCCCTACGTCTACCAGGAGGTCATCCCCGGAAGTTCGGGCAACCTCGCGCCGGGCGCCTTCGAGTCCAACGGCAGCGTGATCGAGTTCACCTACGCCAGGGACCTGAAGAGCCAGTTCACCGGCAACATCGCCAACCTCAAGTCCTTCGGCCAGAGCTGGGGCCTGGAGCCGGCCGCCGCTTCGACGTCGATGGTGACCAACCACGACACCGAGCGCGACGGCAGCACCCTCACCTACAAGTCCGGCGCCCCCTACATCCTGGCCAACGAGTTCGAACTGGCCTGGGGGTACGACGTCCCGCAGGTGTACGCCAGCTTCACCTGGACCAACAGCGACGACTCCCCGCCGTCCGACGCCAACGGGTTCGTCACCACCACCGACTGCTCGAACGGCTGGTTCTGCACCGACCGGAACCAGGGCATCGCCAACATGGTCGGCTGGCACAACGCCGTGGCGGGCCAGTCGGTCCGCAACTGGTACGACGACGGCACGAACTTCATCGCCTTCAGCCGGGGCAACCGCGGCTGGATCGCGATCAACAACGAGTCCAGCGCCAAGACCGTGACCGTCGAGACCGGCCTGGCAGCGGGCACCTACTGCGACATCATCCACGGCAACCTGACCGTCTCGACCGGATCCTGCTCCGGTCCGACCGTCACCGTGGGCACCAACGGCACCGCGACCGTCACCGTCCCGGCCGATGACGCCGTGGCGCTGTACACCCCGACCGCCGCAGCCAACACCGTGGGCGAGACCTTCAACGTCAACGAGACGACCAGCTGGGGCCAGAACGTCTACCTGGTCGGTTCGATCCCCGCCCTCGGCAGCTGGAACACCGCCCAGGCCATCCCGCTCTCCCCGGCCACCTACCCGACCTGGGGCGGCACGGTCACCCTGCCCGCCAACACCGCCGTCGAATACAAGTACATCATCAAGAACTCCGACGGCTCGGTCACCTGGGAGCCCGGCACCAACCACTCCTTCACGACAGGCAGTTCCGGCAACGGGACACTGAACGACACCTGGTGAAACCGGGTCCGCCCCGCCGGGTCAACCGGCGGGGCGGAATACCGTAGCCGCATCCGCTGCCACGCCAGATCCTGACGCTGGAGGGCGCCCGGGCGAACGCCGCGCCGCGCCGGTGCCGGCCGTCACGCCGGTCCGTCTTGGGGCCTGCCGGCGCCGCACGTCGTCGCCGCTCCTGCGGCCTTGCTGTCGCCCGTCGCCCGTGGGTGCAATGTGCACTGGAGCCCGACACGTGATGGCGCACAACGAGATGGTGGCGGCGTGCGTCCTGAGCCGCAGCGCGCCGGACGCTCCGCGCCGGGATGGGCACCTGACCGACTGGGCGATCGAGGCGGGTGAACCTGGGGCGACGGCCTCCACGTGGACGAAGTCAGAGGTACCACTCGGTGCCTCATGGCCTGTCGGGAGCCGCGGACGCCCTCCGCGCACCGCTCGTCCAAGGCCCCGTGGACGATTCCCGTCTCCCTGGGCAGGGAGGGACTCATGATCAGTCGACTGTTCCGGATCTCCAAGCGCACCGTCGCGCTCGCCACGGCGGCGATGGCGCTGGCCGGCGTCAGCGGTATCAGCACGGCCGGCAGCGCCTCGGCGGACGTCAACAGCGAGTGGAACTGTTCGAGGAACCCCGGTGGCTGGGACCACATGAACTGGGGCAACTGCCTGCTGCCGGGCGACTCCCTGGTCTCCCCCGGTGGCTTCTACCGCTTGACCTACCAGCACGACGGCAACCTGGTGGAGTACAAGAAGGGCGAGAGGTCGGGCTGGACCGCGATCTGGCAGAGCGGCACCCAGAACACCGCGCCCGGCAAGGCGATCATGCAGTACGACGGGAACTTCGTCGTGTACGACACCTTCAAGAACGCCCTGTGGGCGACCGGAACCAACAACGGCTGCAACCCGGCCGCCAACTGGCTCCGCATCCAGAACGACGCCAACCTCGTCGTCTACCGCCCGCACGGCGACGGTGCGTGGACGCCGGTCTGGTCCAGCCAGAACGGTCGCGTCGGGACCCTCCCCGGGTCGGCTGTCGTTGCTTTCCCGGGTTTGACCGTCGCCACCGCCTGAACTCATCGGTCCGGTGAGAGGAAGTTTCCCGGGCCCTCCAGCAGCCCGATCACGGGGCAGCGCCCGAGCGGATCAGGCGGCGGCGATGAGGTCACAGGGCCGCGCGCCGCACGCCGCACGCGATGGCGGTCAACGGGACGGTCCTCGCCGTCGTCCGGCGTCAACAGGGGAGTCGACCCTGGCCCACTGGATGAGCCACCCGCGGGTGCGGGACACGGCCGCCGGTGAAATCCTGGCCCGCATCCCGTCCCCGTCCGGCCGGCTCGTTCCGCACGATCCGGCGGTTCCCGCGCGCGCTGGCAGCGCACGATCAAAGCTGGTCAGTCGAGTGTCTCGATGATCCTGCCGGTGCCGATGCGGCGCAGTCGGCGGATGGGGTCGCGGGTCTCGATCTCCACGCTGAAGTCCGCTCCCTCTTCGCAGACCACCGGCCGGTTCAGGGTGAGGGTGGCGTCGAAGGGGACGTCGGGCGTGATCGCGTCGACGCCGGGCGGCAGGTCCACCGTGGCGCCCACCACCACCGACCCCGGGGAGAAGAGCAGCGGGAGAGTTGCCCCCGGGGGCTGCTGCGTGCAAACGGTGGCCCGTAGCCGCGTGTACGTCCGCACCGAGCCCGGGGCGGCGAGGAGCTGGCCCCTGTCGAAGTCCCCGAAGCGCATTCCGGGGACCAGCACGCCGATGTTGGCGCCGGCCCGGGCCTCGGTCAGCCGCTTGCGGAACTGCTCCAGGCCGCTGACCGTGAAGCGGTGCACGGGGCGCAGACCGACGGCCTCCACCTCGTCCCCGATCCGCACCACGCCCTGCACGACCTCGCCGCACAGAACCGCTCCGGCGGGGTAGGCGTTGAAGACGTCCTCGACGACCATGCGGAAGGGCAGTTCGGGCTGGGGCATCTTCACACTCCGCGGGGCACGTTCGGACGGACTGTCGGGCTGTCCGCGTGACTTTCTAGCAGGTGACCGAACGACGCGACCACAGAAGAACGGGCCGGCCCGATCCCGGGCCCGCACCATCAAGCGGCCTGAGCCGCACCGCTGGTCTCCTGCCGGATCGGTTCACCTCCTGCACCGTCCCTGCCGCCTGCAGGGCTCCTCGGCCTGCTCGGCGAACACCCACCGGGGCCGTGTGACAGCCGGTGTGCGGCGCGGTGGAACGGGCCGGACGGGGTCAGCTGGGCTGCAGGCAGCGCTTGAGCTCGTTGAGGTCGTAGAAGTGGCTGTCCTTGGTGACGGGCTTGCAGGAGGGCTTGAACGCGGTCTCCTTCTCGTTGTAGAGCATGCGCACGAGGTACCTGGCGGAATCTCCGTTCGCGGGCGTGTTCGCGAACAGATCCCACTGGATGTTCGCAGCCATCGGTGCGACGTCGGCGCCGCGCCATGGGTTGTTCGGGTAGGAGTACGGCGTCCCGGGCTCGGCGGGTTCGGTGCTTCCGGGCAGACCCATGAGGGCGGCGAGCGGCTCGATCTCCTCGGCGTGGGTGAACCGGAGCACCGCACCCTTGTCGCTGGTGCCGGCGGCCTTGGCCCCGGCCTGGGCGAGGAGGTCGTCGAGGAGGACGTCGGCCATCTTGTACGTGATCGTGCGGCCGCTGAAGGCGGGGCCCTTCTGGTAGAACTCCTCGGCATCGTCCAGGTAGGCGAACCACTGGGCGTCGCGCGGGGTGAGGAAACGGGTGAGGTCGACACCCGGTGCCTCGACGGTCAGGTCGGGTGCCGCGCTGTAGAGCTGGTACAACGACCGGGCGAAGGACACCTGTTCCTCGGTGGACATCGCCGCGATGAAGTCGTCCTGGAACAGGCGCACCACGACGTGCCGCGCTGCTTCAGCGGTTCGTGGGTCGTTCTCGATCCGCGCGAGGACGGCGGCCAGGTCCGGGTCGCTCTTCAGGTAGGCCTGGTAGGCGGCGTTCTGCGGCTGCTTGTGGAAGTACAGCAGGTCCTTGTCGGTGACCGGGGCCTTGACCAGGCCGACCAGCGCGGGATCGCCGGAGGTGAGCCCGCCCGTGAACGCGTTGGCGCTCGCGACCGCACGCGCAACACCCGAGGTCTCCACCACGATGGGCTCGTGGCGGGCTGCGATGGTGTGGAACAGCGACGGCAGTCGCTGTTCCATGCGCAGCGCGGTCTGGCGGTGCTCGTCAGCCCCGCGGCCGGAGAGGTTGCCGTAGCCGAGCGTCGAGGCCGCGTTCAGGAGTGATTGCACCTGCGGACCGAGGTCCGCGCCGAGGCCGGTGAGGGCGTTCTGCTGCTGGGCCGAGCGCAGGACGGCGAGCACCGCGTCGCCGTCGTCGCTGTTCGTCATGGCGCGGGAGCCGTGGCGAGCGACGTTCTCGGTGAACACCGGGTTGAAGCCGTGCGGCGGCTTCTGGTAGTGCTTCGGCTTCTCCTGCGGTGCGTAGGGGGCCTTCGTGCCGTAGAGCTCCTCATGGGCGTCATGCGTACCGGTCCAGTCGTGGGCTGACGCGGTGCCCGCTGTGGACAGCACGCCGGCGCTCAGGGCGACGGCGACGACGGCGGAAAGGGTGGCGTGACGATTCATGTCGTCCTTCGGGTTCGCTGCGTTCTGTCGGCCAGTGGTGGCGACCGGATCTTCACACGGACGGGAGAAGGATCGCGGGCACCCGATGGTGCCCCGGGTGAAGGAGAGTTGAACGCTGACCGTCGTCGGCTGCCGGGGCCTGTTCCGCCGGCGTCGGTCGGCCGGACGGGCCCGGCGGGCTGCCCGTCGCCGCGATGTCAGGTTCGGAGTCTGTGGGTCAGGCCGGCCCGACGCAGAACAGGGCCGCCCGAACGTCGTCGACGCCGACGTCTCCGCATCCGGCGACTCGGATCCGCAGCTGCTCGCCGGGCAGCAGGGTGGCAAGTCCACGGTCGG
Source organism: Kitasatospora sp. NPDC048722 (assembly GCF_040650235.1). NCBI lineage: Bacteria > Bacillati > Actinomycetota > Actinomycetes > Kitasatosporales > Streptomycetaceae > Kitasatospora > Kitasatospora sp. NPDC048722. Next base: position 104,723 of record NZ_JBEZGX010000016.1, read on the forward strand.
CCGTCGCCGAGGCGTCGAGCCGGTCGGGCTGGAGCAGTAGGTCACGGACCAGGGTACGAGCAGTGACAGTGACGTCGACTGCACCGTCGTCGTCCTCGGCCGGTGTGACGGTGACGTCGAACTCGGGCTTCGGGTAGGCGAAGTGGCGGTCGGCGACGGCGAGGTGGAGGGCCCGTTGCCCGTCCGCGTCGGCCACCAGAAGCTCGGTGGTCGATCCGTCGGCCGGCAGGAGTTCCCGAGGCACTGCCAGCCGGGTCACCGAACGGGCGTCCGCCCGCACTCGAAGTTCGGTCTGAGCCGTGATGCTGCCGTCCGCGGCGAGCCGGCGCAGTCGCAGGACCGTTTCCCATGGCTCTCCGGCCTGGTTGACGAGGGCGGCTTCGGGCGCGCCGGTGACGCCGGGCGGTTGGAGGGTGAGCAGGCGGTCCGCGTACAGTCGGCGCAGCTCGTGGTAGAGGGGCTTGAGGCGGCCGTCGCCGTCGATGGCCGCCCAGGAGGACACCGGCCAGCAGTCGTTGAGCTGCCACATGATCGTGCCCGCGCAGCGTGGCCAGTGGGAGCGCCAGTGCTCGATGCCGGTGGCGACGGCACGGGCCTGTACGACCTGGGTGAGGTAGTGCCAGCGGTCGAAGTTCGTCGGTGGTTCGAAGTGGCCGGCGAGGCCGCGGTGGAGTTTGTCGTTGCCGGCGTCGGCCTTCTGATGGTGGAGCATGCCGGGTGAGTCGGGCGCCAGGGTCTCCCCGGGCAGGGCTCGGCGGAGGGTGGCCAGGGCGGGAGGGGCCTGCCATCCGAACTCGGCGACGAACCGGGGGACGTTCTCGCGGTACTCACTGTAGTCCCGGCGGTTCCAGACCTCCCACGAGTGGTGGGTGCCGTGGTCGGGATCGTTGGGGTGGTGGTCCCAGCTGCCGGACCAGGGACTGCCGGCCGTGTACGGACGGGTGGGGTCGAGTTCGGCGACGATCCTGGGCAGCAGGCCGAGGTAGTAGCCCTCGCCCCAGGAGTCGCCGGCGAGGTCCGACTCCCAGTCCCAGTCGCGGAAGCCCCAGAGGTTCTCGTTGTTGCCGTTCCACAGCACCAGCGACGGGTGCGGCATCAGGCGGACGACGTTCTCCCTGGCCTCGGCCTCGACCTCGCCGCGCAGCGGCTGCTCCTCGGGGTAGGCCGCGCACGCGAACAGGAAGTCCTGCCAGACCATCAGGCCGAGTTCGTCGCAGGCGTCGTAGAAGGCATGGTCCTCGTAGATGCCGCCGCCCCAGACCCGGATGAGGTCGATGTTGGCTTCGGCTGCGCGGGTGATGCGCTCCCGGTAGCGGGACGGGGTGACGCGGCTGACCAGGGTGTCGTCGGGGATCCAGTTGACGCCGCGGACGAAGAGACGCTCGCCGTTGACGACCAGGGTGAAGCCGGTGCCGTCCTCGTCGGCGGAGCGGTCGAGTTCGACGGTGCGGAATCCGATCCGGCGGCGCCAGGTGTCCAGCGGTTCGGTGGCGTCGGAGAGGGTGACGTCGAGGTCGTACAGCGGCTGGTCGCCCCGGCCCCGCGGCCACCACAGTTCGGGACCGGACACCTCCAGTACGAGCACGGCGGCGTCCCCGTCAAGGACCGTCTCGGTGCTCGTGCCCGCAACGGTGGCCCGGACGGCGAGCGGTCGGGCTGCACCGGTGGCGGTGCGCTCGACGGTGAGGTGCAGCTCCACGCGGCCGTTGCCGTCTGCGACCGTCACCAGGGGCCGAACCTGGGCGATGCGGGCGGTGGACCAGTGCTCCAGACGGGCGGGGCGCCAGATTCCGGCGGTGGGCAGGGTCGGGCCCCAGTCCCAGCCGAAGCTGCTGGCCATCTTGCGGATGTACTGGAAGGGCTCGGGGTAGACGTTGGGGCGCGCGCCGGTGAGCGCCCGGGTCTCGGCGGCTTCCTGGTACGCACTGGTGAAGTGGACGGCCAGCTCGCCGGCCAGGTCGGTGACGTCGAAGCGGTAGCTCCGGTGCATGTTGCGGGTGCGGCCGAGCTCCGTCGCTCCGAGGGTGATCCGGGCCGCGGTGTCCAGGCCGGCGAAGACCAGGTCCGTTCGCTCGTGGGCGCCGGCCGCCGCCACGCGGGTGGTGTAGGTCCAGTCACAGCGGCCGACCCAGGCGACATCGTTCTCGTTGGCGGCGAGGAACGGGTCCGGGATCAGCCCGGCGTTCAACAGATCGGAGTGAACGCAACCCGGGACCGACGCGTGCACTTGCTCACCCTCGTACTGCAGGGCCCAGCCCTGGTCGAGCTGAGTGACGTCCTTCATGGTGCGGCTCCTGTCCATGGCCGGGCTTGTCGGTGGCGCCAGTAACCGTAGCCCGCGCGGTAACCCGTGTCTATAAATCGGTTAGGCTAACTATCTTCGCTGCTAACTAGCGATGAAGTGGAACGTTTGAAGCATTCAGCTAAATCGGTTCACCAGCGCATTCGCTGCGGCTGCCGAGGACCGATCCAGTGCGACCTTCCTGCCGCTGCGGAGCCGGCGCGAGGGCGTAAGGTTCAGTGGCGCGCCGGCTCCGGAGATAGGCGGGCGACTCAGATGGCCGGCACCTGTACCCAGAACCGGGTGTCGTTGCCGAGGTGTGCGGAGTTCGAGTCCAGCTGGGCCTTGATCCAGTAGACGGCGGCCTTGTAGTGGGAGATGTCGGTGGTGTCGGGGTTGCTCAGACCGGAGGCTCCGGCGCGGTGCCCGGCGAACCAGGTGTCCAGGCCGTAGTGGTTCTGGCTCTGGTGCAGGCAGGAGACATCCTGGCCGAGGCCGGAGTTGAGCGCGGCGCCGTTGTCGTACTGGGCTGCAGACTGGCCGGAGAACTGCCCGCACGATGTCCTGAGCATCAGCCAGTTCTGCTTGAAGATGCCGAAGTTGGCGGCGTCCCAGGACTTGTCGTCGCCGTACGGGTAGTCGGCGGCCATCCGGTCGCTCTCCAGCATGGCGATCGCGAGGTCGAGCGAGGTGGCGCCGGCCGCCCGCACCTGGCTCTTGCGGCTGCCGAGACCGCTGACGAGATAGGAGCCGCAGGACATGCCCGAGGGGCAGGCGGTGCCGCTGCCTTCGGTGTCGGCTCGCGAGCCGCGGACGACACAGGACTGGTTGTTCTCCCATCCCCAGCCGTCGCCGTCCGGATCGCTGGCGCTGCCGTTGACGCAGTACGGGTATCCGTCGGGTGCGGCGTCGGCGGATGCGGGTTGGGCGAAGGCCGCGGTGGCGGCAAGGGTGGCGAGTGCGGCGCCGAGTGCTTCGGGAACACGGTTCATGACGGATGCTCTCCTGGGTTCGTTGTCGCCCCCGGGCCGGTGGCACCCACTCGGGGGCAGGGTGGGTCAGTAGGTCGCGCAGGCCGATCCGTTCGGAAGGAAGGTGGCCGGTAGACCGTTGGTGCCGGGCGTCGACGTTCCGGCGGACCCGAAGTCGACCGTGCCGCCGGCTGCGATGGTCGCGTTGTAGTCGGGCGGATTGCTCGCGGTGACCTGCGTGCCGTTCTGGGTTCCACGGGCGTTCCACATGGTGGTGACGGCCTGCCCGCCGGGGGAAGCGAACACCAGCTGCCAGCCGTCGACCGGAGTGGAGCTCGTGTTCCTGATGGTCACGTCACCGTTGAAGGAGGCTCCCCAATCGGACAGGCCGTCGTGGACGGCGCAGGCGCTCGTGGTGTCGGCCGCGGAGGCGGTTCCCCGGGTGACTGCGAGACCCACTGCGGCGAGAAGGACCGGGAGGAGGAGCGCCAGCGGCCAGAGGCGGCTTCCGGCGGCGGAAATTGCTGGTGGTGCACGCGCCCCTTTCGTCCCGGACGGGTGGGTGGTGGGTGAAGGGCCCCGGTGACTCGGACCGGGAATGCGTCGGGGGCGGTGCGGCCCGGCTGGGAGCGCGCCGGCCGGCGCGAGGGGAAGCCGGCGACAGAGCGGCCACGGCTTCGATTAACCGCTTAACGCAGACGGACCGTATGACTGCCGACAGCTGCTCGTCAATAAGTGGTTAACCGTTTGTTGCACAGGGCTCGCCGACCGGCGGCTGTCGGAGGGTCGGCGCGTAGTAGCTTGGGGGCATGTCTCAGCAGAAGAGCCCCGCCGCTCGGCGGCCGACCATCACCGACATCGCGAAGATCGTCGGTGTGTCCAAGGTGTCGGTTTCCAACGCCCTGAACGGTCGGTCCGGCGTCTCCGAGGCCACCCGGGCCCGGATCGAGGCCGTGGCCGAGGAGATCGGGTTCGTGCGCAACAGCGCGGCCCGCGCGCTCAGCGGGGCGAGGGCGGCGGCGGTGGGCCTGGCACTCGCCCGCCCCGCGCGGATGCTGGGGACCGAGCCGTTCTTCATGGAACTGATCGGCGGCATCGAGAACGTGCTGTCCGACGCCTCGTACTCGTTGGCGCTCCAGGTCGTCGCGGACCACGAACGCGGGTTGGAGGCCTACCGGCGCTGGTGGGGCGAACGGCACATCGACGGTGCCATCATGGTCGACCTGCGCGAGAACGACGCCCGGGTGCCCGCGCTGGAGGCACTGGGCCTTCCGACCGTGGTGATCGGCCACCCGTCCGGGTCGGGCTCGCTGACCCCGGTCTGGTCGGACGACGCCGCCGCGGTGCGCGAGACGGTGGAGTACCTGGCCGCGCTGGGCCACCGGCGGGTCGGCCGGGTGGCCGGGCTGGAGGGCCTGGTGCACACCTCGATCCGGGACCGGGCCTTCGCCGCTGCTTGTACCGCACTGGGCCTGGACGCGGCGCCCACGGCGCACACCGACTACACGGGCGAGGCCGGGGCACGGGCAACCCGGCGGCTGCTGCTCTCCCCTGCTCGTCCGACCGCGATCCTCTACGACAACGACATCACCGCCGTCGCCGGACTGTCGGTGGCTCAGGAGATGGGGCTCCAGGTGCCGCGCGACCTGTCGATCGTCGCCTGGGACGACTCCCCGCTGGTCCAGGTGGTCCGGCCGCCGCTGACCGCGCTGACCCGCGACATCCACGCCTACGGCGCGAACGCGGCCCGCACGCTGCTCGCCCTGATCGCCCGCGGGCGCGGCGACGGCTTCGAGGACCGGGCTCCCCGGCTCACCCCGCGCGGGAGCACCGCACCGCCGTCGGCCTGAGCGTTCAGGTACGGGCCGGCGGGCCGGTGGTCCCGCGCGGGACCAGCACCGGAGCGTCGGACACCCGCGAGCGGGCCCGGCCGTCGTCCAGGAGCTCCAGCAGGCAGCGGGCGACCTCGGCGCCGAACGCGAACGGGTCGTAACTGAGCGCCGAGAGCGCCGGCCGGGTGATCCGGCACAGGTCCGAGTCGTCCCAGGCAACCAGCGACACGTCCTCGGGCACCCGCAGGCCGAGCTCGCCCGCCATCGCGAGGCCCGCCACCGCCATGAGGTCGTTGTCGTACACGATGGCGGTCGGCCGGTCGGCGCGGTCCAGCAGCGCCCGGGTCGCCCGGGCGCCCTCGTGCGCGGACAGGCCGGTGTGCGCGCTCCTGGTTCCGTTCAGCCCGAGTTCGGCGGCGGTGGCCGCGAAGGCCTCCGCGCGGACGATCGACTGGCCCAGCGTCACCGGCCCGCTGACGTGCGCGATCCGGCGGTGGCCGAGGATCGACAGGTAGCGCACGGCCTCCGCCATGGCCATGGCGTCGTCGTGCCACACCGCCGGGAAGGGGCCGCTGAGCTGCGGAGGCGCAACCGCGACGACGGGCATGCCGAGCCGGTGGACGGGTTCGATCCGCGGGTCGTCGCTGGTCACTCCGACCAGCACCGAGCCGTTCACCTTGCCGGACTGCCACCACTGCTTGTACAGCGCGATCTCAGTGTCGAGGTCGGGGGCGATGTGCAGCAGCAGGGAGCAGGGCCGCTCGGTGAGCACGCTCTCGATGCCGCCGATCAGTGCCATGTGCACCGCGTCCAGAACGGTGCCGGCGGCGTCGCGAGTGAGTGCCATGCCGATGGTGTGGACCCGGTCACCCTGCGCGAGCGACCGTGCGGCGAGGTTGGGTGCCCAGCCCAGTTCACGGGCGGCCTCGGCGATCCTGCGGCGGGTGACGGCGGAGACGCCGGGCCGGTCGTTGAGGGCGAGCGAGACGGCGCCGGCCGAGACCCCGGCGCGGGCGGCGACGTCCCGGATCGTCACCCGGCTGTCCATACGCGTTCCCTCTCTCGGCCCGGTGGCTGCGCGACGCGGCCGTCGCACGGGTCCATCCTGTCAGGTGAGGTGACCTGTGGGGACCACGGGCGCCGGGGCGGCCGCCACGGACGGCGAGGGGCCGCGGTCAGCCCGTGGAGGGGCCGACCTCCCCGGAGCCGCGAGGGATCAGGCGGGTGGGGATCTCGATGCGGCGGGCCGCGCCGGTGTCTCCGGACAGGCGCTCGAAGAGGGTGCGGGCGGCCGCTGCACCGAGCGCGGCCGGGTCCTGGGCGACGACCGTGAGGCCGGGGGTGAGCAGGTCGGCCAGTTCCAGGTCGTCGAATCCGACCAGGGCGGGGCGGGGTCCGTCCGGTGGGAGGTGGTGTAGGACGGCCAGGGTGATCCGGTTGTTGGCGGTGAGGAGGGCCGTGACGGGTTCCGGGCCTGCGGTCAGCCGGTCCACTGCGGCCGCGACCCTGGCGGGGTGGGTGGGCCCGGTGTCGATCCACCGCTCGTCCACCGGCAGAGCGGCGTCGGACATCGCCGTCCGGTATCCCCGCAGCCGCTCGGCACTGGTGTGGAGGCGGGCCAGGTCCCCGATGAAGCCGATCCGCCGGTGGCCGTACCGGATCAGGTGGGCGACACCGGTCCGGGCGCCGCCCGCGTTGTCACTGAGCACGGCGTCCGCCTCGATGCCGGCCGCCGGGCGGTCGAGGAAGACCACCGGGGTCCCGGCGGCGGTCTCCGGCAGCAGGTAGCGGTGGTCGTCCCCGGTCGGCACCACGATCAGGCCGTCCACCCGGCGGGCGCAGAAGGCGAGCGCGAGGTCGCGTTCGCGGTGCGGGTCCTCGGCGCTGGAGCCGGTGAACAGGAGGCAGCCTTGCTCCGCGGCCACGCCCTCCACCGCGCGGGAGAGGGCGGAGGAGAAGGGGTCGCCGATGTCTTCGAGGAGCAGGGCGATGCTCGCGGTCCGGCCGGTGCGCAGCAGGCGGGCACTGTCGTTTCGGCGGAACCCGAGCCGGTCGATGGCGGCCTGCACCCGCTCGGCCGTCGCGGAGCCGACGCCGCTCTCGCCGTTCACCACCCGGGAGACGGTCTTCAGGCCGACGCCGGCTTCCGCGGCGACGTCCTTCATGGTGGGCCTGGTGCCGTGTCCCCTGCTCATGCCCGGCAGCATACGGCGGCCGCGTCAGCCGGTCCGAGGACCAGGTCGGACCAGGCCGCGGCGAGCAGGCGGTGTCCGTACGGGGTGGGATGGACACCGTCGGCGGCGATCCGATCGGGTGCGCCCACGGTGCGGGCGGCCTGATTGAGCAGGCCGTCGGCGGCCAGCAGGAGCGCGCCGAACTCGGTGGCGAGCCTGCGGACGGCATGGATGCGCGGGTCGAGGTCCTCGCGCCAGGCCCACTGCTCGGGGGTGACGGGGACCAGGAACGGTTCGATGAGCAGGAGCCGGGTGTCGAAGCGTTCGCGGACCCGGTCGAGCAGGTGCCCGTACGTGTCCTCCCAGTGGTCGGGTGGTGAGGCGAGCCCGGAGTCGTACCGGCGCAAGGTGTCGTTCACGCCGATCATCACGGAGAGCAGGTCGGGCTGGTGGGCCAGGGCATCGCGGTCCCAGCGGTCGCGCAGGTCGCGGATGCGGTCGCCCGCGACCGCCCGGTTGAGAACGGTCGCACCGGGGTGTGCGGTGTGCAGGGCGGTTGCGGCGCGCGCCGCGTAGCCGTCGCCCAGGGACGCGGGGTCGGTCCGGTCGCGTCCGGCGTCGGTGATGCTGTCGCCCTGGAAGAGCACGACGGTGCTGAGCGGCAGGTCGGATGGCATGCGGTCCTCGGACGGTGGGCCGCCGCCCCGCCGGGGCGGCGGAGCGGAACGGCGGGTGGCGGTCAGCTGGAGGTCATCGCCTTGGCATGGGCGGCGAACAGCTGGGCGGTGGTGCGGGTCGGGTTGGCGGGGTCGTTGTTCCACATGACGCGGTGGCCGTCGTAGTCGGGATAGAAGGAGCCGTCGTCCACCCGGGAGGTGAGCAGCCAGAACTGGTCGCCGGCTCCGCCGCCGGTGCGGACGGCATCGGTCCACGCGGTGTAGGCGGCGTCCCGGGCGGCGGTGTCGGGGACGTCCCGTGCCGCATCGATCTGCAGCCCGAACTCCTCGATCACCACCGGCTTTCCCAGTGTGCGGCCGACGGCGAGGTGGTCCTCGATCCAGCGGGTGCCCCAGGAGGTGGCGTCGGTGCCGGGCTTGCCGGCACTGGTCTCGCCCCAGTTCTGCGGGTAGAGGTGAACGGTGCCGTAGTCGACGGCGCGCAGGGCGACGAGTCCGTCCCATGGGACGCCCTCGTAGTCCGAGTAGGGGTAGTCGGCGTGCCCGGGCTTTCCGAAGAAGCCCTCGTCGCCGACGGCGAGCAGCTGGCGGGGGGCGAGCGACTTGACGTACGTGCTCATCTCGGCGGCCCAGGCGAGCAGGGTGGCGCCGCTCTTGTCGCTGCGGCACCGCGGCTCGTTGGCGAGTTCGAAGGCCATGATGGTGGGGTCGTCGCAGTAGCGCAGGCCGGTGTAGCGGTTGCGGTGCTGCAGGAGCTGCTTGGCCCAGGCCCGGTAGCAGGCCTTGATCCCCGGGTCGGTGTAGAAGCGGTCGTGGTTGACACCGCTGCCGTACGAGTCGTCGGGCAGGCCGAGGAACCAGCTGACGTACTGCTGCATGCCTCCGTAGTCCGGCCAGTTGTTGACCAGTGGCAGGACGAGGCGGATTCCGAGCTGTCCGGCCTTGTGGACGGCGTAGTCGAGGGAGTCGAACGCCTCGTCGTCATAGCTGCGGGGCTTGGGCTGCAGCGGGCGGTACGAGCGCCCGGAGCCGTCGGCGAACGCCCAGGCCCGGACCACGGCCAGGCCCATTGCGGCGGCGTCGTCGAGGACCGCGTCGATCATGTAGTGGGACTGTTGGTGCAGGTAGTAGCAGTTGGTGCCACCGAAGCGGAACCGTCGTCCGTCCAGCCGGAGTTCACCCCCGTGGGCGGTGACGAACCCCGCGTCTCGGCGGCCGTGCTCGGCGAGGGGCGCGGGCTCGGCGGCGGCCGGTCTGGTCAGGGTTGGGACGGTGGCCAGCGCCAGGGTGGCAGAGGCGGCACCGAGCAGTGAGCGACGGGTGAAGGCGGGGTCTGTGGTGCTGGGAAGTGCGTTCACGGGGATGGACCTCCGGGGTAGGCGCCTGGCGGCGCCGACGGGTGGGTGTGGTGCGGTCAGACGGCAGCGTGCTCGGGGACGCGGGCCCGGTAGAGCGTGGCGGTCCCGCGAAGCTCCGCCGGACCGCCGGTGGCCGGGAGGAAGACGCTGTCCCCTCGGCGCAAGGTCAGTGGTCGGCCCAGGGAGCGGTGGAGTTCGGCGGTGCCGTCGGTGCAGAGCAGGATCTGCGGGCCGTCGGCACCGAGGGTGGCGCCGCCGAGGAGATCGAGCCGGGACAGTGCGAACTCGGCAGCCCGTGTCCGGTAGTGGAATTCGCCGTCCTCGCCGCCGCTGGCGGGGACCAGGGTCGGCGGGCCGGGCCGGAAGTCGACGACCGTGGTGAGGGCCCGGACGTCCACGTGCTTCGGAGTCAGGCCGCAGCGCAGGACGTTGTCGGAGTTGGCCATGATCTCCACGCCGGTCCCGTGCAGGTAGGCGTGCGGGACACGGGCGTCGAGGAAGAGCGCCTGTCCGGGCTGGAGCCGCACGTGGTTGAGCAGGAGTGCGGCGACCAGGCCCGGATCACCGGGGTAGTCCCGGGCGGCTGCGGCGTACGCGGCGTAGGTCGCGGTGTGCGGCCCCGGGGTCGCGGCGGCACGCTCCAACGCGGGGGCGAGTTCGGCGGCGGCCCTCTCGCCCCGGGCCCGGTCGGAGTCGAGTGCCTCGGTGAGCACGGTGCGCAGCGCAGTCCCGGGGTCGGCGGTGCGCAGGATCGCGGTCCACGGGGCGAGGGCCGGCGCATCCAGAGCGGCCATCAGCCCAGCGGTGGTGGCCGGGTCGCGGAACCCGCACAGGGCGTCGAAGTCGTCGAGTGCGCATACCAGTTCGGGCTTGTGATACCGGTCGCGAAAGATCCGGCGGGCGGCGTCTCGCGGGATGCCGGTGGCATCCTCTGCGGCGTAGCCGGCCTCTGCCTGGGCGGTGTCGGGGTGGACCTGGACCGACAAGGCGTGCTCGGCGGCGAGTACCTTGACCAGGAAGGGCAGCCGGTTGTCGTAGGTCTCCGCGACCCGTCGGCCGAGTTCGTGGTGCGGGTCGCGGGCGATGACCCGGTCGAGGGGCTCGGGGCCGTTGCCGCGGTCGACGGTGGACGGTGCGTCGGGGTGGGCGCCCATCCAGAGTTCGGCCTCGGGTTCGCCGGTCGGGCGGCGGCCGGTGAGGCGGGCGAGGGCGGTGGTGGAGCCCCACGCATAGGGCCTGATCCGGTTGGTGAGCAGGTCGGCTGCGGAGAGCGGGCCCGCGGCTGGAAGCGGAGGGGCGGGATGGTGCGGCGGGGTCATGGGCGGGCTCCGGTCGGCGGTGGTCCGGTCCGCCCCCGGGCTTCCTCACCCTCGGGAGGAGTAGGGGACGGACCGGGGTCTGGAGCGGCACGTGGTCAGGGTGTGCCGGGGGGTGCGGTGGTGCCACGGGGTACGAGTACGGGGGTCGGGGCGGGGCCTGCGGCGGCGGCGCGTCGGTCGAGCAGGGCGAAGAGGCAGCGGGTGACCTGGGCGCCGAAGCCGTGGACGTCGTGGCTCACGGCGGAGAGCGCGGGGTGGGTGAGCCGACACAGCTGGGAGTCGTCCCAGGCGATCAGGCTCAGATCGTCGGGGACGGCCAGTGCGAACTCGGCGGCGACGGCGAGTCCGGCGACGGCCATGATGTCGTTGTCGTAGAGGATCGCGGTCGGCCGCCGGGTCCCGGAGGCGAGCAGCTCGCGGGTGGCCCGGGCGCCGGCCCGGCCGGAGAAGTCGGTGGGCAGGCTGCGCGGTTCGTCCAGGCCGAGGTCGGCGGCGACCTGTTCGAGTGCGCGCGCCCGCATCGCGGAGTGTCCCAGCCGTGGGTCGCCGCCGACCCGGGCGATCCGGCGGTGGCCGAGCAGCGCGAGGTAACGGACGACCTCCTCGACGGCGGCGGCGTCGTCCGTCCAGACGGAGGCCGTCGAGCCGCCGGTGAGCGCTGGGTGGCCGGCCGCGACGACGGGCATGCCGATCCGGGCCAGGGCGGGGATCCGAGGATCGTCCTCGATCAGGTCGACCAGGACGGACCCGCGGACCCGTCCTTCGCGCCACCAGGTGTGATGGACGGCGGTCTCCTGGTCACGGTCGCGCACCAGCCGCAGCAGCAGCGTGGCCGACTGTTCCTCCAGCACGCTCTGGATGCCGGAGACGAACTCCATGTAGAAGGGCTCCAGGCCGAGTTGGCGGGCGGGGCGGGTGAGCGCCAGGCCGACGGTGTATCCCCGGCCGCCGCCCCCGGCCAGGCTGCGGGCGGCTTGGCCGGGCACCCAACCGAGTTCGGTCGCGGCCGCGCGGATCCGCGCGCGGGTGCGTTCCGACACCCCTGGCCGGTCGTTGAGCGCGAGGGACACCGCCCCCGGCGAGACCCCGGCGCGCTCGGCGACGTCCCGGATGGTGGTGCGCGCGCTCACCTGCGGCTGCGCTCATCGGCTTGGCGGTGACGCGGCGCAGGTGCGGCACCGGAGGGACGGATCACTTCGTGGAACCTGCCGCGAAGCCGCTGTAGATGAAGCGCTGCAGAGCGAGGAAGACGATCATGGTCGGCAGGATGACCAGGACGGTTCCGGCCGAGATGGTCTCCCAGTGCGCGCCGAACGGCCCTTTGAAGCGGAACAGCGAGGTGGAGATGGTGCCCAGGTCGGCCGAGGGCATGTACAGGAAGGGGATGTAGAAGTCGTTGTAGACCGCGATGCCCTTGATGATCACCACGGTGGCGATGGCTGGTCTGAGCATCGGCAGAATGATCCGACGGTAGACGGTGAAGGAATTGGCTCCGTCGAGCCTGGCCGCCTCGTCGAGCGAGACCGGGATGGAGCGGATGAACTGGAGGAAGATGTAGATCGACACGATGTCGGTGCCCAGGTAGAGCATGATCGGTGCCCAGCGGGTGTTGAACGCCCCGAGGTCGTTGACGATCTGGAAGGTAGCGACCTGGGTGGTCACGCTCGGGACGAGCGTGGCGATCAGGAAGAGGGCCATCACGAGTTTCTTGAGCCGGAACTCGAAGCGGTCGATGGCGTAGGCGGTCATCGAGCCGATCAGCACGGTGCCGGCGGTGGAGACCACCAGGATGATCGTGGTGTTGACGAAGCCCTGCAGCATCCTGCCCTGCTGGAAGGCGGTCGCGTAGTTGTGGAGGTTGAGCCAGTCGCCCGGCGGGGTAAGCGGGCCCGTGGTCAGTGCCTCGTTGCTGCTCTTGAGCGAGGTGAACAGCACCACGGTCAGCGGGATCAGCACAATCACGCTGGCCAGTACCAGGGAGGTGTACTTGCCGGCCTTGGCGGCAAGCACCCGGGGGGTCGGGGCGAACCGGCGGGCGGCCCGGGTGGTGGGAATGGTCACGACAGTTCAACCCTCTCCTCCGGCACCAGGCGGCGCTGGATCCAGGTGACGAGCAGGATCAGGGCCAGCAGCACGACGGCGCAGGCGGAGGCCAGGCCGACCTTGTCGAACTTGAAGGCGAGCTTGACGGTCTGGATGACGAAGGTCTCGCTGCCGTTGGAGCCGCCGGTCATGACGTACGGGATCTCGAACACGGCCAGCGAGCCGGAGACCGCGAGGATCGCGCTGAGGCTGATGATCGGTTTGATGCTGGGGGCGATGATGTGGCGGAACTGCTGCCACCGGCTCGCACCGTCGAGTGCCGCGGCCTCGTAGAGGTGGGGCGGGATGGACTGGATCGCGCCGAGGAACAACACCATGTTCAGGCCCATGTACCGCCAGACCGACACCCCCGCGAGTGACTTGTTGACGAGGTCCGGATCCCCCAGCCACAGGTGCTGTCCGCCGACGCCCAGCAGGCGCAGCACGGTATCCAGCGTGCCGCCGGGCTGGAAGAAGTAGAGGAACACGAAGCCGATCGCCACGCCGTTGATCAGGTACGGGAAGAACAGGACGCCCTTGAAGAGGTTCCTGAAGCGGGTGTCGAAGCTGAGCACGGTGGCGAAGTAGAGCGCCATCGCGATCTGGACGAAGGAGGCCAGCAGGTAGACCCCGCTGACCAGGAAGACCTTGAACAGTTCCGGACGCGTGAACAGCGCCGTGTAGTTGTCCGCCCCGACGTTGTTCCGCTCGGGGCTGATGCCGTCCCAGTCGGTGACGCTGTAGCCGAGCATGTCGAGGATCGGCAGATACGTGAAGGTCACCAGCAGCGCCAGCGGGACCAGCAGGTAGAGCCAGGGCGTGAACCACCAGTGGGTTCGGCCGGCCCTTCGGCGCCGGACCGGCGCGGCCGTTGCGGCCCGGTTGTCGGAGGGCGGCGTCACGATCGCGCTCCGGTTCTTCTGCAGTGCAGTCATCTTCCTGTCCTTCGTTGAGCCGGACACCCGAAGCCCGCCTCCCCTCCCACCGCCCGTCCGGGCGACGGGGCTGTTCCTCCCTGGCACCGCCGAGCGGCCGGGGCACGGGGCCGGGGGCGCTGGGCGCGGTGCGGCCGGGAGGTCAGGGCAGTGCGCCCCGGCCGCACCGCAGTCCTTCGGGGCCGTCAGCCCGCGACGGTCTTCTGCGCCTCGGACCACTTCTTGTTCAGGTCCGCGAAGTAGCCGTTCTGGTCTCCGGCGCCGGCGCCGCGGGCGATGTCGACGAGCTTCTGCCGGTAGTCGGGGGCGTCGAGGTCGATCTCCGCGGCCTTGTCGATCTTCTTGACGGCGGCGGACTTCTCCTGCTTCTGGCCGATCATGGTGACGCCCTTGTCGGCGAAGGGCTTGAGCGCGGTCGGCATCGGGGAGCCCTTGACCGAGGAGATGCCCTGTTCGGCTTGGGCGCTGCCGGACTTGTTGATGAACCAGTCCAGCCAGGCCCGGGCCGCCTCCTGGTTCTTGGAGTGCTTGTTGATGCCGTACTTGTAGTCAGGCTGGAGGACCGTGCAGAGCTTGCCCTCCGCGGTCGCCGAGGGGAAGGGCATGTAGCCGATGTCGTCGGGGTTCTTCCCCGCGGCCTTCGCGGCGTCCTGCATCTGGGCGATGGACCAGGAGCCGAGGTACATGGTGGCCGCCTGGCCGGTTCCCAGAAGCGTTTTGGAGTTCTCCCAGTTGGTGGTGGTGGGGTCGGGCTCGGTCAGCTTCTCGTGGACGACGGAGTACAGCAGGCTGTCGATCGTGTGGATGTCGTTGCCGCTGGTCCACGGGGTCGCGGTGGAGGCCATCGCGTCCTTGGCGCTCTCGTTGCAGCTCGGCGAGCCGATCGCGTCGGTCCACTGCTTCAGCGGCCAGCCGTCGTGGTAGTTGGTGTAGTACGGGATCGCCTGGGTCTTGGACTTGACGGCCTTCAGGTCCTCGATGAATTCCAGCGGGGTTCTCGGCCACTCGGTGATGCCGGCCTGCTGCCAGAGCGCCTTGTTGTAGACGAAGCCCGTGACGGTGCCGTAGTTGGCGATGCCGTAGACCTTGCCGCCGACGGTGCCGTAGTCGGTCCAGTTGTACTGCTTCGACAGGTCTCCCGCGTCACCCAGAGGAGCGAAGAAGTTGGGGAGTTGGGTGATCGAGAGGTCGGACGGGATCGGCAGCACGTCACCGTAGTTCTCGGTGCTCATGCGGATCTTGACTTCGCCCTCGTAGTCGGTCATGCCCTCGAACCTGACCTTGACGTTCGGGTAGGTCTTGTTGAACTCGGTGGCGTACTTGTCGAGGACTCCCTTGTTCAGCTGGTCGGTCCGATTGGTCAGGACCGTGATGGAGCCTGACACCTTGGCCGGATCGGAGTTGACGGTCGCCGCGGAGGACGAGGTCCCGCCGCCGCCACTGCTACAGGCAGTGAGCAAAATCATGGAAGCGGCCGTGACGGCCATCCACTCTCTGCGCATCTTCGCTCATCCTTCGCGCTGATCGTCATGAACGCCGAGAAGCGGCCTTCCCGTCGTTGGCTGCTTAACGTAGACGTCACATCGCGGCCATGTCCATAGACCGATCAACATTGAAATGCAGGCAGTTTCTTGCGATCTACGCTCGATTTACTAAACCTTTGCCTAACTTGATGACGAAAGGGCCTCGGCCGGACGGCTCCATGGACAACGTTGTCCAGCACGGCGAGAATTACCGGGACCGCCCGGGGACACCACGCCCGAAGCAGGGTGGGCTCTCCTTCGTCACACCAGCGGAGACGTCACGATGAGTTACGAATCGGCCCTTGCGGTCGACGACCGACCCACCCCAGTGCACCCCCTGCTGGCGGCGCTGGACATCGGTGGGACGAAGATCGCGGGCGGTCTGGTCGACGCGGACGGGACCCTGGTCCACCGGGTCCAGCGGCCCACCCCCGTACGGGAGGACGCTCGTACGGTGCTGGCCGCGGTGGAACACGTGGTGGACAGCCTCGCCAGGCACCCTTCGTGGGCATGCGTGCGGGCTGTCGGAGTCGGCAGCGCCGGTCCGGTGGACATCGAGGACGGCACCGTCAGCCCGGTCAACATTCCCGCCTGGCGGGCGTTTCCGCTACGCACTGCGGTCGCCGGCCACCCTGCCGTCAGCGGCCTGCCGGTGGTACTCGGAGGCGACGCGGTGGCGATGGCTGCGGCGGAGCACTGGCTCGGCGCCGCACGCCCGTACCACAACGCCCTGTGCCTGGTGGTCTCCACAGGAATCGGCGCGGGCCTGATCATCGACGGGAGACTGCACACCGGGCCCACCGGGAACGCCGGTCACCTCGGTCACATCAGCGTCGACTATTCCGGCCGCCCCTGTCCCTGCGGCTCACGCGGCTGCGTCGAGGGGCTCGCCAGTGGAACCGCCATCGCCCGGACCGCCGCCGAGAGCGGTTGGCGGGCCGCCGACGGCGATACCTCCGCCGCAGCGGTCGCGGCCGCCGCCCGTTCGGGCGACCCACTCGCCCTGCACGCCTTCGATCGGGCCGCCCGGGCCCTCGCCGCCGGGATCGCCGCCGTCGCCACCCTGGTGGAGATCGAAGCCGCGATCATCGGCGGCGGCGTCGCCGGATCCGGCGACCTGCTCTTCCGGCCACTGCGCCGTCACCTGGCCGACTACGCCACGCTGCCTTTCACGGCCCGGACCGCGGTTCTCCCCGCCGCCCTGGGCACCGGCGCCGGCCTGGTCGGCGCGGCTGCACTCGCACGCCCGGCACTGCCGGCCCTGCCCGTTCACTGACCCGCCCAGCCCACCGTCGAGGCAATCCGGGCCGGCGCGGACTTCTGCGATCCGTCGGTCCGGTGTCTCCGTCCCCGAGGTGTCATACCCGTGTCGGAGCAGACCTTCCTCCGCTTCCCCGACGGCTTCCGATGGGGCGCCGCCACCTCCGCCTACCAGATCGAGGGCGCCGCCTCCGAGGACGGCCGGACACCCTCCATCTGGGACGTGTTCAGCCACAGCCCCGGCGCGACCGTCGACGGCACCACCGGCGACACCGCCTGCGACCACTACCACCGTCACGGGCAGGACGTCGCCCTGATGGCCGACCTCGGCCTCCAGGCCTACCGCTTCTCGCTCTCCTGGTCCCGGCTCCAGCCCGACGGCAGCGGCCAGCTCAACCCGAAGGCGCTCGACTCCTACCGACGGCTGCTCGACTCCCTGCACGAGAACGGCATCAAGCCCGTCGCCACGCTCTACCACTGGGACCTCCCGCAAACGCTGGAGGACCGCGGCGGCTGGCGCGCCCGTGACACCGCCTGGCGCTTCGCCGACTACGCCCGACAGGTCGGTGAACGCCTCGGTGACCTGGTGGACACTTTCATCACCGTCAACGAACCCTGGTGCGCCGCCTTCCTCGGGTACGCCAGCGGCCTGCACGCCCCAGGGGTGCAGGACCCGCCGGGCGCGCTGCGCGCCGCTCACCACCTGCTCCTGGGTCACGGGCTGGCAACGAGGGCACTACGGGTGCAGGGTCGACACCGGGCAATCGGACCGGCACCCAACTTCTACCCCGTACAGGCGGTGAGCGACGACCCGACCGATCAGGACGCGGCCCGGCGGATCGACTTGCTGATGAACCGGCTCGTCCTCGAACCGGTGGCCACCGGTGCCTACCCGGCCGACATCCTGGCGCACATCGAACCGATCGCCGGCCTCGGCCACCTCCGTGAGGGCGACGAGGCCGTGATCGGCACCCCGATCGACTTCCTCGGTGTCAACTACTACAGCTCGCACACCGTCGGCGCGGGCACTGTTGATCACCGGCCATCGCCCTGGGTCGGAGCCGAGGACGTCGTGTTCCACCCAACCGGACTCCGCACCACCGCCATGGGCTGGGACGTCGATCCCGACGGCCTGCGTCGGCAACTGGAGCGAATCGCGGCCGCCTGCCCCGACCTGCCGATCTGGATCACCGAGAACGGCGCGGCATACGCCGACACCCCCGACGACAACGGCCGGGTCCACGACCCTGACCGGATCGAGTTCCTGCGAGACCACCTCGCGGCCCTGCACGACGCGATCCAGGCAGGGGTGAACGTCCGCGGCTACCTGCTGTGGTCACTGATGGACAACTTCGAGTGGTCCGAAGGCCACACCAAGCGCTTCGGCCTCGTCCACGTCGACTTCGCCACCCAGCGGCGCACCCCCAAGTCCAGCGCGCACTGGTACGGCGAGGTCATCAGGAGCAACGGCTTGAAGCGATAGTCGCCTTCGATGTGGCCAAGGGAGACACGCAGGTCATGGGCCTATTTCCCAGGCTGGTGGTCGCACGGTGGTCGCCTCTCGGGCGCAGGCTGGGAAGAGCGAGGCCCGCTCGCGCTTCGAGGCGATCACCATGCGCTGCTCACGCCGGCTTCCACGATGACATCGAAGCCCGCACCGCGCTGGGGCGCTTCAACGAGGGCCTGGCCCTGTGCGTCATCACCACCCGCAGCAGCGCCCCGCCGACAGCCCGGCCACCTCGGCGCGCAGCAGTACGACGTCTGCACCTGGAAGCCGAGCTCCTCCAGCGGCACCCCGGGCAGCGCCTCCGGCACCTGCTGCTGGCCCGGGTGCGGCAGCGGCGGGTCGGGCGCCTCCAGCCGGTGCCCAAGACGCGCAAGACTCGCAGCGACAAGAAGCCCGAGGGGGAGTGACGACCGTGCAGATCGACTCACGCGAGGACGTCCGCAAGATCATGCGGTTGACCAGCGCCTTGGCCCCAACCAGCGCCTGGTCGTCATGCTCTACGCCTCGCCTGGCCAGGATCCCTCCAGCGGCGTCGTCCCGATGGACGCCAAGGAACTGGCCGCCGAGATCACCGTAAAACGCCTCCCTCTTCTCCCGCCTGTGCGGCCAGCTCGTCGAACGCGGCTGGACGGAGAAGATCGACGACACGGTCCACTACCGGCTCACCTCGGAGGCCGACGGCAGCGACAACGTGCTCCCCCTACGTCGCGGCGGCGACGGCGACGGCGACGGCGGCCACCAGGCCCGCCAGGCCTGACCAGGCGAACTGCACGCAGGCCCGGACGCTTCGTCCGGGCCTTCTGCTTTGGCCCCGCTGGCCAGGACCGGACCGCGATCACCGGTGATAGCGATCCGGCTCACCTGCGCCCGCCTGAGCTGCGAGACTGTGATCATGACCGTTACCCGTCGCAGCCTCTCGCTGCCCGCTTTCTCCGAGCCCGCCGTCGATGCTCCCGTGCCGGCCCAGTCCGGCGTGCGCCGGCTGCTGCCGGTAGAGCAGGGCGCCGACTTCCGCCAGCCGCCCGGCGAGACCGCGCCCGCACCTGCCCCGGCCCGCCGTCCGCTCGCCCCCGGCAGCCTCACCTTCTCCGACCCCGACCGCCAGATCTGAGCGCTACCACCACGGGTAGCGCGACCATCCTGCGGCGGGTACGAATCCCCGGCCCGCCGACCGTGTCCCGGTAGCCTTCGGACAGGCGCCCGCCGGACCCGAGACGCACACTCACGGGCCATCACCGGCGGGCGCTGACCTGGGGCGGTTTCATGGGTCTCTCCCGATCGAGGACTCCGGGACGGGAGTGAATCTACAGGCCGCCCCCTCTGGCCTGCGGTTCTACCAGGCGCCCATCGCCCGGACGTCTCCGGAGATCGCGTAGCGGTGGCAGGCGAGGATCTCCCCGGTGGTGATGCCGATGTCGTTCGCGATACGGGCGAGGACCTCCTCGGCCTGGCGGTCGCCGACATAGGCCGGAACGGTCTCCGGGGCGAGGACGCCGATCCGGTGCCGGTGGCGCGCTGCCGGGCGACCAGGTCCCGGCCGGCGCTCACGTGGCGGCGCCAGGCCTCGGTGGTGATGCCCTCCGGGGCTGGGCCGGTCTCCGCTCGGCGGCCGGTATGTCGGGGCGAGCTCGGTCCTCGGCGACCGCACGGTTCCGCCGCCCGGGCCGTGGCCGCCCGCCCGGATGCGGGCGGTGCGGGCTACGGCCGGCGGGTGCGGGGCTCGTTGTACTGCGGGTCGGTGACGGGTTCGGCCCAGGTCGTCTCGGGGCTGCCGTCGGCGGTCGCCTCCCACATGGCGATGTGCTCCATGAAGCGGTCGGGGGCGGCGCCGTGCCTGTGCTCCTCGCCGGGCGGGCAGGAGACGGTCTCGCCGGGGTGGGCCTCGAAGATCCGGCCGTCGCGGGTGCCCACGTACGCCGACTTCCTCCACCGCGCTGCTCAGGCCGTCGACAACTGATCGAAGAGGCGGTCGACCTCGGCGAGCGCGGCGCCCGGCCGGCCAGGTGCACCGGCCGGGATCAGGGCTTCCGCTCCGGCTGCCAGCCCGTCAGGCCTGCGGCGGTGGTATCGCCGTGTCAGCTGCCCCGGCGTCGGAGGGCTCGGACTCCGAGGGTGTCGGCCATGGAGCCGGGGGCGAGCGCGACGAGTGGCCACACGGACGGGGAGCCGGGTGGCACCGTGCCGGGCAGCAGGGCGCCGCCCACCGAGCCGGAGCCGGCCATGGCGGTGCCGGTCGGTGTGGCGGGCACGCGCACGAGCGGGCCGTGCTCCGCCTCCGGAGCGGGCAGGCGACGGCTCATCGGTTCACCCCGATCGCAGTGAGGGTGCGCTGGGTGTGCCGGTCGCCGAGGGGGAGAGCCTGGGGCGGACCCGGTAGTCGTGGGCGGCGTCGTTTGGGCGAGGGCGGCGTCGGCCCAGCTGGCCGTGCGGGAGGCCCAGAGTCGGCGACGGCGGCCTCCGTCGGGTCGAGGCCGCGGAGCACGGCGTCGATGCGGGGGTCCGTGAAATCGTGGTCCAGGGCGAGGGCGCCGGCGGCCTTGTCCGGTCATACGTCCCGGACCGTCACGTCGGCGCGGTCGCGCTTCTGTGACCGCCGCAACTCGCGTGGGCGTACACGCGGGATAACCCCGGACCGGCTTGCCCCACCGCCCGGTCCCGGATGCGCTGCGGCCCGCTCCCGGCGAAGGTGGGGTGATGAGCCTGATCGTGCTTTTGGAACCCGAGCTCCAGCGGGTGGACCACCTCGGCAGCGGCGGCGAGGAGTACGTCGAGGGTGTGCGAGCCGTGCACGCGGCCAAGGCCGACCCGTCCGCGCCCGGCGCCCGTAGCGATCACACGCTGTGCGGTGCGGACACCCGGCTCATGCAGACCGTGGACTACAAGCCCTCCACGCCCGATTCCCCCTGGTATCCACCGAGGTGGGTGGGGAGCGGGAGGGTCTGCCCGACCTGCGACACCACTGTTCGCTCAAGCTGAACAGCCGCGGAGCGGGAGGGGGAGATCGACGCCGTTCCGTCACAGCGGGCTCCGCGGCGGTCAGGTCGCCGCTCAGGGAGTCCCAGTTGGTAGTACCAGGGCGCGCGTCGGTCGGCGTGATCACCCTGTCACGGCAGGCCGGCTTCCTGGAGTCCCGGGCAAGGTCATCACGCGGCGACGCTCGCGGGGAACTGCTCTTCGACAAGGACCGCCAGTACCTCGGCTACCACCCGGCGTTCGGGGTTCGGCGGGATGGCGGCGTGGGCAGAGCCTGCGACATGACGACCCCATGACCAGGCGCCGCCGTCCGGCCGCGCCTTCCGCGTCCGCGCCCGCTTCCCCGGTCCGCGCCGCCCGGCCGCCGGGTGATGGGTGAAGAGGCCGGACGGCGCCGGTTACGACGATGCTGCGCCCATGGCCAGCGCAGCCCGCGCCAGTCCGCGCAGCCAGGCGTGGGCGTGGTCGGTGTCGTACCGCTGATGCCATGACAGGTACACCGGTGCCGACGGAAGTTCGAGCGGGAGGGGGAGCACGGCCAGGCCGAGGTCGTCGACCGCGGAGCGCGTGGTGGCCTCGGGGACGCAGATCACGAGATCTGAGCCTCGTGCGAACTCCAGCGCGGCCGCCTCGGTCGGCGCGGTCGCCACCACGCGGCGGGTGAGGCCCAGTCGCGCGAGGGCCTCGTCGAGGGCATTGCCGAGGTTTCCACGCCGCGAGACGGTGACGTGCTCCGCGGCGGCGTACCGCTCGGCGGTGACGGTCCTGACGCGGGTCAGGGGGTGCCCCTGCCTCACGACGATGACGAGGCGGGTCTCGCCCACGTTCTCGGCACGGATGTCCGGTGCGCTCGGGCGGTTGGCGTTCGCCTCCAACTCCACCTCGCCGCGCCGCAACTCCGGGGTGGCGGTGCTCGATTCCGCGACGAAGCGCAATCGTACGCCCGGCGCCTGTTCGCGTACGGCCGAGAGCAGCGCGGGGCCGCTCAAGGCGACCAGGGAATCGTGCCAGCGCAGGGTGAAGGTGCGCTCCAGCGTGGCCAGATCGAGTTCACGGCTCGGCGCGAGCACCCCTTGGACCTCGTGCAGCAGCTCGTGCACCCGTTCCCGGACGGCGATCGCGTACGGCGTCGGGGTCATCGTGCGGCCGGTGCGCACCAGGATCTGGTCCCCGGTCGTACGCCGGATCCGGCCCAGGCTCCGGCTCATCGCGGGGGCGGTGACATGCAGGCGTGCGGCCGCCCCGGCCACGCTCCCCTCCTCCAGCAGCGCGTCGAGCGCGGCCAGCAGGTTCAAATCCAATTGCATGTGAGTAATCCTAGCCGTGCTTTACATGCATTTGAAGTTAATCAAGGGCCTGGATACCTTCGAGACCAGAGCGCCGAACAGAGCGCACGCTTCGGCCAATACAGCCCCATTTCCCGCTCTTCGCAAGGGAGTTCGCCATGTCCGACATGCTTCAGCCCACTGACGTCGCCGCGTTCGACACAGACCTGCTCGCTCAGACCGCGATCGCCGTGCGTGCAGCCGGCTCGGCGCTGCGCGAACGCTTCGGCGAGGCGGTCCGCTACCAGAGCCGCGAAGAGCTGATGCGCGCGCTCGCCGTCAACGACGACACGGCCCTCGACATCCTGCGCCCCCGCCTCACACGCCTGCGCCCGCAGGCCGGGTGGGTGGAGGACGAGCTCGACGGCGGGGCGCTGCCGCCCGGCGAGTGGTGGGTGGTGGATCCGGCCGAAGGCAACGTCAACCACCTCCACGCTCTTCCGGAGTGGGCGGTGACCGCCACCCTCGTGCGCGACAACCAGCCGGTGCTCACCGCGGTCCACCTGCCGTTGACCGGCGAGACATACACCGCGCTCACCGGCGCGGGCGCCCACCTCGACGGCCGGCCGCTGCACGTCTCCCCGAGCGCGGACCTCGGCCTGAGCATCGTGGCGACCAGCCAGGCCCGCCCCGACGAGGACGAGAAGGTCGTGCGGCGCGTCGGCTCCTCGATCACCGCGATGCTGTTCGACGCGCTCGTCGTGCGCACCGCCGTGCCCGCAACCCTGCACCTGACCGATGTCGCCGCCGGCCGGATCGACGCCTTCTGGCAGTTCGCCGGCGCCCGCGCGGACCTGCTGCCCGGCGCGCTGCTCGTGACCGAGGCCGGCGGACGGATCTCCGACGCCCAGGGCCGCCCCTGGACCCCGCAGAGCGAAAGCTTCCTGGCCGCCGCGCCCGGCGTCCACGCCCAGACCGTCGCGACGCTCTCACGCTGACCGCGCACCACAAACCGCACCCAGGTAAAGGACCACACCATCATGACCACGATCGCAGTTCTCGGAAACGGCCGCGTCGGCGGCACCCTGGCCACAGCGCTCACCCGGGCAGGGCATGAGGTGACCGTGGCGGACCGCTCGCCGGGCGCCGCTGCCGACGCCGCCCGCAGCGCCCGGATCGTCATCAACGCGACCCCGGGAGCCGGCTCGCTGGAGCGGCTCGCCGCACTGAGCGAGGAACTGCGCGACAAGATCCTCATCGACGTCTCCAACGCCACCACCGACGGACCGGACGGAATGCCCGCCGACCTGATCCACCCCGGCTCAAGCCTCGCCGAACAGCTCCAGGACGCGCTCCCCGAAACCCGCGTCGTCAAGACCCTCAACACCATGCTGTTCCCGGTGATGACCGCGCCGGCCACGCTCGCCCAGACACCGACTGCGTTCCTCTCCGGCGACGACCCGCAGGCCAAGCAGACCGTCGGTGAACTGCTCACCGACCTCGGCTGGCACAGGGAGTGGATCACCGACCTCGGCGGGATCCGGACCGCCCGCGCCGCGGAGGCCGCGATCTTGTTCGTCCCGCACGTCATCCGGGCCGGCGGATTCACACCCTTCGCGATCTCGATCGCCCGCTGACCCGTACTCAGTGCGCTGCCCCCCGGCGCGTCCATCCAGAACGGATACGGCAGCGCGGCCTGGGCCGACGACCCAGCGCCGGATGGCATCACGTTGCCGAACACCTCGAACCTGCCTGTGAGCGCGTGTCCGCTGCCGGTGCTGGTGAGCTCGAACGCAAGCCGCCGAGGACGACCGCGCCGCCTGCTGGGAGTCCTCGCCGTCACGGCCGCTCGCGCAGGAAGCCGGACCGGACCTCTGCGCGAGCGGTGCCGGGGGAGTGGCGGGACGTCAGCCCGGCCGGTGCGCCACTGCGGCGAAGACGGTCACCGACAGGTGGAAGGCGCCTCGCTCGGCGGCTTCCGCGAGGTCGTCGTAGAGCCCGTCGCGCTGCCTCTCGGTGATCAGGCCACGGCCGAGCGCCGCCGTGGCGAGACCGCGGACGATCGGCCAGGTCACGTTGCCGGTGTCGTGCAGCAGGACGTCGGCGCCCACGTGGTCGACGGTCAGGCCCGCCTCGGCCAGCCAGCCCGCCAGGCGGCGCCCGGCGTCCGGGGTGGCGGCGGTGGCCTGGGCGACGGAGGCCAGCGCGGGGCGCACCTCCGGGGCGGCCGGGTGGAGCACGAAGGTGGCCCAGTCGGTGTCGATTAGGGCCACCCGCCCGCCCGGGCGCAGGACCCTGGTCATCTCGGCGACCGCTCCCGCCGGGTCGTCCAGGTGCTGGAGCACCCGCTCGCACCAGACCACGTCCACGCCGCCGTCGGGCAGCGGCAGGGCGAGGGCGGACCCGTCCACGAAGCACGCCGAACTGTCCGCCTCGGCGGCGCGCTGCTCGGCTACCGCCCGCAGCCCTGCGTGGGGTTCGAGCCCGGTCGCCGTGCCCTCCGGGCCGACCGCCGCCGCGAGGACCCGGGTCTCCGACCCGGTCCCGGCGCCGACGTCCAGTGCCCGCTCGCCTGGCCGTGCGGCAAGCCGTGCGTGTGCCCACTCCCGCAGCCGCCGGACACCGGGATTGGCGGCCTGGACGTCCAGTGCGGCGATCAGCCGGTCGGTGATCGCGGGGTCTGCGTTGGGTGTGTGGAAGGCCGAGGTGGGGCGCGGACTGGTCATGCCGCCCACTGTAGGACCGACGGTCTGCCAGCGCTGGCCGGGTACTTCGATGATCAGCAGCGTGGTCGCGGGGAATCCGCCTCCCCGCCTCCCGTGGTGGGGCGGCCGCGCGGCACCGGTGGCCGTTCGCCGCCGCCCTGGAGATCCGGGGCAAGACCGTCCACGCGGATCTTCGCGAGCCCTTGCCGAGGCGGAGCCCGCCGGGGCGGTTGCGGGTGACTGAAAAGTCATCTCTATGCAAAAGTGGTTTGTCATGCAAACCTGTCTGCATGACGACTCAATCTGTCCCATCGCCGGACGACCCTGCCGACCTGTTGGCGATGCAGCGGGCCTTGGTCCGCCGTGTCCGTCGTGAGCAGCGCGGCGCATGGTTCCCGCTCCTGGTCTTCGCCGTGGTGCGGTTCGGTGCGGCGCCAGTGGTCCGGTTCGGGCAGGGCGGCAACGTCCGGCTGGCCATCTGGTACTACCCGGTGGCGATGGGCCTCGCCTTCGCGGCGATCGGCTGGTTCTACCTGCGGCTTGCCCGCCGGCGAGGCGTGGGCACCCGGGTCGGCCCCTACCTGGCACTGGGCGCCGTCCTCGGCTCGGTCACCACCGGCTACACCGTGTGGACGGTGCTGGGCACGGCACCCTCGCCCGATTTCCGCGAACCGACCCTCGCCTCCGCGCTCTACTACGCGATGACGAGCCCAGCCGCGGCGATCGGCCTGGCGCTGCTGGTGCTCGCCGTGATCGAGCGCAGCTGGTTGCTGTTGGCCGTCACCTGCACCTATCTCGCCCTCCTGATCGATCCCGACAACGTGCCCGACCCGTCGCCGTGGGGCGGATGGGACGTCCTGCTCGGGGGAGGCGTGCTCCTGCTCGGTGGTATCGGCCTCGCCCTGCAGCAACGGATCCAGAAGCGGCCGGCCGAATGAACGGACACCCCACCACCAGCCTTGACGACGTCGTGCACCAACGGGTGCGCCTGGGCATCCTCGCGATCGCCAAGGAAGCCAGGCGCGTCGAGTTCACCTTCCTTCGCACCACGCTTGGCCTGACCGCCGGCAATCTCTCCCAGCACGTCGCAGTACTGGAGAAGGCAGGGCTGATCACCGTCGAGAAGGGCTACGAGGGCAGACGCGCCCGCACCTGGATCCACCTCACCAAGGCGGGCAAACAGGCCCTGCTCGACGAGGTCGCCGCCCTCAAGGCGCTGATCCACCAGCTTGAGAACCCTCCTCCGGACGCACCCCAATGAGACACCTGCTCCCGAGAGGGCCGGTCGGGGCCATGAGCACGGTCCCGACGGCCCGGGCCCACCGGCTCGTCGCCCGGGAGGCCGCTGCCGGACCTGCCACCCGACAACACCCGGTCGGACCGGCGATCGCTCGGGCGCATCCGCCCGACTGTCGTAGCAGGCCAACGCTGCGCCCGGCCCGTTCCTGAGGAAAGCCGCTGTCGCGCGCCCACCCGGGCCCCCGTCCGGTCGTGGCGCATGTTGGGACCGGGGGCCGGAACCGCACCCCCTGCTCCCTCAGGAAGGACGCAGCCCGTGACGAGCCACCCCTTGAGCCCGCCCAGCCCGCCCAGCCGGCCCGGCCGTCCGTACCGGTGGCCGATGGTGGCGGGAGTCGCGTTCGTACTGTTCGCGGCTCTGGCGGCTCTGCTGGCCGGGCGGAGCTGGGCGCCGTACGGCTTCGAGCGGGACGCCAACGACTGGTCCGCCGCACACCGGCCGTCCGCCGCCCGGGCGGTGGCCGTGGTGATCACCTCGCCCGGCTCCGGAGCGCTGCCCTACCTACTGGCCCTGGCCGCCGGCGCTGTCGCGTTGCGCGGCCTGCCCGCACCGCGGCCACCGGCCCGTACGGCGGTCCTTCTCCTTGCCCCGGTGCTCTGGCTGGGCCTGGGTCAACTTGTGCGCCTTGGCCTGATGCACGCCCTCTCCCGCCCCCGGCCGCCACGCCCGAACTGGGCTGTCGACGCCTCCGGCTTCGCCTTCCCCTCCGGGCATTCCTTCACCTCGGCGGTCTGCGCCGGCCTGCTGGCCCTGGCCGTCGCCCGAGCCCGTCCGGCGGCATCCCGAAGCGCCGCCGCCCTCGCCGCCGTGTTCGCGGCAGCGGTTGGGCTCAGCCGTGTCTACCTCGGGGTGCACTGGCCGCTGGACGTCCTCGGCGGCTGGCTGCTCGCGACCGGCTGGCTCGCCCTGGGTTGCACCGTCATGTCTGCCGGCCCCCTTGGCCGAGCGGGTGCCAGGTAGGCGCGGACAGGCCTCGCTGGACGGGGCGCTTGCTGCCGGGGTTGGAAGCATGGATCCGTCAGGGCAGATCGGTGGCCCTGGCATGGGTGGCCGGATGTCGCCCCTGTGTCCCGCAGTTGACGGCCCTGCCCCGCGCCTGACGAGCGGGCCCGGGCAGGGCCCTCCACGGCCGGATCCTCGCCGCGGACGGCCTGGCCGCCGACGCACTGGAGCAGTTCGCCGCCAACGCCGCCGACTGGCGTGAACACTTCGGAGCCGGCCACCTCGATACCCGGGCAGCGCAGGAGGCAATGCCGTTGCTTTAGGCGGGAGGCGGGAGGCGGGAGGCGAGGACGTCCGCAATGGCCAACCGGCGGTGACTGTGAAAACCGCTGTCCGATCACCCGAGCACGGTGATAGACATCAGGCGTGGAAAAGAATCTTGAGCTTCCTGACCTGCTGCGACTGATCGACGAACGGTCGACCGCCTTCCGCGCCGCGGTCGCCGCCGCGCCCAGTCTCGATGCACAGGTGCCGACCTGCCCCGGGTGGACGCTGTTCGATCTGGTGAAGCACCTGGGTGGGGGGGACCGTTTCTGGGCCGCCATCGTCGGCGCGGGGCCTGCCGACGCTCCCCCGGCCGACGCCACCGCTGCGCGTGCCGCTCTGGAAGTGCCGCGGGAGCGTGAGGCCCTGCTGGCCTGGCTGGCCGCGTCGACGCAGCTCCTGCTGGGCGCCCTGCGCGAGGCAGGCCCGGAGAGCGGTTGCTGGACGTGGTGGCCCGCGTCGCAGTCACCGCAAACCGCCGGCGGTGTCGCCCGGCACCGGGCCCAGGAGACCGCGGTGCACACGTACGACGCGCAGCTCGCCGGGGGCGCTGCGCAGCCGCTGCCGGTCGAGGTGGCGCTCGACGGTGTGGAGGAGTTCCTGTTCACCGTCTGCGGAACGCCGAGTGCCTGGCCGCACAAGCCCACGGCCTTCGACTTCCACTCCGCCGAGGGCCGCTCCTGGCGCCTCACGGTCGACGGCGACGGCGCACGCTCCGCCCGCATCCTGGCGCCCACCGCCGCGACCGGCGAGGAGTCGGAGGCAGCCGGCGCCTCCGTCCATGGCACGGCCAGTGAACTGGTCCTCTACTTGTACGACCGCATCAAGGCCGAGTCCTTGCGCGTGGACGGGGACGCAGGGCTGCTCGACCTGCTCCGCGCCTGGGAGCCGGAGGAGAAGTAGGACGCAGTGGGGGCGGTCGGCCGGGACTCCACCGGCTCGACCGTCTTCTCGGCGCAGTCCACCACGGTCCCCGTTCGCGGCCCCCTGGTGCGCGCAAGGGCAGGACGGAGGAGGCCCGGATGGTGAGGAAACCGCCCAGTCGCTTCCCTCAGAAGCGGAGCCGGCCCGGGATGGACACGGCCGCGGTCGGCGCTGGCACGGCTCGACCGACAGCTTCACCCCGACGACAGGCCGGCCATGGACACCACCGGGACCGCCATTCGTCGCCCGACACCGCACACCGACGCCGGGGGCCGCCAGCCGCAGATGAGGGCCGCCGTGTGCGTTCTCGGGGCCTGGCAGCTCCGGCGCGACAGGCTCGCCGACCCGTGGCGGGAGGTACACCTGCTATACGCGAAACCCCGCCGCCGTGGAAGCGCGGAGCGCGCGATGGAGGCGGGCTGGGAGGCTTGCCGTCCGGAGCGTGTGAACCGCAGGTCGGACCGCACATCGCCTGTCCGACCCCGACCTCTGCGACAAGCATCCGGCCCCATTGCGTGAGGGGCGACGGTGTTCCCGTGGGGCCGCCGATCAACTTCCCAGGGGCCGGAAGGTCTTGCGGGGGGACCCGTCGATGGTGGCGCCGTTGACGTAGGCGAGCGGGGCGTAGTGGTACTGCACGCCGGTCGGGTCCTGGGCGGCGGGGCCGTCGGCGTCCTGGGGCCACAGGACGTCGCCGATGGCGGTGCGGGCGGGGACCAGCCAGTGGTCGCCCCGGCGGTAGGTGCCGGCCACGGCGCCTGGGGCGGGCTGGAACCGGACCTGGACCCCGTCCTCCAGGTCGAGCCAGGTGTTCTCGACCAGGGGGAGTGCGCCGTCGTCCGCCGCCGCGAGGTGGTCCCAGCGGCGCAGGAACGGGTGGGGGCCGAGTCCGCAGTCGTTGTCGCCGTCCTGCCGGTCGAGGGTGACGAGGAGGTCGACGGCGTCGATCGCGAGGACCTGGCGCAGCCGGGGTGCGGGGCGGGCCGGGTCGGTGAGGACCGAGTCGTCGGCGACGTGCCCGGCGGTGGTGTCGTCGACGAGTTCGACCCAGTCGCCCACCTCCAGGCCGAGTTTGCCGTCCCGGCCGAGGGCCGAGACGGTGGCGACCGCGCCGCGGAGGGCGGTGACCGGGAACACCACGGAGGCGTTCTCCCGGGACCACTTGAAGGTCGCGCCGGACGGGTGGCCGCGGCGGGCCTTCGGCGCGTTGGTGGCGGCGGGCCCGGCGGGGCCGCCGGTGTGCACCTCGATGCGGTAGAGCTGGTTCTCCGGGCCGCGGAACCGGCTGTCCGGCGGCAGTTCGCAGCGGTTCTCGGGGGCGGCCGGCGGATGCTTGACGCCGGCGCGCAGCTGTCCGGTGGGGCGGAAGTCGGCGAGGCGGGTGGCGAACTCGGTCAGTGCGTCGGCGGTCGTGGCGGCGGCCACCGGGAGTGCGGCGACCTGCCAGACGGTCTTGGCGCGGGCCGCCGTGTCCGGTCCGGGGTCGCCGAGGGCGACCTCGCGGATCGCCGGGTCCTGGAGGGAGGTGATCAGCCGCTCCCACACCCGCAGGTACACCACGAAAGGCTTGTCCTGCGGGAGTCGGGCGGAGGGATCGGTCGGGTCGAGGCGGAGGTCGGGCTGGGTCCAGTAGGTGGTGTCGAGCTCGTTCTCGATCAGGATGCCGTCCACGTACATCCGGCCCGCCGGGATCTTCAGGTCCTCCTGGGGCTTCCTGCCCGTGACCGAGTCGATCGCGAAGCCGCCGCCGGCGGCGGGTGCGACGGCGGGACCGAGGAGGTCGGCGATCGTCGTGCGCAGCTGGTGCAGGAGGAGGGCGCCCTGTTCGTTGAGGTCGGCGTCGAGCTGGACGCGGCCCTGCTGGGTGAGGACGGCGGAGTAGTGCTTGCGCGGGTCGAAGGTGGTGCGGGAGAAGTCGCCTTGCATGGACGGGCTCCTAAGGGGCGGTCACGTGACGATCACGAGGCCGGCGTCGCAGCCGGCGGGGGTGTACTCGGCCAGGCGCAGCCGGAGGTTGTCCTCGCGCTGGGGCTGGAAGAGGTCGTGGAAGGCGCCCATCTCGGAACCGTCGTCGGCGCCGCGCCGGATCGCCTCGGGGCAGTCCTGGGCGAGTTGGGCGTAGCCGGGGGTGCCGTAGCGGGTGCTGGTGAAGCGGGGGAGGGACGTGCCGTCGACGCAGTGGAAGCGGCGGGGCGTGCGGGAGCCGGGGCCGAGCCGGGTGAAGCGGACGCAGCCGGACTGCCGGTGGTCGACGTGCAGGCAGCCGGTGACGATGGTGTTCTCGACGAGGCCGGCGGCGTGGGTGAGGACCGAGCCGAAGACGGTCGTGCGGCGCAGGTCGACCACGGCGTGGGCCGGGCGGCGGTCCGGGGCGGACAGGGCGGCGAGGCCGTCGGCGGTGGCGTCGAGGACGCTGTCGCGCAGCGAGACGCGGTTGGGCTCGGCGTGGAGCTCGTCGGCGTTGACGACGACCGGGCCCAGGACGCTGTGCTCGACGCGGAGGCAGGCCGGGGTGTCGGCGAGTTCGACGCTCGCCTCCTCGACGTGCTCGGGGTTGCACTCCTGGTCGAGCGACCAGCCGGGCACGAGCGTGCAGTGGCGGACGGTGACCGCGCGGACGCCGCCGGAGACGCGCAGGCCGCGGCCGGCGATCAGGAGGCCGTCGAAGGTGATGCACGGGGGCTTCCCGCCGGGCAAGGGGCCGGGGCCGATGACGTGCAGGGCGTCGGGACGGTTGCTGCTCCGGTCGAGGACGCGCACGAGCGGCCGGGTCCGCTGGGCGGCGCGGATGGTGAGGTGGTCGCCGGGGTCGAGCGTGACGGCGAGGTGCTCCAGGTAGTCCCCGTTGTCGGTGATCTCGATGACGGCCTCGCGCCTGCCGACCGGGTCGGCGGCCTTGTCGGCCTGCCAGCGGCGCAGCGCGGCGTCGATGCCGGCGAGCTCGCGGCCCTTGCCGACCTGGTAGAGGGCGGGCGGGCGGCGGAGGTCGAGCGGGCGGACGTACTCGCCGCCGCCGAGGTCGGCGCCGAAGCCGTAGTGGTAGTCCACCCACACGCCCTCGGTGGGCGCGTGGCGGGCGGGGAAGGCGATCCGGCCGAGGACCGGGTCGACCGCGACCTGGTCGTTGGCGGGGTGGTGCCGCCAGCCGGTGAGGTCGGCGGGCACGATCCGGTGCAGGGGCACGGGCTCGTCACCGACGTGGATGCACAGGCTCTTGCCGGGACCGTAGAACTGCGCGGTGCGCTCGGCGAAGGCGCGGCGGCGGATGAACGCCGGCACGGTGCTCTCGTCGGCGAGGCGCGCCCCGGGCGCGACCGCCGGGTCGACGGGCACCGGGTTGACGATCAGCGGCGCGCTGTTGCCGAGCACGCTGAAGGTGAAGTGGGTGCGGGCGCGGTCGTCGCAGTGGGCGGGGGCGCGGGTGACGGGGTACGGGCGCAGCCGCCAGAGGTACAGGCCGACCTCGGGGACGTTGTAACGGCCTTGGGTGCGGGCCGAGTTGATGCGGCGGACGTCGACCGTCCGGGCGGTGCGCTCGAACGGGCCGCCCAGGCGGTCGAGTTCGTCGACGGCGTGGAGGCCGGCCGTGCGGCCTCGGGCGAGCCGGCGGCGGTCGGCGCGGGGGTCGCGGCCGAGGACGCGGACGGGCTGGGTCAGGCCGAGGAGGGTGCGGAGCTCGACGGCGTGGGCGGGCCAGGCGGCGACGTCGGCGGCGAGCTGTTCCAGGAGGGCGAGGGTGCCCTTGCGGCGGCGGTTGGCGACGGTGTGGGCGACGTCGCGGCGGCCGGCGACGGCGGCGAGGAGAGCGCGGGCGGCCTCGGTGGGGGTGCCGCCGGGCAGGGCGGTCAGGGCCCCGGCGGAGCCGGGCAGGACGCGGTAGCCGACGAGCTCGCCGAGGTAGGGGGCGACCCAGGCCTGACAGGTCTCGATGAACCAGTCGTCGGCGAGCCGGTCGATGTCGGCCTCGATGACGTCGGCCTGCTCCTGGATGACGCCGATCAACGCCCTGAGCGGCCAGCCCTGTTCGGCGTCGCGGGTGCGGACGACGGCGGGGAGGAGGTCGTACAGGCGGTCGGCGGTCACGGGACCCTCCGCGGGCTGGGGGTGGTCGGCGCGGGTGCGGGGGATGGTGCGGGACGTGAGGAGGGCGCTCGGGTGCGGACGGCCGTGGGCCGGAGGCCGTACGGGCGGTCGGCGGTCACGGGATCCTCCGGAGGGTGAGGGCCTCGGGGACGTCGGCGGGGAGGACGGCGAGCTGAGCGGGGCGGATGTCGCGGTACACCGTGAGGTGGCGGCCGGTGTGGAGCGTGGGGGAGTCCAGCGCCGGGTTGAGCGCGGCGAGTTCGGCGAGGCCGAGGCCGTACCGCTGGGCGACCGTGGTCAGCGTGTCGCCGCGGACGATCCGGTGCCGGATCTGCTCGAAGTGGGCCGGCAGTGCCGGGAGGCAGGCGTTGGCCGTGGTCAATCCGGCAGCTAGCTGCGCGAGTCGGATCGGCGTGACGTCTCCGGGAACGTCCGCGAAGACCTGCACGTCCGTGTGGTCCACGCCCTCGACGCCCTGGATCGTCGCGATCGCCTCGCTCAGGTACGCGGGCCGCCCGAGCGTCCGCGCGGCGAAGCCGAACCGGGCCGCCAGCGCGGCCCGGACGGCGGGCTCCACGAGCTCCCACGCGTAGTCGGGCAGCACCTTGACGCCCGCGTCCAGCACGATCAGCCGCAGCTCCCGCGCGGCCACCCGGACCGGGACGCCGATGTCCCCGAAGTCCACCAGTGCGCGTTCGAGCGCGGTGAACAGGTCGGACAGCGGGTCGATCGGCGCGTCGCCGACGGCCGCGACGGTCACGTGCACCACTTCCCGGGTGCCGTCGAAGAGCTTGGCGGCGCTCGCCTTGCCGATGCCCGCCCGGGCCCGGGTGAAGTCCTCGTAGTCCTGGACGGACACCAGCCGGTCGAGCGCCCGCAGCCGCAGCGGGATGACGGTGCGCGCGTCGTCGGGGCCGTCGCCGTCGGCTCCGCCCGTGGCGGGCAACGGGTTCGTGACGGCGCTGACGCCGAGCGGGCGGGCGGCGAGCTGGTTGACCTTGCCGGCGGGGAGGTTGCCGGCGGCGCCCGCGCCGGTGCGGTAGCGGGCGGTGACGTTCTGCGTGCCGGTGGGGAGCCGGGCGCCGTGCACGCCGTCGCCGAACGCGACGGTGGCGCCACGCAGTTCGTAGGCGTGGTCGTCGGGGCCGTTGAGTGCGAGGGCGGGGGTCTCGTGCCAGGCGACGCCGTTGACGCGGGGGGTGAGGGAGTTCTGTGCGCCGAGGGGGTTGTCGGCGGCGGTCCAGGTGAGCGGGGTGGGGTCGGAGACGAAGTGCAGCGGGAACGCCTGGCCCGGCACGCCCGCGTCGCCGCTGCCGAGGACGTCGTCGCGAGTCTCGCCCTGGGTGGCGGCGACGACGTTGCCGAAGACCGTGACGCTGGAACGGCGGTAGGTGTAGGCGAGGTCGTTGGCCAGCAGGAGACGGGTCTGCGGGCCCTGGCCGCGCTGGAGCACCGGCTCTCCGTCGACCGTCCGGTCCAGCCGCTGGCCGACGCCGGCGATCATGGCGAGTTCGGCGGCCTGTACACCGCCGGTGTGCGGGACGTCGGTGCGTTCGCCGGAGACGACGATCCAGCGGCCGGGCTTGAGGCCGTCGTAGCACTGGGCGAGGTCGATCGAGGCGGCGCCGACGTCGTCGGGGAGCGGCGCGCCGACGGGGGTGAGCGGCTCGCCCTGGGCCCACAGCGGGGTGCCCCCGGCGAGCTTCGAAGCGTCGACCGGGGTGTCGAACTCCAGCATGGTGACGGTGACTTCGCCGATCCTCCGGCCGCTCGGGTCGGTCACGTCGAGCTGCGCGGGCAGGACGCGGTCGGGGAAGAGGACCAGCGTGTCCGTGCCGTCGCCGGTGCCGACGAGGACCGGGCGCCCGGGGAGGACCGTGTCGTGGAGGGAGCCGAGGAGGATCTGGTCGACGAGGTTGTCGGAGGCGGGCGTCTTTCGCCGGGCCAGCGCGACGGCGGCGCGGACCCGCAGGACCACGAGCCCGGCGAGCGGTGGCGGGTCGGTGATCCGCTCGCCCCGCCACGCGTCGTACAGCCGGCCGAGCCTGGGATCGGCGGCGGCGAGCAGCCGCGGGTGGGCGTCCGAGTCGGGCTGGAACAGCTGCCGGACGGACGTGTCCAGGGCACGCGCCGACGTCGGTGGGCGGGACGGCGGGCGGCGCAGGGCCGGCAGGACGGGTGTCAACGCGACCAGCCCGACGGCCTGGTAGGGGTCCGGGCAGTTGTCGCCACCGTCCGTGAGGTCCGACTCGCAGCTCACCGGGCAGACCAGCGAGCGGGCGAGCGAGCGCAGCCGGGTGAGCTCGGGATCCGTCCGGCGGGCCAGTCGGGCGGCCAGGACGAGCAGGGCGGCGCCGTCGTGCCGGACGGTGGCGAGGGCGCTCGGGCCGGTGGCGAGGTCGCCGCCGAGCCAGTCGGCGAGCGCGCAGCTCGCGCCGCGGGCGGCCAACGCGACGGCCTCCGCGAGCCGTTGGAGCTCTGGGGCGACCTCGAACAGGGCGTCGGCCGGGGTGAGAGTGGGCAGGAGCAGGGCGGCGAGCGGGGTGAGGATGTCACTGACGACACGTGCCGCGACCGGGTCCGTGCGCGTCACCGCGTCCCCGGTGGCGGCACGCACGGCGTCGGCGAGGGCGGCGACGGCGGCGGTGAAGGCACCGAGCGGTGTGGTGGCGGAGACGAGCATGACCTCGGTCCGTCCGGCGGTGAAGTCGACGGTGGATTCGGCGACCGTCCGCGCGTGGACGTCGGGGGCGAGGCCGCTCGGGGCGAACGTGAACAACAGCCGGTCGCCCTTGCGGAGGTTGGCGGTCGTCCCGTCCACGGCGAAGGTGACCAGTGCGTCGACGGTGTCGCGCGTGATGTCCGGGGGGTCGGTCAGGCGGACGGCGAGGGTGTTCCACTCCGCGCGGGCGACGAGGTCCTCGCTCGTCTCGAAGGTCTGCGGCAGTTGCCCGGCCGCCGCCTGGCTCTTCACCCCGGACCCGGCCGGGATGAGGGTGTGCGCCCCCGGGTCGAGCGTGTACGCGAGGTGGGTGCTCGACCCGAGCGGCGGACGGGGACGGTGCCCGGCGAGCAGGCCGAGGTGGTCGAGCGACTCCGGCTCGGTGGCGGTGCGCAGGTAGCCCTCGTCGGCGATGCGCTCCTGGTAGAAGGTGAGCACCTCGCCGACCACCGCCCAGCAGTCGAGCAGGGCGATCGCGGCGTCGTCCGGTTCGCGGGTGGTGAGCGGGTCGAGGGCGCGGCGGCCGGAGAGCCGGGCGAGCATGGACTCGCGGAAGGTCGCGTAGGTGCCCGCGCGGTAGGCGAGCGCGGGCTGCCCGGGCGGATTGAAGACGGGCGTCGGGGTGACGGCTGCCACTCCCGTGCAGCAGGTGCCGGCGCAGGAGCCGGACGCGCAGGTCATCGGCCGCCCTCCAAGTCGAGTGCGAGGCGGCCGTGTTCGGGCCGGGACGGGTCGTTGTCGAGCTGCGCGACCTCCAGTGGCCCGATCGGCAGCACTCCGGTGGTGAGCGCGTCGCCGCGGTCGGCCGGATCGGCGAACAGGCGGTGCAGGCGGGTGACTTCGGCGTGCCGCACGCCGGGGACGGACGCCGCCGCCGCGACCAGCCGGCTGACCCGGACGGGGTCGCCGAAGACGGGCGCGTCCGGTGCGAAGAGCGCGGCGAAGGCGGCCAGCAGCCCGGCGCGGACGTGCCCGGCGACGTGGTCGGGCTCGACCCGCACGCGGAGCGCGACGTCGAGCGGGACGGGTGTCGCGGTGAACTCCGCGAGGTCGTGGCCGATCCGGCGGTAGCGGAACAACGCCGTCCGCACGGTGTCGAGCAGCGCGTCGGGGGCCGTCCCGGTGCCGAAGGCCTCGACGGCCACCTGGGCCTCGTACCAGCTGCCCGTCCAGCGGAGGTCCGCCGCCGCCCGGCGGACGCCAGGGACGGCAGCGGCCAGCGCCGCGTAGTCGTCCGCGGTGATCGCGCGCAGGAGCCGGGTGGTCGGCACGATCGGCGCGAGGCGGCGGACGTCGTCGACGGGCTCGGGATCGACGCCGCCGGCGGCGGGCAGCGGGTTTCGGACGGCACGGATGCCGTGCTGGCGGGTCGCGCAGAGGACGATCCGGTTGATCGCCTCGGGACCGACGTTGCCGGGCGTGCCGTTGCCGACGCGGTAGCGGGCGGTGCACTGCACGCCGGGGGAGTCGGCGAGAGGGAAGGCAGCGCCGGCCCGGCCGTCGCCGAAGCGCAGCCGCAGGACGCCGTCGTCGTCCGTCTCGCCGACGAGGTCGCGGTCCGCCGGGCCGCTGTCCAGCAGGTCGTGGCGGGGGCGCCAGTCGCGGCCGTCCTGGTCGGTGAGCCGGACGGCGGGCAGTGCGGTGCGGGGGTCGGGGGTGGTGGCGAGCGAGGCCGGGCCGCGGAACGCGGGGTCGTCCTCCCGGAGTTGCTCGGCCTCGTCCTCGCCCCAGCTCTGCCCGAGCTCCCAGCCCTCGACGTCGTGCCGGAGCACCTGGCCGGCCCTCGCCCGGCGGACGAGCTCGCGCCAGCGGGCGAGTTCGGTCGCGAGGAGGTCGTCGAAGCGGGCGAGCAGGGTGCGCAGCGCGTCACGCGGGTGCTCGTCGGCACCGAGGCGCTGGAGGACGGTCTCGTCGAACAGCAGGACCAGGTAGGCGCGTTCGGCTGAGGTGAGCGTGCCGTCGTGCGGGGGCAGGCGGTGCCAGATCGCGGTGAGGCGCTGCCGGGCGCGGTCGGGCAGGCCGAGGAGGCGCGCGGCCTGGGCGGCGGCGATGACGGCGTCGGTGGGGAAGGGGGCGCTCTGGGTCACGGGGAGCCGGCGCAGCGCGGGGGAGAAGCGGACGGGCAGCGGCGGGTAGGCCGGCCGGCCGGGGGCGTCGTCGGAACCGCAGGAGGAACCGCAGGAGGAACCGCACGAGGAGCAGCACGAGGAGCAGCCGGGTTCCTGCGGCGGCGCGACGGGCACGTCGATCGGCTCCGCCGGCTGGTGGCACCAGTCGATGCGTTCGCCGTGCTCGACGAGCACGGCGTTGCCGCGCGCGACGCCGACCTCCAGGTCCGTGCAGTCGGGGCCGCCGCGCGCGCTGACGCAGAGTGGGAAGGCCAGCGCGTCCTCCCGGGCCCAGGTGACGTGCAGGAGGGGCTGGTCGTAGAGCCGGTCGAGGTCCTCGGTGACGGTGACGAGGCGGACGGCCTGGCGGTGGGTGCGGTCGGCGTCGGCGGGGGCGCCCGTCCTGGCGCCGAGGACCTCCTCGAAGACCAGGACGTCGCCGGGGCGCAGGCACAGGGCCCGCCGATTCGATGAACCGTCGACGAGGGAGGCCGAGGTGGCACCCTCCGGGAGGCAGCACTCGGCGTCGCCCCACGTCCACACGTGGATCAGGTTGTGGGCGGGGCGCAGCGGCACGGATTCGGCGTGGACGGGTTCGAAGACCTGGTACGGCGGCAGGTGGCGGCGCTGCTGGAGGTCGGCGGCGAGCAGGGCGGGGCCGAGCTCGGGCAGGACGGAGGGGGCGAGCGTGAGGAAGCGGAAGTCCCCTGCGGGAAGGGTGAGTTCCTCGTCGGTCTGCAGGCAGACCCAGGCGCGGGCGGCGCAGCCGTCGTGCATGGCGTAGTCGACGAGCCGGGCGTGGCGGCGCACGGAGACGCGGTGG
Source organism: Kitasatospora sp. NPDC048722 (assembly GCF_040650235.1). Lineage (NCBI taxonomy): Bacteria > Bacillati > Actinomycetota > Actinomycetes > Kitasatosporales > Streptomycetaceae > Kitasatospora > Kitasatospora sp. NPDC048722. The sequence goes on from NZ_JBEZGX010000016.1 coordinate 142,811, forward strand.
CGGGCGGTGTCGAGGTAGGCCTCGGTGGCGGCGGCGTCCTGGCGGTAGGCGAGGCGGTCGGCCTCGTGGGCGAGGAGTTCGACGAGGGTGATGCCGAGGTCGGGGACGTGTCGTTCGGTCCAGGTCGGCATGGTCAGGGCGAGCCGGTCGAGCAGGAGTTGGCGGAAGCTCGCGTAGTCCTTGGCGAGGTAGTCGATCTCGGGTGCGGGCGGGTGTGCGGGCGGGCAGGTGGCGGCGGGGGCGCAGTCGAGCGAAGCGCACTCGGGCCGGAAGGTGAACGCGGCGCTCGCGTACCGGGGGTCGAATCCGGGGTACGGGTCGGTGCTCGGCCGCCCGTGCGGGTCGGCGCGGACGACGCTCAGGCGGTAGGCGGAGAGATCGCCGGGCCGATCGACGGCGAGGACGAGTCGGTCGGCCAACTCCCTTTCCGCGTCGGCTTCGCGGCGCACCGCCGTGACGGTGATGCCGGTGATCCGCTCGCCGCCGTCGATGCGGAAGTTGGCGGGCGTGAGGCCCGCGGGCGCCTTGCCGAAGAGGACGACCACGAGGGCTTCGTCGAGGACGTCCACGCTGTCGATGCCGTTGAGGTCGGAGGTGCGCAGCTTGGCGCGCCGCCGCTCGTCCGAGCAGGTCATGGCGCCACGCTCCCTTCGAGGACGGCGGTGCGGACCTCGCCGGTGGCGACGAGCACGTAGCGCAGCTCGATGCGCAGGGTGCTCTCCTCGGCCGTCACCCGGAGCGAGTCGACGACGATGACGTCGCCGAGCCAGCGGTGCAGGGCGCCCTCGGCGGAGACCTGGAGGGCGGCGGCGAGTTCGACGCTGTCGGGCTCGAAGACGAGGTCGAGCAGGCCGCAGCCGAAGTCGGGGCGGTTGACGCGCTCGCCGGGGGTGGTGAACAGGAGTTGCTCGATCATGTCGCGCACGTGGTCCGGGTAGGCGGCCTCGGCGGTGCGGCCGCGGCCGTCGATGCGGAAGGGGAAGGCCGGGTCCATGGCTCACAGCCCCGTGACGAGGGTCTGCATCGCGAGGACCAGTGGAGGAGCGGGAGTCGGCGACCCGATGCACACCCCGCCGCCGGGCACGGGCGGCGGGGTCGGCGGCGGCGCCTGCACCAGCAGCGGCGCGCCGTCGACGAGGACGGAGGACACGTTCGCCCACTGCACGGTCGCGCACGGCGGCGTCACGGCGCAGCCCGCGATCACGAGCCGGTCGGCGCCGGTCGCGACCGGCATCCCCTGGACCAGCGCCCCGGGCGGCCCGGCGGGCAGGATGGTCACGGTGCCGCCGTGCGGGCAGGTCATGGTCGCTCCGGTGTGGAGGGCGAGGCCGGGCATGTGGTCCCCCAAGCGCTATTGCGGCACGACGAGCGTGCCGTTGTTGATGATCACGGAGGTGCCGGCGAGGCGGATGCTCGCGAGGCCGGGCCCGCAGGAGAGTTCGATCCCGGCCTCGCTGAGCTTGATGTACGGCCCTGCGGCGCCGTGCAGTTGGAGCCGGATGCCACCGGTGGGCTCGGTGGCGTCGGTGAGCAGCACGTAGTTGCCGCCCGGGGTGCTGAGCACGACCTGCGGCACCTCGGGCGGCACGAGCGCGGCGACCGGCGGCTGTTCGATCGTCCCGCCGCGCCAGAACCCGGTCCACACGGCCCGGTTGACGTCGCCGTCCTCGAACGTGACCCACACGCCGGACTGCACGGCCGGTACGACGTGCATCCCGGCGGTCGCGTACTGCGGGACGGCCCAGATGCACGGGTCGTTGCCGAGGACGTCGTCGACCCGGACCATGACGCGGTTCTGTTGCAGCGGGTCGAAGTTGGAGACGACGACGCCGCGGTAGAGGTCGCGGAAGTCGGGCTGCTGGTTGGCACTGGGCGCGGTCACGGGGCCACCCGGTCGGTGAAGGGGACGAAGCCGTCCCGGGCGAGGGTGAAGCTCTGGGTGTACTCGCCGCGCTTGAGGTCGTGGGTGACGCTGCTGACGTAGTACAGGCCGTCGTACGCGAGGCCCGCGCCGCGTACGCCGACGAGGCCGCGCGCGGCGAGCACGCGGCCGTAGCGCAGGACGTCGAGCTTGCCCTGTCCGGACACGGCGTCGGCGGCCTGGGACGTGACGCTGACGGCGCGCAGCATCGCGTCGGTGAGCGAGCGGTCGGTGACCTTGACGAGCGGCTCCTCGCGCAGGGCGACGGCCGGGCGCGCGGCGAGCGGCGGCTTGAGGAGGCTGAGGCTCGGGATCGGCACCGAGACGCCGATCTTGGTGGTGGGTTCGGTGATGCGGACGGTGTACTGGGTGCGCGCGAGCCCGTCGAAGGAGAAGGACAGGTGCTCGACGTTGTCCGCCGCGCCGGAGTTGACGGTCAGCGCGGGCTGCGGCACGCCGATGCGTACCTCCGGGCCCCAGTAGGCGATGCTCGCGCCGGGGGCCGGCCCCGGCACGAGGTAGAAGGTGTACCCGACCTCCTGGCCGAGGCTGCGCAGGTAGGCGAGGTCGGTGGAGGACTGGACGGGGATCTGGTCGAGCGGGTTCGGGACGGTCGGGACGACGGGCGGGACGGTGACCGGAACGACGCCGTACAGTGCGTACTTGAGCAGGACGAGCGTGGCGCGGACGTCGTGCGGCATGGCCGGGTAGCAGGCGTGCTCGGTGCGCAGGTCCATGAGGAGGGTGAGGTCCTCGCCGGTGACGGTGAGCGTGCCGGTGCCGGGCGCGTCGCCGGGGTTGAGCTCGTGCCGGGTGACCACGCCGTCGATCAGCACCTCGGTGGAGCCGGCGACGATCGCGGCGATCACGACCCGGGCGGGCGGGTCGAGCAGGCCGGCCGGCAGCAGGGTCCGCGTGATGACGGACTTCTTGCTGGCGGCGAAGGTGAGTTGGAAGCCGCTGCGGGCCCCGGCGCTCGACGTCACCTGCACGGACTGCAGCGCGTCCATGAGCGGCTGCGGCGCGGGCGCGGTGACGATGTCGCCGATCCGGAGCAGGAGTTGGACGCTCCTAGCCATTGAGCGCTCCGGGGACGAGCAGCGAGGCGGCGCCCGGCCCCGGTGCGGCGGGCAGTGTCACGCGCAACCGCCTCCCGGTGACGGCGAGTTCGTTCGGGTCGTCGGCCCGGTTGGCGTCCGCGAGCTGCCAGGCGAGCTCGGCGTCGCCCAGCTCGGCGAAGGCGATCCGGTCCGCCCGCTCGCCCGCCGCGACGACGTGCTCGCGCAGGAGGGTGAGGTCCTCCGGGTGCGGCAGGAAGCGCCGCCGGACGTACGTCACCGTCCGCCCGTCCGGCAGGCGGTGGGTGGCGGTCGGCAGGGTGCGGTAGCGGCTGGTGAGGGCGAACACGGCTGTCTCCTCGTGGGGTCGGTCAGACGCGCGGGGTGCCGACGTCGGAGACCGGATTGCGGACGGACTGCGCGAAGGCCTCCTTGCGGCCCTGGTAGGTCAGGTAGAGCACCCCGCCGTGGTGCTGGTGGCCGAGGTCGTCCACGGTGAGCACCCGAACGCCCACCCCGACCTTCGCCCGCACCGGGTTGAGCGCCTGGTCGAAGAACTCCTCGGTGACGGTGAACTCGGTGATCCGCACCGGCACCACCCGCCTGGGACCGAGCACCAGGACCAGCAGCGGCGACTCCATCGGTGCCACCTCGATCTGCCCGGCCCGCGCGAGGGCGTCCTCGTGGCGCAGTTGATCGACCGTCGGGTACATGCTCAACTCCAGTGCGGAGAGCACCGGGTGGAGCCCGTCCGGGTACTTCTCCGGGGCGTCGGCGGCGTCGAACTCGGCGTCGAACCGGAACTGCTCGTGCGCCGGCCCCTTGAGCCGCAGCACCTCCAGCCGGTCGCCGGGCTCGCTGCCGATGCCCTGCGGGGTGAGCGTGCGGGTGAGCGTGTCCGGGTTGTACTGGAACGGGATCGTGCGCCGCACGGTGCCGCGGTCGGGGTCGACCAGCACGAACCCGCCGCGCACCGGGTTGAACGCCTCGGGGAACGCGGTCACGGCCCCTCCTCTCCCGGCAGGAAACGCAGCCTGGACGTGCCGACGAACGGGATCTCCAGGGTGGTCTGGGAACAGACCCCGCCGCGGACGCAGGTGCCGAAGAGGGCGTCGCTCCAGGCGGTGCCGAACGCGATGTCCGCGGAGACCGTCGAGTCGACGGCGCGCAGGGCCGTGAGGGTGTTGTCCAGGGAGTTCTCGATCCGTTCGAGGTCGACGGAGGCGGCGAACAGCTCGGCGAGTTCGCCGGTGCCCTGGGTGGCGGCCGCGATCGCGCCGCTGGCCGACGGCGACTCCAGGATCGCGACGGCGGCCCGGTGCTTGGCCCGGACCGCGGCGAGGGCGTCCTCGACCTTCGCGATCCTGGCGGGCAGCTCCCAGCGGGACGAGGTGAGCTGGTCGACCCGCTCGGAGAGCCCGCCCGCCGTCCGGCCCGCCGTGGCGGGATCGGCCGCCGCTCCCAGCAGCCGGAAGGACTCGCCCTGGAACCGGCCGGAGAACTCGGCGGCCGCGTCCCGCCAGGCCGCCGCCTCGGTGGCCAGCCGGCCCGCCGCGGCCACCTCGTGGGGCAGGACGAGGCCCTGGCCGGAGAGTCCGCGCCGGGCGATGGCGGTGAACTTGTCCAGGAGGTCGAGCGCGCCCTTGACCTGGAGCACCTGGGTGGCGATCACGAAGACCCGGGCGGCGGCCAGCAGGCGCAGGTTGGTGCGGGCGGTCCGGCCGGCCTCGGCGGCGAGCTCGACGGCCTCGGCGGACGCTCGACCGGGTGGACCTCCAGGTCCAGGTCGCCCCGGTGACCAGGGTCGAGCTGATGGAGCGGGACACCACGGCGGAGACCACCGAGATCATC